>DATFWE010000136.1:0-35238 GCA_035259575.1 Haliangiales bacterium
GCCCCCGACCATGTTGGACACCGACTCGCCCCACGACTTGTCGCCGAACGTGCCGCGGATGAAATTCCCCACCATCTGATTCGAGCTGAAGCCGGCGTCCTTGCCGAACGCCTTGCCCATGGCCCAGCCGCCCGCGTCGGCAGCCATCTCGCCCGCGGCGAGGCCCGCCCCGATGAGCGGGCCGTATCCGGGAATGAACGTCACCGCCGCGCCGGCGGCGCCCAGCGTGGCGCCGCCCACGTTGGTCCACGCCTTGTCGCTGTGGTAGCCCTCCTTGGCGAAGTTCTCGTAGGCCTCGTAGCCCTCGACGCCGGCCTGGATCGTCCCCGTGACCGCGCCGAGATAAGGAAGGAGACCGCCGGTGCCCTTGGACGCCACGCTCGCCGCCTCGGCCGCACCCACGTGGCCGAGCGCGTCGAAGATGCCCTTGCCCTCGTGAACGAGGTGGCCGACCTCCAGCCACGGCTTGGCCCCTTCCGCCACGTGGCTGCCGATCCCCATCCAGTGCATGAGCGTGCCGATGGCGCCAAGCCCGCCTTCTTCCTCGTGCTTGCCGCCGCCCTCGCCGCCTTCGTGACCACCCATGGTTCTTCCCTTTCGTTTCGATTACTGCGGAAGCCCCGGATCTTGCTTCGGTGTAGGAGATAATCTACCCGATGACCGTCCTGCGCGTCTATCGGTCGAGCCTGCGCACGCGGGCCGCCGAGGAGACGTTCGCGCTGGCCGCCGCGCTGGCCCCCGGCCTCGGCATCACGCGGGTCACCGAGATCACCCGCCTGGACCGGCTCGGCGTCCCGGTGTGCGTGGCGATCCGACCCGACGCGCTGCCGGGCAACGTGTGCGTGTCGGCGGGGAAAGGCTTCACCCTGGCGGAGGCGCGCGCCGGCGCGCTCATGGAGGCCATCGAGCTGGCCTTCGCCGAGCACGGCCGCGCGCCCTTCGAGCTCGTCCGCGCGACGGGACGGGACGTGCTCGACGGCCGCACCCGGTCGGCGGCGCTCCTCGATCTCTGCCCCATATGGGGGCGCACCCTCGACCTCGACGAGCCGCTGTGGGCCTGCACCGTCGCCGACCTCGACACCGGCGAGCCCGTCGTCGTCCCCGCCGAGGCGGTGATGCACCCGTTGCCGCTCTCCCTCGGCGGCGCGCGCCATTTCGGGTCGAGCAGCAACGGTCTCGCGTCGGGGAACTCGATCGACGAGGCCACCGTCCACGCGCTCGCCGAGGTGATCGAGCGCGACGTGACGTCGTTTCACAACGCCCGCGACACGGGGCTCCTGGTCCGCCCCGAGTCCCTCCCCGACGAGATCCAGACGCTGCGCCGCGACTGGGCGGAGCGCGGCTTCGACCTGATCGTGCGCTACCTCCCCGGCGAGGCCGGGCTGCCCACGTTCAATGCCTACGGATTCGATCGCGCGCAGCCGGACGTCACGTTGCGCGGCGACGGCTGCCACGCGTCGCGCGCCATCGCGCTCGCGCGCGCGATCACCGAGACCGTCCAGTGCCGCCTCAGCCTGATCCACGGCGGGCGCGACGATCTGGATCTCGTCTACCGCGGCGTGGCGCACCTCGGCGCCGTCGATCGCAGCCGCTTCTATGCGGACGCGCTCGCGGGCTACCGGCGCGACGCCCCCCAGATCGACTACGCCGACGTGCCCGACTTCCCGGACGCGGCGACGAGCCTCGAGGCGTGCCTCGCCCGCCTGCGGGACGCGCTGGCGCGGGCCGGGCTGGCGCGGGTCCTCCGCTGCGTCTACACGCCGCCCGACTGCCCGATCGCGGTGGTGCGGGTGCTCGTCCCCGGGCTCGAGTTCTACGCGCGCGACACGCGGCGCATCGGCCCGCGCCTGCGGCGGTTCATGCGCGCCTGACTGTCAGCCGGGCTCGTCCTTGCGCCAGTCGTCGTGGCTCGCGCCCGCGCCGGCCCACACGTCGGCGATCGCCGTCGTCGCGCCGGTGGTGAAGTCCGGCTCGCCGCGGCGGAACAGCGCCTCGAGCTCCTCGGCGGCGGCCGTCAGCGCCTCGGGCGGGACGGCCTCCGCGACGGCCACCGCCCCCCACTCGACGAAGCGATACAGCGCGTGCATCCGGCGCGCCCGCGCGACGTCGCCGTCGGTGGCGAGCGCATCGGAGACGACGAGCGTGAGCGGCCAGCCCTTGTCGGTGCGGGTGTCGAGGATGGACAGCACGCGCACCGACGCCGGCGGCAGGCCGCCGAGGATCATCTCGTCGCCCCAGCCGCGCAGATCGAAGGGGAGCGGCACGAGAGGCGGGACGAGCACGTGCACCGAGTCGTCGATCGTCACGCGCGCGCCGTCGACACCCTGGACCGCGGCGCGGTCGCCCGTGGGGAGGACTAGCCTCACCGGCCGAGCGTGCGTCGCGGACGGGCCCGTTGTCAACCCGCCGGGGTTAGGATCGGGCCATGGCCCGCCACCTCTTCGTCGCCGCGACGCCGTTCGCGTTCGGGGAGGCGTTCGTGGGCGCGCGCATCGCCGCCGACCTCAAGGCGCAGGGCGAGGACGTGACCGTCATCGCGCCGCAGGCGCTGCGCCCGCTCCTTCAGGGTCACGCGGCGAAGATCGGCTGGCTCGACGGAGCGAGCTCCGTCCTGGCCGAGGCGATCCTCGCCGTCGCCAAGGAGCAGCGCTGCCGCGCCGTGTGCCTGGTCGACATCGCGGCGGTCACCCAGGTCCTGGCCGGCCTGCGCCACAGCCTCGATCCGCTGTTCGCGTCGCCCGTCCCGATCATCGGGCTCGACATGTGGGGGCTGGGCGACACCGACCTCGTGTGGGACTACTGGCAGGAGACGTTCAAGACCGACGCGCGCGTGCTGCGCTGGCCGCGCCTCACGACCGTGCCGATGGCGCGCCCCACCGCGCAGGGCGCGTTCTCGTGCTTCGAGCCGATCGCGCCACCGAGCGCGGGCGAGCGGGCGGCGGCGCGCGCCGCGCTCGGCATCGGCGACGGCGCGCGGGCCATCGTGTGGCCGACGGCGCGCTGGCAGATCACGCGCGAGCAGCCGATGGCGATCCGCCGCCATATGTTCGACGCGACCAAGACGCTGGCGGTGCGCACGCTCGCTCAGCTCGGCGATGACGTCATCCTCGTGCACGTCGGGCCGGAGCCGATGGCGGAGGGCGCCGCGCTGGGACGCCGCTATCGCTTCCTGCCCCAGATCGGCCACGCGCGCTTCCTCGACGTCCTGCGCGCGGCCGATCTGTACTTCGGCCTCAACGTGACGGCCACGTCGGCGATGAGCGCGCTCGCCCTCGGCGTTCCGGCGATCATCGGCGTCCACTCGGGCCGGCTGCCGGCGGCGCCGTCGCCGGTGGTGCGCGCGGCGCTGGCCCAGCTCGAGCCCTACCCTTACCTGATGTGGGCGCTGGGGCTCACGCGCTTCCTGGGGCAGATCTTCGACGGCAACCCCTACGTGACGGAGGCGCTGCGCCTCGTGGAGCTGTTCGACACCGACGCCGTGCTCGCCGCGGCGCGCGCGTACCTCCGCGATCCCGCCGCCGCCGACGCGCAGCGCCACTCCGTCGCCGCCTACCGCGCGCGCGTCGACGATCTGCCGTCGGGGGTCGAGCGTTACCGCGCGCTCGTCGCCGGGGCCTGGTCGGCGCGCGCGAGGAACGCGGAGAGGACGTCGCGATAGCGCTCCGGCTCCTCGAGGTGCGGCAGGTGGGAGCTGTCGGCGAAGACCTCGACCTCGGCGCGCGGCATGCGCCCGGCGGCCGCGCGGCACGCGGCGGCGGTCACCGCGTCGTGGCGGCCGCAGCACAGCAGCGCCGGCGCGGCGAGCGCGCCCAGCCGATCGAGCGCGCTCCAGCGGCGCAGCGCCCCGGTATAGAGGAGGAGGCCGCCCTTGAGCGCGCGGTGCGCCTCCCAGTTGTAGCCGGGGTCGCGGATCACGTCGGGGAGAGGCGTCAGGCGGCAGATGTGGCGCTTGACGTACTCGTAGTAGGCGCGCGCGTAGGCGAGGTCGCGGGCGCGCGGGTCGTACTCGCCCCGCGCGAGCGCCGCTCCGAGCTCGGGGCCGAGCTCGGCGATGAAGCGCAGCACGACCGCCATGTACTCGCGCACGTCGAGCGGGACGCTGGACAGGATGAGGCCCGCCGTCCGCTGTGGGTGCGCCAGCGCGACCTCGACCGCGGGGATGCCGCCGAACGAGTGGGCGTAGAGGTGAGCCCGGGGCAGCGCGAGCCCGTCGAGGACGGCGACGATCTCGCCGGTGACGAAATCGAGCGACCACTGGATCTCCGTGGGTCGGTCGGAGGCGCCGCAGCCGACGGGGTCGTAAAAGATGACGCTGCCGCCGCGCGCGGCGAGCGCGGCGAGCCCCGCGAGGTAGGCGTGGGACAGGCCGGGGCCGCCCGGGACGCACACGAGCGGCGGGCGGGTCGGATCGCCGGCGGCGGTTCCCGTCCACACCCGGTATCCGCGGTGCTCGACCCAGCGCTCCGCCAGGGCCGCCGCGGTCATGCGGCGCGGATGGGGCGCCCGAGAATCTCGGCGATGGCGCGCTCGGCCTCCTCGAGCCGCGTCCCCGGGCGCATGCGGAGCTCGAGCGGCTCGATCCCGTCCGCCTCGAAGCGGAGCAGCGTCGCGCCCCCCTCTTGGGTCTTCGTCACGTCGCGCACCGCCGCGAGCGGCACGTTGAACACCTGCGTTCGCAGGCCGAAGCCGCGCCGGTCGACCCGCCGGAACGTGCCGGCGCCGCGGTCGAGCACGAGCTCGATCTTGCGCAGGCGCACGTACCATGTGATGCAGACCGCGAGAAGGCCCACGACCTCGATGATCTGGAGGCGCCAGCTCGCGGCGCTCGTCCCCTCGGTCCACTCGACGGCGACGGAGTCGCCGCTCCCCGCGAGGAAGGCGTTCACGCGATCGACCGCGGCGAAGTAGCTCCGCACCACGATGGGATCGTCCGACTCGACCGCCTGCAGGTACGGCGTCGTGCCGTCGGCGAGGCGGAGGCGGATGGTGTGCCCGACGGCGGCGTCGCGATCGCGCGGGTCGGTCCACGCCTCGGCCATGTCGGCGATGCGATAGGTCTCGCGCGGGCGGTCGTTGCGGGTGAGCGCGCACGTCCCGGCCGCGCGCGCGCAGCGGAAGGCATAGCGCGGGTGCGCGACGGCGGTCCATACCATCACCACCAGCGAGAACGCCAGGACGACGAGCAGCAGCCGCCACAGGATCCGCAGCCAGCGGAACCACGGCAGCGTCAGCGTGAGGCGGTCGCCGCGCCGCTCGGTCGTCACGTCGAAGACGAACATCGCCATCGATCACTCCGCGGGTCGTACCGCGATGCCGATGAGGCCGCGCAGGCCGTCCGCGACGGGGGCGAGCTCCTCGGGCGTCCCCACGCCGACGGTGAGCGTGCCGTGCGCGAGCTCGAGGCGCAGGCGCGCGCGGTCGCCGGCGCGCGCCTCGACCGCCCCGCGGATGTCGGACAGCGGGAAGGTCTCGACGGTGCGACCGAAGCCGACGAGCGGCCGCACGACCACGCGCACCTGTCCGGCGGCCTTGTCGAGGACGACCTCCTGGCGCGTGACCATGTTGCCCCAGATGACGGCCGTGGTGAGCACCGCGGCGCCGAGCACGCCCCCGCGCAGGAACGCCCCCATGCTGCTGCGCGTGCGGAACGTCCGCTCGAGCCGGTCCCCCTCGCCGCGGAGGAAGCGGGTCACCGCGTCGCGCGCCGCCGTCATGTCGGCGACCGAGTCGGCGTCGTCCGTGGGGTTCGTCGGCAGATAGACCTTCTTGCCGCCCGCCAGCGCGAAGAACAGCGTCTGCCCCTCCGGCGACGACTCCATGTCGGCGGCCTCGACGTCGGCGAGCCGCAGCGTGCGCGGCGCCCAGCGGCGGCGGTACCAGCGGGCCTCGCCGGCCTTGCGGTCGAGCTCGATGGTCGTGCGCGTGGGGCCGAAGCGCATCTTCGCGGCGATCGCCAGGACGATCGCGCCGAGCCCGAGGAGCCCGTAGATGCCGGTGCGCAGGAGCCCGGACGCCGCCTGCGTCACCGCGAGGCGATCGCCCTCGCGCTCGACGACGACCTTGCCGACGAACACGTCGCTCGGGCCGTAGAACCGCTTGCCGTCGCCGTCCCCCGAGCCCGCCGAGCAGGCGGCCCCCGCGCCGGCGATCGCCACGACCAGCGTCACCATCGACATCCGCGCGCGGCCCATCGTGACCTCCTAGGCGCTCAAATATAGAGTAGCCCCCAACCGCACGCCATCGGCCGGCGGTCGCCCGCGGGGGCGCGCGCGAGCGCCCGCAAGCCGACGAGGCCGCCGGGATCCACCAGGAGCTCGCCGCGGTGGCGCGCCGCCAGCTCGCGCCACAGGACGTGGACGTCGAACCCGCCGCCGCCCGACGCCGAGTCGATGGCCGCGTCGTGGAGCGCGATGAGCCCGCCCGGCCGCACCAGGGGCGCGTACATGTCGAAGTCTGAGCGCGCCGCGCCGTACGCGTGATCGCCGTCGATGACGAGGAGATCCACCGGCCGGCCGCCCAGCACCAGCTCGACCTCGGCGCGGGTGTCGACGGCGAGCGAGCTGCCGCGCACCAGGTGGACCTCCTGGCCGCGGCGCGCCAGCGACGGCAGCAGGTCGTAGACGAGGTCGGGCGCGCCCTCGACGTACGCTGACGGCGGCAGGTCGACGCTGACGAGCGCGGCGTCGGGCGCGGCCAGGGCCGCCAGCGCGAAGAACAGCCCGCCCGCGGCGGTGCCGATCTCGACGACGGCGCGGGGGGCCCGCTCGGCCACGATCGCGAGGAAGCGCCGCAGCTCCCACGGGTTCTGCAGCGCCGCGAAATCGACGAGCGCCCGCACGATCAGTCGATCCAGATCGGCGAGATCGGGCGGGCCGCCGGCCAGCCATCCGGCGGCCTCGAGCCGCCGCTCGAGGGCCGCGCGCCCCGGGCTGGCGCCGGCGTCGAGCCCCGCCTCGAGCTCGCCGAGATGGAGCAGGTCGTCGGCGGAGAACGGCGCGAACCCGGGCTGGAAGGAGTGGAACGCGACAAAGTCCCAGGCGTCGACGAACGGCTCGACGCGCGGGACGCCGTGGGCGGGGAGCCAGTCGTCGAACCGCATCAGGCGCGCGTTCAGCTCCAGCACCTGCTTGCGCCGGGCCTGGTAGCGGCGCAGCACCGCGCCGGCGACGACGTGGATGTCATCGTAGCGGGACATCACTCGGCCCAGTGGATGAGCGACGCCGCCGAGCGGACCGCCAGAGACTTGGGGACGGGCCGGATCGAGCGCACCAGGTCGAGGAACGGACGGATGACGTCCTCGACGTCGTCCCGCGGCGCCTCCATCTGGACGATGTAGGCGAAGCGGTCGTCGATGAGCGTCGCCTGGAGGTGCGTCGCCGGGCGGCCGCCGCTCTGGCCGTGGACCTTGTGGACGAGGCCGGTGAGGGCGTGGCGCGAGGCGATCGGCATCGGCTCGAACGGCGGGCTGCGCTCGGTGAGCTGGTTCGCGGCGTCGACGAACAGCACGCGATCCTGCGCCTCGACGCGGTTCAGCGCCGCCGGCCGCGCGTCGTGCGCGGTGATGATGCCGCCGACGAGCGGCTGATCGGGGTGGAGGTAGCGGGTGGCGTGGCGATGGCGGAGCGCGCTCCACCCCGGCGGCGGGTCGTACAGGAACGGCCGGCGGCGGATCTCGCCCAGACCGATGAAGTAGTGGCGCGCGACCAGGCGCACCAGCTCGGCCACGTGGTCCGCCATCGCGGGCTGGGCGCCGCCGTCGATGAGGACGAACGAGTCGTCGCGGAGCACCATCGCCAGCGTGCGCTGGACCCCGGGCAGGAGGAGCGTGCCGATGACCGCGTACTCCCCCTCGAGCGTCTCGAACCACTGAGCGCCGACGAGCGGCGCTTCGGCGTGCCCGGCGCGGACGCGGATCTCGTCGACGATGGCGGCGAACGGCCGGATGGGCCGGAGCTCCTCGATGATGCGCAGCGCCGCCACGTCGAGGCCGTGGGGCGACATGAGGAGGATGCCGTCGGCCTGCGAGTACTTCTGCCACCCGGCGACGAGCTCGTTCAAGCGCATCGGGCAAGCCCAGGGTAACAGATCCTCAGCGGGCGAGAAGATCGAGGAGCGCGGCCTCGTACGCGGGCTGGGCGGCAGGCCCGTCGAAGAACGCGGCGCGCGCCCCGGCGGCGATGCGGGCGCGCACGCGCGTCCGCAGCGCCGCGTCGGCGGCGAAGCGGACCGCCTCGGCGACGTAGCCGCGCTCGTCGGCGGCGATGCCGTCGTCGATCGCGAGCGCGCGGAGCAGCGCGGCGCCCCACCGACTCCGTCCCAGGACGCCCTCCTGGGTGACGATGGGCAGGCCCGCCCACAGCGCCTCCAGGCTTGTCGTCCAGCCGCCGAAGGGATACGTGTCGAGCAGCACGTCGGAGACGGCGAGGAGACCGAGGACGTCGGCGGCGCGCGCCAGCGGCGGCAGGATGTGCAGCCGGTCCGCCACGCCGGCGGCGCGCGCGGCGCCGCCGAGGCGGTCGCCGAAGCGGCGATCGACGCGGTCGGCCGCGAAGTAGGGCTTGAGCGCGATGTGGGCCGCGGGCGCGGAGCGGAGGATGTCGACGAGGAGGGCGTCGCGCTCGGGCGGGTGCTTGATGCCGTGGGCGGTGCTCACGAGCACCACCGCATCGTCGGGGAGGCCGAGCTCGCCGCGCGTCGGCGGGCGCGCGGGCTCGACGGGGGGGAGCTGCGCGGCACCGAGGCGCGGCAGGCGCACCAGCCGCTCGCGGTAGTGGGCGTCGGCGCCCGGCGCCTCGTGATCGCCGCCGATGTAGTGCGACAGCGTCGGGAGCCCGGTCGTCGCGGCGTGGCCCATGAGCACCGCCTGGCGCGGGGCGAGGCGCAGGCCGGCGAGGACGTACGACGGCAGATCCATGCCGGCGTCGGCGAACAGGAGGAGGTCGAGGCGCCGGGCGGCGATCGCCCGCGCCGCGGCGCCGACGTCCTCGGCGGACACGGCGACGTGCTCATCGCTGTGCCGCTCGATGAGCCGGGTGACGTCGTCGCGCTCGAACCCGAGCATGAACGTCGTCACCTCGAACCGCGCGCGATCGCGGCACACGATGCGATTCGCCACGCACTGGCCGACGGCGTGGCGGCGGAAGTGGCGCGACACGTAGCCGATGCGCGCCCGGGGCGCGGTCGGGCGCGCGGGCGGCGGCGCGCGGTGCGCCGGAAAGAAGCGCTGCGCGCCCGCGGCCACGAAGTCGCCCGCCGCCGACGCCGCGGGCAGAAGGTCGACGGCGGCGTAGCTCGCGCGGAAGAGCGCGAGGCGGAGCTGGTCGGCGAACGCGACGAACAGATCGAACGGCAGCTCGGGCGCCTCGCGGCAGAGGACGATCGCGTGGTCGAGGGCGCGCGCCGCGTGCGCGGCGGTGAGGCCGTGCTCGGGCAGGGCGACGAGCCAGAGCGCGAGCGCGGTGCGCACGGCGAGCGGCGCCGGCTGGGCCCACAGGCCCGCCGCGACGCCCGCGGGCGCGCCGAACGGCGCGGTCAGGCTGGCGCGGAGGAGCGAGGGGAGGTCGCCCGGCGCCGCGGTCGCGAGAGGCCGGCCGAGGTTGTGGGGCGCGTAGGGATCGAGGAACGCGCGCCACGCGTCGATGTCCGCGAAGACCGCGGCCAGGTCGGCGGGGAGGGGATCGGACATCCGCCTCCCGTTGTATCACCCCGAAGCTACGCCACCCGCCCGACGACGACGTAGTACCAGCCGAGCGACGACAGGCGGTAGTACGCCAGGGCGCGCGTACCTTCGACCGCCGCGCCGCTGCGACCGGCGCGGATCGCCGCGACGATGTCGGCATAGGGGAGGGGCGCGAGGTCGACCGGCATGTCCGGGGGAACGTCGCGCCGCGCGCGCGCGACGACGCGCCCCTGGTCGTCGACGAGATACGCCGCCTCGACGTCGTCACGGCCGGGCATCGCGAGCAGGCGCTCGCCGAGGTAGCGGAAAGACGCGTCGGCGCCGGCGACGCCGAGGAAGCGCCCGTCCTCGTCGTGGAGCGACGTCGCCATGGGCAGGACGAGCCCGTGGCCGAACGGATCGGGGTAGGGACTGCCCCACTTGATTCCGCCGGTGTGGGCGGCGAGGGCCTGCTTGGGACGCTTGCGCCCGTCGCACTCGGCGGGGAAACCGCCCATGCCCGGGTAGGAGAAGCACACCCCGCTCGCGAGCGACACGAACGCCCGCAGGAGCGGCGCGCCCTCGTCGCGGACGTGGTCGAACGTGTCGCCGAGAGAGAACCCCGCGTCGTCGCCGGTGGTGGCGAGCACGACGTGGGCCAGCGCCGGCGCGAGGGCGGGCGCGAGCGCGACGTCGCCGGCGACGGCGGCGCGGTCGACGCCGGGCGAGATCTTGACCACGGGCGCCGACAGGCTGATCGGCCGGCCGTAGTACGGCGAGTCGGCGACGTCAGCGGGCGCGCGCCCCGGCGTCGCGTAGTCCTCGTCGACATACGCCGGCGCGGCCGAGCGCGCCCGCGGGTGTCCGGCGATCTCCACGGCGCGGCCGGCCATGCCGCTGAGCAGCGCCGCGTTGCGGTAGAAGTGGTTGTCGATGGCGTGGCTCTGCTCCGCCGCCGCCGCCGCGAACGCCGTCAGCTTCTCCCCGTGGACCTTGGCCGCGGCGAGCGCGCGACGCTCGTGGGCGAGGACCGCGATCGTCGCGCCGGCGCCCACACCGCCGAGCACGACCATCGCCGCCAGCGTCGCGACGCGGCGGCGGAGGAGGAACCGCGCCGCCGCATGGGGCCGGTTGTCGGGGAGCGCGAGCACCGCGTCGTTGCGCGGGCGCTGCGTGAAGGGATGGGGGGCCATGCGTCCGGACATCGACCGCCCCGCCCGGCTTTTGAGGGGAGCCGTGCTATTTTTTCGCGAAATGTCCGACGCTTTGCCCGTCGTCGAGGTCGAAGGGCTCGTCCGCCGCTTCGGCGAGCTCACCGCGGTGGATGGCGTGTCGTTCGAGGTGCGACGCGGGGAGATCTTCGGCTTCCTCGGGCCGAACGGGGCCGGCAAGAGCACCACGATCAAGATCCTCGCCACCCTGCTCGAGCCGACCGCCGGCCGCGCCGCCATCGCCGGGCACGACGTCGTGCGCGAGCCGCTGCGCGTGCGCGAGGCCATCGGCATCATCTTCCAGGACAATTCGCTGGATGACCGGCTGACGGCCGACCAGAACCTCTACATCCACTCGCTCCTTTACGATCTGCCGCGCGACGTCTACCGGGCGCGCGCCGACGCGCTCCTCGAGATGGTGGATCTCACCGAGCGGCGGAAGGGGCTGGTGCGCACGTATTCCGGCGGGATGCGCCGCCGGCTGGAGATCGCGCGCGGCCTGCTCCATCGCCCCGAGGTCCTGTTCCTCGACGAGCCGACCGTGGGCCTCGACCCGCAGACGCGCAGCGCCATGTGGCAGCACGTCCTGCGCGTGCGCGATGAGGGCAATGTGACCGTGTTCATGACCACGCACTACCTCGATGAGGCCGAGCACTGCGACCGCATCGCCATCATCGACCACGGCCGCGTGGTCGCGCTGGGCTCGCCCGAGGAGCTCAAGCGCCAGGTCGGCGGGGACGTCATGGTCGTCGGCGCGTCCGCCGCGGAGGACGTCGCGCGCGACATCGGCGAGCGCTACTGCGTCGACGTCACCCGCGCCGACGACGGCCTGCGCTTCCAGGTCGACGACGGGGCCACGTTCATCCCCCGCCTCACCGCCGACTTCCAGGGCAGGATCTCGAGCGTCAGCGTACACCGTCCCACCCTCGACGACGTCTTCCTCAAGCTCACCGGCCGCGCCATCCGCGAGGAGGAGGCGACGAGCAAGGATCAACTGCGCATGGTGGCGCGCGCGTTCGGGCGGGGGCGGCGTCGATGAGGCCGGCGCGCGTCGCGAAGGTCGTCTACGCCATCTGGTACCGCGAGACGGTGCGCTTCGCCCGCGAGCGCACGCGCTGGCTGGGCATGATCACCCAGCCCCTCTTCTACCTGGTGCTGGTGGGATACGGCATCTCCAGCTCGATGGCGTTCCGGCAGGCGCCGTCCGGGCCGGGCGTGAGCTACCTGGCGTTCATGTACCCGGGCATCCTCGGCATGTCGATCCTGTTCATGTCGCTGTTCTCGGCGATCGGCATCATCTGGGACCGCGAGTTCGGCTTCCTCAAGGAGGTGCTGGTCGCGCCGGCGCCGCGCTGGGCCGCGGCCGCGGGCAAGGCGCTCGGCATTGCCACCGTCGTGACGTTGCAGACGACGGTCCTGCTCCTGCTCGCGCCCATCGCCCACGTCGCGCTCGGCGCGGCGATGGTCGTCGAGACGCTCGCGGTCGCCGCGGCCATCGGGTTCACGCTCGGCTGTCTGGGCATCCTTGTCGCCGGACGGATGCAGTCGCTGGAGAGCTTCCAGCTCGTCATGAACGTGATGACGCTGCCAATGTTCTTCCTGTCCGGCGCGCTCTACCCGCTGACCGGGCTGCCGGGGTGGCTGTCCGCGCTCGCCCACGTCGATCCGCTCACCTACGGCGTCGACGCGCTGCGCAACGTCATCTACCAGGACGGGCCGATGCGGGCGCTGGTGCAGTATCCGGTCGGCGTCGACCTTGCCGTCCTCGGCGCGGCCGCGATCGTCCTGGCGATGGCGGCGGCGTGGTCGTTCGAGACGCAGAGGAGCTGACGATGCCGCGCTACCTGGGATGGCCCGACGAGGCGGCCGCGCTGGTCGAGCGAGGCGTGCGCCGCCACGGCGGGTGGGAGGCGTGGCGGAGCCTGCGGCGCGTGTCGTTCCGGCCGATCGGCCTGGGCGGATTCCTGCCGTGGGCGAAGGGGCACCCGCGCACCTTTCCGCTCCCGCCCGAGGTGGAGACGTTCCCGCACGAGCGCCGCACCGTGTTCCGCCGCTATCCCGACGACGCCCACGAGGGCGTGTTCGACGCCGGCGACGTGCGCCTCGTCGGCGCCACGACGGTCGAGAGCCGCGACCACCGGTCGACGTTCCGCGGCCTGGCCAAGCTCCGCCGCTGGCGGCCGATCGACGGGCTCTACTTCTTCGGCTACGCCCTGTGGCATTACCACGCGCTGCCGTTCGTTCTGGCCGACGCCCGTTTCGTGCGCCTGCGCAGGAACGCGGTGACCGTGGACTTTCCGCCCGACGTCCCCACGCACTCGACGCGGCAGACGTTTCACTTCGACGGCGAGGGGCTGCTCCGCCGCCACGACTACACCGCGGAGGTCGTGGGCGCCTGGGCGCGCGGCGCCCATTTGTGGGACGATTTCGTCGCCGTGGACGGCTTCGCGTTCGCGACGCGGCGGCGCGTCCAGCCGCGCGTGCTCGGGCGCGCGCTTCCGCTGACGGTGCTGCGCGCGGAGATCCGCGACTTCGCGGTCGGCTGACCGCGGTCGGCTTGGTATGCTGGCGCCGCATGGCGACACCCTCACCGGCGCCCACGCTCACCGTGCGCGAGCCCGGACGCGTGTCCTACTCCGTCGTGCCGACGGGAGAGTGCGTCGTGGGTCGCGATCCCGCCGTGGACCTCGTGCTGGTGGATCGGCAGGCCTCGCGCCGCCACCTCCGCTTTTACGCGGTCGGCGACGCGTGGCGTGCCGCCGATCTCGGGTCGCGCCACGGCACGCGCCTCAACGGCAATCCGCTCGCGGGCGAGGCGGTGCTGGCTCCGCCCGATCAACTCGCGAGGCCGACGGCGACCGCGACGAGCGATTCGCCCATGATCGCGCCCGCCGCGAGCTTGACGAGGTGCGCGTCGCACCATGCGGGTCGCAGCCGCCCCGCGACGCCGGCGGCCGCGCCCCCCAAAAGCAACGTTGCGGTCGCGGACAGGGGAAGAATCGCGCCGATGCCGAGCGCCACCGGGGCCGGCACGCGCGGCCAGCGCGTGCGCAGCGCGCAGGCGAGCAGCCCGGCGCCGAACGCCGCCAGCGCCGCGACCGGCGCGCCGGCGGGAAGCGCGGCGGTGCCGGCCACGGACACGGCGACGGCGCGCCACGCCCGCATCGACGGCGCCGGCAGCGACGGGCTTCCCGGCACGGCATGCCGCGCGATCAGCGTGTAGGCGCAGAACCCGCAGAGCGCGCCGAACGCCGCGCCCGCCGCCATCACCGCGATCGATCGGCGCAGCGGGAAGCCGAGCAGCGCCCGCGCGCGCAGGTTCATGAGCGCGACGCCGGCGTAGGTGGACGATCCCATGACGAGGATGCCGGCCGACATGCTGGCGCCGATGCCACCCCGCACGGCCAGCCCCACGATCGACTGGGCGATCTGCCCGCCCGACTCTCCGGGAATGACGTCGGTGCGACCGGCCGCGCGCGCCGCGGCCGCGGCGGGCAATATGGCGATCACCAGGACCGCCAGCGCGACGAGCGGGTGGAGGCCGAACGCCGCCCGCGCCGCGACGACGGTCACGGCCGCGGCGGCGAGCGCGACGAGCAGCGCGGCGCGCGGCGGCCCGGCGTCCCGCAGGCTCGCGCGCACGTCGTACAGCGATCGGCCTCCGCGCCCGATGTTGGCGACCGCGGCGATCGCCATCCACGCCGGCTCGCTCATCATGAGCGCCACCGCGGGCCACACGATCCACCCGATCAGCGTCGTGTAGTCGTCGCCGAGGCCGAGAAAGGGCGCGACGCCGAGCCACGTCACGCAGCCGGCGGCGACGAGCGCGACGCAGGTCGCCGGCCCCACCAGCGCGCCGATCCCCAGGAGCGCGGGGCTCACGCCGATGCCGACGCGCAGGCCGGCCGGGACGAACGGCGCGGCGAGCATCCCGGGGATCCACCCCAGCGCGTCGCGCAGGAGCGTCACCGCGCCGGCCACGCCGGCGCCGAGGGCGAGCATGATCGCGCGCGCGCCCGGCGTCCGCCCGTGCAGCGCGACGATCGTTTCCGCGGTCGCGCGGCCGGTGGGAAACACGAGCTTCTCCCGCTCGAGCAGCGTGGGGCCGAGGAACGCGCCGGCGAGCACGCCGAGCGTGCCGACCGCCGCGCCGAACGGCACGATCGCCCAGCCGCTCGGGGCCTGCCCCGCCGCGGCGAGCGCGGGGACCACCGACGACAGCCCGCTCGCGGCGGTGCACATGCCGGCGCACGAGGCGAACGCCTGCGCCAGGAACGTCTCCTCCGGGGCGAGCGGCCGGCGCGCGAGCCGGGCCAGCGCGACCGCCATGGTCGCCGTCAACAGGTTGCCCGTCTCGGTGAAACCGACCGTCAGCGCCAGATAGACGTTCGCCGACACCAGCACGGCGCCGACGATCGCGGCGACGAGGACCGCGCGGGGCCTCACCCGTCGACAATACCCCGTGCGGGGGCGACACATGTGTCGAGAGCGCACGAGTGCCGGCGCGGCAAGCGGGGGGAAATGCGTGGGCGCGATGGCACGACCGTCGCAGGTGCCCAGGGGATGGACACCGAACGTAGGGTAAGGCTCGGCAGCATCATCGTCGGGCTCGTGGCCACCCTGGGCGTGACGGCCGTGCTCGTCGCGCTCGGCGTGGCCGTTCTGCTGGCGACGATCGGGACGGAGGCGCCCGAAGCGCGCGGCGCCGCGATCGCTTGGGCCGCCGGCGCCGGCGCGATCGGCGCCTTCGTGGGCGGGCGCCTCGCCGCCGTGGACGCGCGCGCGGTCACCCGCCGCGACGGCGCCATCCATGGCTTCATCACGTGGGCCGCGTGGTCGGGGCTCGCCGCCCTCGTCGCGGTCGGCGTCGGCATGTGGGCGTGGGCGATGGGCGGGTTCGACGTCGCGTCGGCCGCGCGCCGCCCGGACACCTTGGACGCGCTGTGGGGGGCGCTCGTCGCTCACGCCGCCATGTTCGTCGGCGCGATCTGGGGCGGCGTCCGCGGCGCCCGCGCCGAGGCGCGCGCGATCGGCCTCCTGGCGATCCACCCGCCGGACTCGTGGGACGACGTCGACGACGCCGCCTCCATGGAGCGGAGATACCTGGCCGAGTCCTAGATGATCTACGTGTCGGCGAGGATCTGCCGCACCGCTTGCAGCGCCGGGATGCCGGTCACGCCCCCGCCGCCGTGCGTGGCCGACCCGGCCTGGTACAGGCCCCGGATGGGCGTGCGGAAGTCGGCGTACCCGGGGACGGGGCGCATGTGGAACAGCTGGCTCGCCGACAGCTCGCCGTGGAAGATGTTGCCCCCGACGAGGCCATACTTCATCTCCATCTCGTGCGGCCCGATCACCTGCCGATGGAGGATCGAGCCCTTGAACCCGGGCGCGAGCTCGTCCACGCGATCGACGACGCGGTCGGCATAGGCCTCGAGCTCCTCGCGGTGGGGCGCGGCGGCGAACGTGTGCGGCACCCACTGGGTGAACATCGACATGACGTGCTTCCCCTCGGGCGCGATCGTCCGGTCGAACGTCGACGGGATGCAGATGTCGGCGAACGGCCGCGCCGCCGGGCACCCGGCGACTGCGTCCTGGAACGCGTCCTCGATGTCCTGGAGCGAGTCCGCCAGGACGATCATGCCGCCGTGCACCTCGGGATCGAAGCCGGGCTTGGCGCGGAAGTCGGGCAGGCGGTCGAGCGCCAGGTTGACCTTCACGGTGCCGCTGCGCGTCTTCCAGCGCGCGATCGCCTCGACGAAATCGGGCGGCAGCTCCGCGGCCTCGAGGTGGCGCAGGAACGTGATCTGCGGGTGCGTGGTGGCGACGACCACGCCGGCGCGGTACTCGTCGCCGTTCTCCAGCGTCACGCCGACGGCGTCGCCGTCGCGCACGAGGATGCGCGCGACCGGTGCGTCGGTGCGGACCACCGCGCCGAACGACTCGGCGGCCCGTCGCATCGCGCGGGTCACCGCGCCCATGCCCCCTTCGGGGAAGCCCCAGCTCATCATCTGCCCCTCGCCCACGTCGGCGATCTTGTGGTGGGCCATGACGAACGCGGTGCCGGCCGAGCGCGGCCCCGCCCAGGTGCCGATGATGCCGCTGACCGAGAGCACGCCCTGCATCTGCGGCGTCGCGAAGCGTTCCTCGAGCAGGTCGGCGATGCTCATCGTCATGAGGCGCGTCACGTCGCCCACGCGCTTGACGTCGAGGCCGCGCAGGCGCCACGCCAGCTTGGCCTGCGCCATGAGGTCGGCGACGCTCTTCGAGCCGATCTTGGGCGGCACTGTGCCGAGGAGCGGACCGAGGAAGCCGGCCAGGCCGCCGAGCCACTCGTCCCACCGGTCCATCGCGTCGGCGTCGCGCGGCGAGAACTTGGCGACCTCGGCGTGCCGGCGCGCCCGGTCGTGCTCGGGCAGCATGAGGTAGCGTCCGTCGGGGTAGGCGACGAAGTAGCCGTGCTGCGGGTACACGCGGTAGCCGTGCTTGGCGAGCTCGAGCCCCTCCACGACGGTGGGCGGCAGCAGGCTGACCACGTACGACAGCGCGGTGACCTTGAACGACGGGCCCCAGGGCGTCTCGGTGACGGCGGCGCCGCCGACCTCGGGTCGTCGCTCGAGGACGACCACCCTGCGCCCGCGCTTGGCCAGCAGACCGGCGGCGCACAGGCCGTTGTGGCCGCCGCCGATGACGACGACGTCGAACTGATTGGCTGGCACGAGCGACAGGATAGCGCGAGTATCCTTGCGGCGGAGTTCTCCGTCTTTCGGTCATGACCGCGCAAGACGCCCAGCGTTCGTGGCACCGGTTCCTCGACACATCGCGGGCGCTGGCCCGAGCCGGCGAGCTCGGGGTCCCCGTGCGCGTCAACGGCTACCGCCGGCGGCTCCCGGAGACGCCGTGAGGGCGCTCGCGCTGGCCGCGGCGGTGCTGTACGGTTGCGCGGTGACGTCCACCCCGCACACCGGGTACGCGACGATCGGGAACCTCCGCATGTACTACGAGGATCGCGGCGGCGGCCGTCCGCTGGTCCTGCTGCACGGCGGGGGCTCGACCGCCGCGACGTCGTTCGGCGCGATCGCGCCGCGGCTCGCGCGCGCGCGTCGGACGATCGCGCCGGAGCAGCAGGGCCACGGGCACACCGCCGACATCGATCGCCCACTGTCGTTCGAGCAGATGGCCGACGACACCGCGGCGTTGCTCCACGAGCTCGGCGTCGGCGAGGCGGACGTGCTCGGCTTCTCGAACGGCGGCGTCGTCGCGATGCAGCTCGCGATCCGGCATCCGCGGCTCGTGCGCCGGCTCATCCTCGCGTCCACGTACTTCGAACACGCCGCGTTTCCGCCCGAGTTCTGGCAGGGCTTCGACCACGCGAGCCCGGAGAACATGCCGCAGCCGCTGCGGGAGGGGTACCTGGCGGTCGCGCCCCACCCCGAGGCGCTGTCGGCGATGGTCGCGAAGACCGTCGCGATGATGCTCGCTTTCAAGGACTGGCCGGAGTCGACCCTGCGATCGATCGCCGTGCCGACGCTGGTGATGGTCGGGGACGCCGACGTCATTTCCGTGGCGCACGCGGCGCGGATGGCGCGCATCCTGCCGCACGCGCAGCTCGCCGTGTTCCCGGGGTCAGGGCACGGGACGTACCTCGGGGCGGTGGAGGCGGCGAAGCCGGGGAGCCCACTGCCGGAGCTCGCGGCGGGGATGATCGAGGCGTTTCTGGACGAGCGCTGAGATCACTCCTCCCTGACCGCCCGCCTGGGGGCGCCTGGTCAGGTCACGCGCGCGCCACGAGGCAGCGGAAGAACGCGCGCGCCGAGTATCCGCCGTGCGGCGTGCGGAAGCGAGCCAGGACGCGCGCGTGCGCCTCGGTGACCTCCGACGGGGCCACGAACTGGCGCGCCCACGCCGCCAGGTCGGTCGCGTCGAGGCAGCGGATCGCGCTGCGCAGATCCGCCCAGTGGAAGTCGCAGCGCAGCTCGAGGAGCTGCTCGGGCGCGAGCCCGCCCGCCGCCGCGGCCCCACACAGGCGCGCCGGATCGGACAGGGCGAACATGCCGGGCGCGTGGGGGTGCCGCGGCGGCACCAGCGGGTCGAGCGCGGTGAACAGGGCGGCGGCCTCGGTCTCGCCCGGCATCGCCCACACCGTCGCCCAGACTAGCCCGCCCGGCCGGGTCACGCGCCGCGCCTCGGCGAAGGCGCGCGTCGGGTCCGCGGCGTGCCCGAACGAGTTGAACCCCGTGACCACGTCGAAGCTTCCGTCGGGCCAGGGGAGCGCCATGAGGTCGCCGACGCGGAAATCGCCGCCGGTGCGCTCGCGCGCGGCGGCGACGCGCGCCGGATCGGCGTCGACGCCGGCGACGAGCGCGCCGCGCTGGGCGGCGACCTCGGCGGCGAGCCCGGCGCCGCAGCCGGCGTCGAGGACGCGCGTCCACGGGCCGACCTCGGCGTAGGCGAGCACCGTCTGGTAGATCGGGAGGCTCCGCCGCTCGAGCCCGATGAGGTCGGCTTCGTCGGCGACGACCGTGGGGTGCCCCGGGGGAGGGAGGCCCGCCATCGCTGCGATCTCGTGCTGGGTCATGGCGCAGCGCGGTGGAGCAAACCGCGGACCGATCGGTTCGATCAGCGTTTCTGGGCGGTTGTGTCCAAAGCTCGGGCGTCACGACGACACACGTGACGACACAATCCTACCGCTCCGTCGCGATCGGTCCGAGCGCAGGAGGCGCGCCTCGCGCAGGAACCGCTGCTCGGCGACCGCGCTCCCGTGGCGGCGGAGCACCTTGATCGCGCACTCTCGATCGAGCGGCACCTGCCGCGCGCCGAGCGCGCGCCCGGTGAGCCCCCTGGCCATCGGTGCGGACTCGTCCGCCGGTCGACCAGGGTACATTTTCGCGGGTATCATGGCCTTCGTGCGGCGGGTGAAAGGGACGGACGTGGCGGGCCCAGTGAGGTTGCTGCGCAAGATGCGGCAACGGGGCGAGCATCCCGCGCTTTCGGCTGACGCGGCGGCGCTCGTCGCCCAGCGCATCCTCCCCGCGAGCTGGTACCCCATGGAGACGTTTCGCGAGCTGCTCGGCGTCGTCCACCGCCAGTGGTTCGACGGCAACGATCGCGGCGCGCTCGAGATCGGGCGCATCGGCGCAAAGGAAACGCTCGCCGGGCTGCAGGCGCCGTACGTGGCGGACGGCGATCCGGTGCGCACGCTCGCGGCGCTCGAGCGCATCTGGCGCGCGCATTACGATTTCGGTCGCGTGTGGACGGAGATCGAGCCGACCGCGGCGATGTTCCGCCTGGCGGGCTATCCGGACATGCCGCGCTGGCACGGGCTCATCATCGCGGGCTGGGTGGTCGGCGCGATCGAGATGGCCGGCGGAAGGGACGTGCGCATCGAGCTCCGCGGCGGGCCGTGGCTCGCGCCGGACGAGCCGCTGGCGGCCTACGTCACCTGGGTCACGGGCTGATCTTCACGCTGGCGCGGCCGGAGATGCACACCTCGACGTCGGTGCGCCACGCTTGCGCGGGCAGGTTTCCCGCCAGCGTCACGGTGAACCGCGGCGCGCCGTGGCGCGCGTAGTCGACGACGTTGTCCGGCACGGTCGCGACGATCTCGGTGACCTGCGACATCGACATGCACGCGCCGTGCTCGCAGGCCACGATCGTCGCCGGCGGCAGCGCGCCGGTCGAGTCCTTGACCGTGACGGTGACGTCGTCGAGGAAAGTGAAGTCGGGCGCGCCGCTCCGCAGCGTCAGGCGCGCGCGCGCGTCGGTGATGACGGCGTCGACCTTCACGAACCCGTCGACGATCTTCAGGTCGTCGGAGACGAACGTCTTCGTCCAGCTCGTGCCGCCCGGCATGCCCGGGACCTCCTCGTCGTGAAACGTCACGCAGGCCTCGGGGATGTCGATCCCCGCGTCGAGGAGGGTGCAGCCGGACAGACACAGGGCGATGAGCGCGGCGCGATGCATTCGTTCTCCTTAGGGCAGCACGTAGACGATGAGACCGACGCGCGCCGACGCGGCCCACGCGTGGACCGTCGGGTCCTCGCTGACCGTCACCATGCCGTCGCCGCCGATCGACTGGTTGAGGGTGGGGCCGATGTTGCGCACCTGTCCGTGGAGGTAGCTCATGCCGCCGTGGACGTAGAGCGTCAGCCAGCTGAACGTGAGCTCGAGCCCGAGGTGAAAGTTCGCGTAGTCGTAGCCGACGTCGCGGAGCGCCGGGACGTCCACCGTGCCGTCGCCCGATAACATCCGCGCCAGCCCGTTCGCGTCGCCGCGGAAGTAGTGCCCGCCCTCGGCATTGAGCGACATGCCGGGCAGCGGCATCAGGCTCACACCCGCGCGCACCCCGGGGGCGATGAGGTTGGTTCCCCCACCCGCGTGCACCCGGAACCAGCCCGCCGGTCGGAACACCAGCGAAGCGTTCGCGCCGTCGGGGACCCCGGCATCGAGCATCAGCCCGAAACGACGGACATCTTCAGCGCGGGCGGGGACGGCGAGCGCGGCGACGAGAAGCAGGGCGGCGACGACCTTCACATCTCGAGAGGTCGTCCATTCGCAAGATAAATTGATAATTAAATTACATCTAAATCATGTCACAACCGGGGGGTGGCGTGGACTTTCCGGTCCGACTTTGAGATTTTCGGTGCCATGAAGCGCTGGCCTAGCCTCCTGGCCCTGCCGCTCTCTCTAGCGGCCTGCGGCGACAACTTGTCCACCGGCGAGCCCGATGCCGGCCCCGTGACGGGATCCTGCAACCCCCTCGTCGGCGACGACTGCTTCACCCCGTTTCCGTCGATCTTCTTCGAGAAGATCGACGCGACCACGGCGACGGGGTTCCGGGTCGACCTTGCCGCCGAGCTCATGCCGAAGTCGACGCTCGGTGTCGCGATTCGCCCCGATCGCTTGAACCGGAAGGACGGCTTCTCCGGCTCCGCGCCGTTCCTCGTCTACTTCACGGCCGGCTTCGACGCCACGCAGCTCCCCACGATCGACACCATCGGCACGACGATGCAGGCCAGCTCGCCCATCCAGCTCATCGAGTACGCGACCGGGACGCGCGTCCCGGTATTCGCCGAGCTCGACTGGTGGGCGCAGGCGCCGACCGACCGCAAGTCGCTCCTCATCTACCCGATGGTCCGGCTCAAGCCGGCCGCGCGCTATGTCGTCGCGCTCGTCGGGCTGCGCGACAAGAACGGCGCGCCGCTCGCGGCCGTTCCGTTCAATGCGCTCAGGGACCGCACCACGCCCCCCGCGGCGCTCGCGCCCTACGGGGACCGCTTCGAGGAGATCTTCGCCAAACTGGGCGCCGCCGGCATCGCGCGCGGCCAGGTGACGCTCGCCTGGGACGTCGTGACCGCGAGCGACGCCGCCGCGACCGGACACCTCCTCGCGATGCGCGACACGGCCCTCGACCTCGTGAGCCGGGACATGGTGGCCTACACCGTCGACGCCACGCCGACCCCCGCGGACACCGCCGACATCATCAAGCAGGTCAACATCACCCTGAAGGCGCCGTCGTTCCTCGACGCCAACCACAAGCTCATGAATGTGGATGCGGCGGGGCAGCCGGCGCTGAACGGCACGATCGACGCGCCCGTGACCGTCGCGATCCCCAGGTGCGCCGACACGGCGACCGCGCCCATCCCCTACCTCGTCTTCGGCCACGGGCTATTCGGCAACGGCCGCGACTATCTCCAGAACACCGGGATCCTCCACGCCCTCAACCGCCTGTGCATGGTCGTCGTCGCCACCGATTGGCTCGGCCTGTCGAGCAACGACATCGGCGACGTCGTCTCGATCCTCAACGACCTGAACAATATTTACATCATCACCGACCGCCTGCAGCAGGGGCACGTGAACACGCTCACCATGACCCGACTGTTCAAGACGAAGATCTTTCAGGACGAGGCGCTCAAGGTGAACGGCAAGGTCGTCGTCGACCCGGCGGCGGGGTACTATCTCGGCGCGTCGCTGGGCGGGATCCAGGGCGGGACGTTCATGGCGCTGCAGAAGGACATCGTGAAGGGAGTCCTCGCCGTGCCCGGCAGCGTGTGGAGCTTCATGATCTTCCGCTCGACGAACTACAACCAGCTCTATCCGTTCTTGAACCAGTACTACCCCGACGCGCTCGACCGCCAGCTCCTCGTCGGGATGTCGCAGTCGGAGTGGGACTTCGCCGACCCGGCCGCGTTCGCGCCGCACACCCTCGCCAACCCGTTCGCCGACACGCCGGCCAAGCGCATCCTCGTCATGGAGTCGATCAACGACGCGCAGGTGCCGAACATCGCCACGCGGGTGCTGGTGCGCAGCATGGGCCTCACCGGGCTCGACCTGGAGCGAATGCCGTTCGCCGTGCCGGCGGGGGCCGGGCCGCTCGATTCGGCATACACGCAGTGGGACGTGCGTCCGGCGAACGTCCCGCCGGTGGAGAACCGTCCGCTCGCAAACGACAACGGCGCGCACGGGGCCATCCTCGGCATCGATCAGGTGTACACGCAGGTGGCGGCGTTCCTCACCCCGACGGGGAAGGTGGCGTCGGTGTGCCCCGGCGGGGAGTGCGTCTGCCCGCTCGCGCAGAGCCTCGTCTGCCAGTAACCCATGCGCAAGCGGTACGAAGCGGCCCTCGCGTTCCTGCCCAAGCTCAGGCTCCAGCCCGCCCTCGCCCTGCGCCAGGCCCTGAAAGGCGGATACGGCCGGCGCGACGTGGTGGCCGACCTCATGGCCGGCGTCGTGGTGGGCGTCGTCGCGCTGCCGCTGGCGATGGCGCTCGCCATCGCGTCGGGCGTGCCGCCCCAGCACGGCATCTACACGTCGATCGTCGCCGGCGCGCTCATCGCGCTGCTCGGCGGCTCGAAGGTGCAGGTGTCTGGGCCGACCGCCGCGTTCGTCGTGATCCTCGCGCCCATCTCCGCGAAGTTCGGCATCGGCGGGCTGCTGCTCGCCACGCTCATGGCCGGGATGATCCTCGTCATCATGGGCGCGGCGCGGCTCGGCCGCCTCATCGAGTTCATCCCCCACCCGGTCACCACCGGGTTCACCGCGGGCATCGCCACCGTGATCGCGTCGCTCCAGCTGAAGGACTTCCTCGGCGTGACGCTGCGCGGCAACCCCGAGCATTTCTTCGACCGGATCGCCGCGCTGATCCGCGCGATCCCGTCGGCGCGCCCCGGCGACGTGATCGTCGGCGCGACGACTCTGGCGATCCTCATCGTGTGGCCGAAGATCACCCGCCGCGTCCCCGGCCCCCTCATCGCGCTCGCGCTGGGGGCGGTCCTGGCCTACGCGCTGACCAAGCTCGTCGGCTGGGACATCGCGACCATCGGCAGCCGCTTCAGCTACGTGACCGACGGCGCGACCCATCCGGGCATCCCCGCGCTCCCCCCGGTGCCCGTCTTGCCGTGGACGTTCCCCGGGGCGGACGGCAGGCCGCTCGTCCTGTCGTTCGACGTCTTCCGTTCGCTCGTCGGGCCCGCGTTCGCCATCGCGATGCTGGGCGCGATCGAGTCCCTCCTGTGCGCGGTGGTCGCCGACGGCATGTCCGGCAGCAAGCACGACCCCGACGTGGAGCTCGTCGCCCAGGGGCTGGGCAACCTCGTCGCGCCGTTCTTCGGCGGGATCGCGGCGACGGGCGCGATCGCGCGCACCGCCACCAACATCCGCGCCGGGGCGCGCTCGCCGCTGGCGGCGTTCTTCCACTCCGCGTTCGTGCTGCTCGGCGTGCTCGTCCTCGCGCCCGCGCTCGGCCTCCTGCCCATGGCGTCGCTGGCGGCGCTGCTCCTCATCGTCGCGTGGAACATGTCGGAGGTGAAGCACTTCGGCCACATCGTGCGGGTGGCGCCGCGCAGCGACACGATCGTCCTCCTCACCTGTTTCACGCTGACCGTGGTGTTCGACATGGTCGTGTCGGTCACCGCCGGGGTGATGCTGGCGGCGCTTCTGTTCATGCGGCGGATGGCGGACATCTCGCGCGCCAAGATGGTCGAGGACCACACCGAGCACCTCGACGAGGCGCTGCCGCGCGGCGTGCTCATGTACGAGATCGCCGGGCCGCTGTTCTTCGGCGCGGCGCAGAAGGCGATGTCGGCGTTCACCAGCGTGAACGCGCCCGCGCGCGTGATCATCATCTACATGGGCGCGGTGCCGGCGATGGACATGACCGGGCTGGTCGCGCTGGAGTCGGTGCTCGCGGCGCTCCACAAGACGCGGCACCTCGTCATCCTCGCCGGCGTGCAGGAGCAGCCGGCGGGCGTGCTGGCGAAGGCCGGGATCCGCGACGAGGAGGGCAAGCTCGTCATCTGCCGCACGCTCGAGGACGCGGTCGCCGTCGCCAAGCAGCGCCGCCGCCCCACGGCGGAGTGGAGTCTGACCGACATTCGGTTGTAGTTACCGCGGCCGCATCCGCGGCGTCTCGGGCAGCTCGCGCGCGTCGACCTGGACCGGCTCCGCCGGCTTGGCGGGCGGCGGGAGGCCGGCCCACCGCCGGAGCGCGGCCGTGGCCGTGGCCTGGTCGGTGGCGCCGAGGAGCGCGATCCGCGAGCCGTGGTTGCCGGCCGCGACGATCAGCTTGAACGAATCGGTCGCACCGCCCAGATCGAAGGCGCCCGCGCTCCACGGGTCGTACTCGCCGTAGATGAGGAGGAGGCGGTTGCCCTGGGTCTTCACCCACGCGGCGACGTCGTTCATCGCCGCCGCCTCGTCCCACACCGGGTTGAGCCCGGGCGTGTAGGTCGGCGCCACGTCGGTGCCGGGGTGGTTGAGGAGACCGGCGGCGTTGGATTCGTCGATCTTGGGGTAGCCGAGCTGGACCGAGGCCTGGAAGTAGTACGGCAGGAAGTACTGGATGTCGCGGTCGGCGAAGCTGTCGAGCCCGTTCGCCGGCACGCCGGTGTCGAGGAAGGAGTAAATCTGGTCGTCGGTGGCCGACGCGTCGGGGATCCCGGAGCACGCGGCGGGCGAGTCGTACTGCCAGAACACGAACGGGAATTCCAGCGCGGCGTGCTCCAGCGCCACGTCGGGGCCGAGGATCGTGTAGCTCAGCCCGTTCTGGCCGAGGCGGGTCAGCATCGCGGCGCGGCGGAGCAGCACCTCGCGCTGGAACGCGTTGAGCCTCTGCCGGCAGTCGGGGAGCCCGGTCTGCTGGACGAAGGCGACATAGCGGTCGTCGGGCGCGCCGAAGCTGATGGGCGCGACGTAGGCGACGGTGCCGTCGACATCCGCGGGGTAGAAGCGACGGTGGTAGATCGACGTCATTCCCCCCTTGCTGCCGCCGGTGGTGATGAACCGGCTCTGGGGATAGATGCGCTTGAATGCGCCGATGATCGCGTGCCAGTCGTCGGCCGACTGGCGGATGGTCAGCTTGGACCAATCGGGCGGCTCGGGGCGCGACGGGACGAAGAAGCGGTGCTCGATCTCGATCTGATTGGCCGCGAGGATCTGCGTCGGCTCGGCGCGGCCGCCCGGGCCGGACGGCAGGCCGTAGCCGGTGGTGTAGACGACGACCGGCGAGGTGTCGTCGCGGTGGAGCAGGACGACGCGCTGCTGGAAGTGCGGGCCGGCGGGGGCGTCGTGGTCCTCGGGCTGGTCGAACGTGAGGGCGATGCCGCGGTACCCCTGCGCGACCGGGGTGACGGGCCTGCCCACGGTGATCTCGGGGATCGCGTGCAGGCGGTCGTCGATGGACCCGACGATCGGCGGGGCATCCGGGGCGACGGGCGGCGCGTCGGGCGCTCCGGTGGCGGCGCCCGAGCCGCACGCGCACAGCCACAGGAACCAGATTCTCTTCATCGTCGCACCGGTCGCTCGCTTCGGCGCGGGGCTCCAGGTCGCTTGGCTGCGCCGCGCTCCAAGGTCGCCCCTCTCCGCGCCTCCGCTCTCTCCCTCATGCCTTCGCGAACGCGCCGAGCAGGCGCGCCCAAAGTGGCGCCTCGCGCCCGGCCGCGGTATCGACGGCGAGCCGGCGCCGGCGCGCGCGCGCGGCGAGCGCCGACGCGAACGCGTCGCCCCGGCCGGGGAGACCGGCCACCACGGGCCAGACGCGCGTGCGGCGCGCCACCGTGAACCGCCCGCTCACGCGGACCACGTCGATGCCCTCGGCGAGGCGGCGGCGCGCCCAGGCGAACGGCGCGAGCGGCGCGTCGGCCTGGCGCACGTCGAAGAACCACAGGGCGCGCCCGCGCGCGACCTGGGCGCCGACGGCGAACCCGAGCGCCCCCGACGCGGTCAGCACGCGCAACTCGGGAAGCTCGCGGTCGCGGAGCAGGAGCAGCAGCGCGACGCTGTTGTCGCGCGCGTCCTCGTCGACGAACAGGAGCTCGAAGGAAAGCCCGAGCGCCCGGAGGTGCCCGGCCAACCGCCGGGCCAGCGCGCCGACGCGCTCCTCGTCATCGCGGAACGGGACGACCACCGAGACCTCGGGACCGCCGGACATCGTCGGGACGCATCTTACGCAGCGCGTCGCGGGCGCGCAATGGCCCAAAAACAGGATCGAACAGGCGCGGCCCGATGCGGTCCCAGGCGTACGCGGCGGCGCGGCGGCGGGCCGCGGCGGCGTCGGGCGGCGCGACCAGCGCGCCGCGCAGCGCGGCGGCGAGCGCCCCGGCGTCGCCGGGAGGGACGAGTACGGCGGCGTCCGCCGCGAGCTCGCGCACGCCGGGCAGGTCCGACGCCACCAGCGGTACCCCGGCGGCGAGCGCCTCGAGCACGACCTGCGGCGCGCCCTCGCCGCGGCCGTTCGGCAGCGGCCGCGACGGCACCGCCAGGACGTCGGCGGCGGCGAACAGCGCGTCGCGATCGCGGCCGCGCAGCTCGCCCAGCCGGCGCACGTGCGGCCCCTCCGGCCGGAGCGGCCCGTCGCCGGCGACGGCGAGCCACGCGTCCAGCCCGGCGGCGGCGCGCGCCAGGAGATCGATGCCCTTGATGGGCACCAGCCGGCCGAGGAACGCCACCACCGGCCTCCCGTCGAGCCCGAGGCGGCGCCGCGCCTCGGCGCGGTCCATCGGCGCGGGCGGCACGACGCCCATCGGGCACACGACGGCGTCGAGGGGGCGCCCCGCGGCGCGGCAGAACGCCTCGCGCAGGTGCTCGGCTACGAACGCGACGCGCGTCCCGGCGAGCGCGCGCGCCAGCGGCCGCGCCAGGCCGAGGCGCAGGGCGAGCGCCACGTCGCCGGAGTGGGCGACCGCCACGTGGGGCAAGCGCGTCGCCGCCGCCACCGCGCCCGAGGGGAGCAGCCAGTGCGACACGACCGCGTCCCAGCGCCCGCGCGCGCGCGCGACGGCGGCGGCCAGCGCGGCCGCGAACAGCGCCGCCGAGGCGGCGCGCCACGGCTGGCGCTCGAGCCGATCGGGCGCGCCCTCGCCGTAGAAGAGGGACGCGCCGGCGCGGACGCGCCGCACGCGCACCGCGCCATCGCGGAGCATCCCCGGTCCGGCCGCGACCACCTCGACGTCGTGCCCCGCCGCGGCGAGCCACTGCGCCGACGCGCGCACGAAGCCGCCCGCCGGGTCGTCCGGCGCCCGCGGGTAGCTCGTGGTCACGACGCCTATCTTCACTATTGCACCGTTCGCTCGCGCGGGCGCGGGGCTCCGCCTCGCTCGGCTGCCCCTCGCTCGAAGTCGCCCAATCCGCGCCCGCGCTCGCTCACTAGGGCTCCCGCTCCGGCGGGCCGAGCTGCGGCGGCGGCCGCAGCCACTCGGCGACGATGCGGCGCGCGAACGCGCGCGCGAGCACCCACGCGATGGGATGGAGGACGGTGCGCGCGCGGATGCCGCTCTTCCACGCCGGCCCGTAGATCGGCCGCACCGGGACGTCGACGACGGCGACGCCGGCGGTGTGCAGCCGCGCGAGCAGGTCGTTGGGGTAGCCGTAGCGCGGGAACACCGCGTCGAGGCGCAGCGCCTCGAGCGCGGCGCGCGTGGCCGCGGTGTAGCCGCACTGCGAATCGAACACGTGCCAGTAGCCGGAGGCGACGCGCGTCGCCAGCGACAGCAGGACGTTGCCGACGATGCGCGTGAGCGGCATCTCGCGCCACACCTCGCGGCGGAGGAAGCGGTTGCCCTTGACGTAGCCCGCGCGGCCGTCGGCGATCGGCTCGAGCAGGCCGCCGAGGTCGGCCGGGTCCATCTGGCCGTCGCCGGCCATGACCACCGCCACGTCGAGCCCGAGCGCCAGCGCGCGGCGGTAGCCGGTGACGATGGCGCCGCCGACGCCCCGGTTCGCGGTGTGGCGCACCACCTCCAGCCCGGGGCGGCCGGCGCCGCGCGCGAGCCGCTCGGTGCCGTCGTGGGAGCCGTCGTCGACGACGATGATGCGGTCGACCCATGCCGGGACGGCGGCGATCGTGCGAGCGATCGCGGCGGCCTCGTTGTAGGCCGGGATGACGACGCCGATGGAGAGGCCGCGGTGCATCCGGAAGTGCAGGTGCCAGTGCCGGTTGACGATCAGACCGACGTGCTAGGTTTTTGCAATCGCAAAGGAGACACCATGGCGGCCGGCGGCGTCAACAAAGTCATTCTCATCGGCAATCTCGGGGCGGACCCCGAGCTCAGGTACACCCCCAACGGTCAGGCGGTGTGCGACATCCGCCTCGCCACGAACGAATCGTGGACGGACAAGAGCGGCCAGCGGCAGGAGCGTACCGAGTGGCATCGGGTTGTGTTCTGGGGCAAGCCCGCCGAGATCTGCAAGCAATATCTCACCAAAGGGCAAAAGCTCTACGTCGAGGGGCGCCTGCAGACGCGGACCTGGGACGATAAGGATGGAAACAAGAGATACTCCACCGAGATCGTAGGGAACGACTTCATGTTCCTCGGCGGCTCTGGCGGCGGCGGGGGCGGCGCGCGCGCCGGCGGCGCCGGAGGGGGCGGCGGTGGTGGCCCCGGAGGAGGTGGCGGCTACGGCGGGGGCGGCGCCCGCGGGCGCGGCGGTCCGCCCGGCGGCGGCGGCGAAGACGCGCCGCCCGAGGATTTCGGCCCGCCCGGCGGCGGGCCGGATGACGACATTCCGTTCTAACGCTAGACTCTCGACTCTTGAAATTCCGAACCCCCGCGAACGTACTTCTTCGGCGCGCGCAGCTGATTCTGATCCTCGTCGCGCTCCTGCCGACCATCCTCACGGCGCCCGTCGGGCTCACGCTGCTGTTCGTGCAGTCGTCCCCGTCGGTGACGCTCGTCGGCGGCATCCTCGTCGTCGCGTTCTGCACCTCGTCGCTGGTCGGGTACATCCTCGGCTCGATCTTCGTGAGCCGCGGCGCCTCGCTCGCCAAGGTGCAGAACGACTTCCTCTCCTCCGTCTCGCACGAGCTCATGACGCCGATCACGTCGGTCCGCATGTTCATCGACACTCTCCGCGACGAGCGGGTGACCGACCCCGCCGAAAAGGCCAAATGTCTCGAGATCATCGACCGCGAGATGTCGCGGCTCGACGGGCTGCTGCAAAAGCTCATCGCCCTGTCCAAGCTGGAGAGCGGCCGGCAGCCGTTCGAGATCAAGCCGGTACGCGTCGCGGACATCGTCAGCGAGGCGGTCGGCGCGCTCGATGCGGTGCGGCTCGGCCAGCGGGTGGACGTCCACATCGACGTCCCCGGCGACCTCGAGGTCATCGGGGACCAGCCGTCGCTGGTGCAGGCGCTCGCCAACCTCCTCACCAATGCATTCAAGTACGGCGACCGCGAGATCCGCGTCGCCGCGCGCGCCCTTCCGCGGAGCCACGTCGAGATCGCCGTCTCCGACAACGGCCCGGGCATCCCCGAGGACGAAAAGCGGCGTATCTTCGAGGAGTTCGAGCGGGGGAGGGCGGCGACGGGCCGCGTCCAGGGCTTCGGGCTGGGGCTCGCGATCGTCCGCGCGATCGTGCGGGCGCACCACGGCCGCGTGGAGGTCGACAGCCCGCCCGGGGCCGGCGCGACGTTCACGCTGGTGCTGGAGTCGCCGTGACCGCGCAGGAGATCCTCATCGTCGAGGACGACGAGTCCATCGCCGCAGGGCTCGCGCTCAACCTCAAGATCGAAGGCTACGCGCCGTCGGCGGTCGGCGACGGCGACGCCGCCTGGAAGCTCCTGCGGAGCCGCACCGTCGATCTCGTGCTCCTCGACATTTCTTTGCCCGGCGCCAGCGGGCTGGACATCCTGGACCGAATGCGCAAGTCGGGCGACCGGACGCCGGTGATCGTGCTGTCGGCGCGGCGCGACGAGTTCGACAAGGTCGCGGCGCTGCGCCTCGGGGCCGACGACTACGTGACCAAGCCGTTCGCGCTCGCCGAGCTCATGGCGCGCGTCGTGGCGGTGCTCCGGCGGAGCCCGGACCGCGACGTGTCCCGCGACGCCGAACCCCGCGACGCCCTGGGCTTTTCCGACATCGTCGTCAACCTCGCCACCCGGCAGGTCACGCGGGGTGGCCGCGACGTCAAGCTCACGCACCTCGAGTTCGAGCTCCTCGCCCACTTCCTGCAAAACCCCACGCGCGTGTTCGCGCGCGAGGATCTGCTGCGCGAGGTATGGGGTCTCGCCAAGGCATCGCGACGCACGGTGGATAATTTCGTCGCCCAGCTGCGTTCCAAGCTGGAGCGCGACCCCGAGGCGCCGCGCCACCTCGTCACCGTGCGCGGCTCGGGATACCGGTTCGACCCATGACGAGCGAGCGCCGGCTGGCCAGTGGATCAACGCGACCCTGGAGCGCGCGAAGCGTGCAGCCGAGCGACCCGGAGCGGCCCAGCCGGCGCGAGCGAGTCAAACGACGATGAAACGACTCGTCTGTCTCCTCCTGGTGCTGGCCGTGCCCGCCGGCGCGCTCGCCAGGCGCAAGAACGGCGGCGGCCGGCGGAGCTGGCCGCTGCCGGCGCTCGGGCGGTCGGCGTCGGGTCGGCCCGAGGTCCTGTTCACCTTCGACGACGGCCCCGGCGGCGCGCTCACCGCCGAGCTCCTCGACACGCTCAAGGCGCGCGGGGTGCACGCCATGTTCTTCCTGGTGGGCAACCGCATCTCCGGCGGCAAGGCGAGGGCGCAGGCGCTGATTCGACGCATGCTCGACGAGGGACACTCCGTCGGCAGCCACACCCAGAACCATCGCGACCTGTGCCGCGCCAGTCAGGCGGCCAAGGTCGACAAGGAGATCGACGACGCCCAGGCGCTGGTGGAACAGGCGGCCGGCATGGACATCGTCCTCTTCCGCGCGCCGTTCGGGGTGCGCTGCGCCCGGCTGGAGGACGCGCTCGACGCGCGCCACCTCGGGCACATCCACTGGGACATCGATGCGCAGGAGTGGAAGACCCACAACGCCGAGCTGACGCGCCGGCGCATCATCGGCGCCATCGCCCGCCTCGGCGACGGCGAGCGCGCGGTGGTGCTCGCCCACGACATTCACCCGGAGACGAACCGGGCGATCCCGGCGGTGCTCGCTTGGATCGACGAGGAGAACGCGCGCCGCCGCGCCGCGGGGAAAAAGGAGATCCTCATCCTCGATCCGGCGGCGATCGCGGCGGAGAAGCTCCTTCCCGGCGTGGGCGCGGCGGCGGCGGGCGCGACCGACGCCGCCAGGGACTTCGGCCCCGCGATCGTCCACAGGCTGGTGCTGCCGCTCGCCGGCGTGGCCGCCGCGCAGCTGTGAAAACGGTCACAGCCCGATGCAGCGCACGCGCTCGGTGGTGTTGGGCGCGGGCGCCGAGGTGCGCTCCACGCGGAGCGCGAGCTTCGTCGGCGTCGGGCAGGACGCGGGGTCGGATTGCACCCACCAGCACGGCCGCGGCCCCGAAGGGGAGGGCGTGGTCGGGCCCGTCATCGGGCAGCGGGGTATCACCGTCTCCGTCTGCTGCGGCGTGGCGACATTCAGGACGTCGGTGACGGAGCAGTTGAGCTGGAGCCCGGGCTCCGACGGTTCCACGTCGGTCGTGTTGACCTCCCCCTCCAGGCAGGGCGCGACGGCGGTGAACAGGAGCTCGCCGATGTCCGCGAGCGCCTGGCTGTAGTCCGACTGGCAGACCGTCCGGAACAGCCCGTGCCCGCCGAACGGCGTGAGGAACCGGTTGAGACGGATGCCGGGCCGACCCACGGCGGTACGACCGCCGATCGTCGTCGTGCACGAGGGCAAGAGCGCCAGCGGCTGGGTGATGTTGGGCAGCACCAGCTGTCCGGTCATGATGTCCTTCGTGGGCGGGCCGCCGATGAGCGCGACCACCACGCGCGAGAGGCCTCCCTTGACGTCGATGAGGAACTGCGTGAACGAGTTCGGATCCTCCAGGTACGAATCGGTGCGGGCGAAACAGTTCGTATAGGTGCCCGGCCCGCTCGGCGAGATCGGTTGATCGCAGGTGTAGGAGAACATCGGCTGGCAGCGGAAATCGAGCGCGCCGACCTGTTGCTCCGGCAGGGAGAAGATCGCCGGATCGCGGACCGAGCAATCGTCCTCGTCGGTGAGGATCACCACGGCGAGGAACGCCGACGGCCGCAGGAACCCGGCGTTCTCGGGGTGCGAGCCGTCGAGCGCCCGCTTCACCGCCTCGAGCTGCGCCTCGAATCCGCACCCGAGGTCGCCGAGCTGCGCGATGCACGCGAACGTCGACGCCAGGGTGCCGCTGTAGTTGGTCATGCGCCCGCCGCTCGGGTCTTTCACGTCCACGATGTAGCGGCCCGTCGGCGGGGTGCAGCCGGGGACGCGCGCCATGGACTGCATGATCCCGTCGTCGTTCGTCGACGGGTGCGGGCAGCCGTCGAACCCCCCGACTCCGATGTCCACCGTGCTCGACACGACGCCGATGTGCACGTTGGGTCGCCCGTTGGGGAAGGCATCGAGCGCCTGGATGAACCGGGGAAAGTTCGCGGCGAAGAGGGTCTGCTTGTCCGTGGTCGACGAGGAGTTGTCGATCATGAACAGGATGTCGATGTCGGTGCTGAGCGGGACATCCTTGAGGATTTCGCCGGCAGGATGGATGTCGAGGGAAGAGATGTCTCGCGATGGGCAACCCGTCACGGACAGTGCGAGCAGGGAGGAAGCCAGGAGGCGGCGGGGGAGGCCCGCGCCGCAAGGTGTTGCAAAGGCCATACCCCAGCATATCAGGTGGAGCGTTGCCGCGGAATCACTTTGACTGTAGGCTCGCCTCCCGGATGTTCTCGATACGTGAGGCTTTTCCGTCGGATCTCGACGAGCTCGCCGAGGTGGCCGTGTACCTCGATACGGTGAATCTGCCCAACGATCGCGCGATCCTCGAGCGCATCATCGACGTGTCGCGTCGGTCGTTCGACGGGCAGCTGCCGCCGTTCGAGCGGGAATACCTGTTCGTGCTGGTGGACCACGACGCCCGCCGCCTGGTCGGCACGTGCATGATCCAGGCCCAGCACGGGACCCGCCGATCGCCCCACGTCTTCTACGAGGTCCTCGAGGACGAGCGCTACTCGGACACGCTCGATCTGCACTTCGTGCACCGCTGCCTCCGCATCGGCTGGAGCTACGCCGGACCGACGGAGATCGGCGGCCTCATCCTCCTGCCGGAGTACCGCGGCCGTCCGCAGGGGCTGGGCAAGCTATTGTCGTACGTGCGCTTCCTCTATATAGGGCTCCATCGAGAGCGCTTCCGCGACGAGGTGCTGTCCGAGCTCCTGCCGCCGCTCGAGCCCGACGGGACGAGCCTCCTGTGGGAGAGCCTGGGCCGAAAGTTCACCGGTCTCTCGTATCAGGAGGCCGATCGGCTGTCCAAGGACAACAAGGAGTTCATCCGCGCCCTGTTCCCCCAGGACATGCTCTACACCACGCTCCTGCCCCAACCGGTCCAGGGCATCATCGGACAGGTCGGGCCCAACACGCGCGGCGTGGAGAAGATGCTGCGGGCGATCGGGTTCACTCACGCGGGCCGGATCGACCCGTTCGACGGCGGGCCGCATTTCACCGCGCGCACCGGGGACGTCACCCTGGTGCGGGACGCGCGGCGCGCCCGCGTCGCCGCCGAGGGCGGCGAGGGGACGCAGCCCGGGATCGTCGCGGTGGAGCGCGCGGGCGTGCCGCACTTCGTGGCGACCGGCGCGCGCTTCCGCCTCCTCCCCGACGGAGAGATCGCGCTCCCCGAGGCGGTGCGCCGGCTGCTCGACGTGGCGCCCGGCGAAGAGGTCGGATGCGTGCCGGTGTAGCCGCGCTCGCCGTGATGCTCGCCGCGGGGGCGGCGCGGGCCGACGAGATCGTCCTCACCTACGTGGGGTTCCACATCACCGTCCTGCGCAAGGAGCATAGCGACGCGGGGCGGAAGGCGTGCGACGCGGCGCTCGGATCGTTCGCGCTGGCCGTCGACGACGCCGACCTGTCGCCGCTGAAGGCGCCCGATGCCGGGCGCGCGGCGGCGCTCGCCCCGGCCCCCACCCCCACCCCCCCGAACAGGGCCGGAGCGCCGACCGCC
>DATFWE010000137.1:0-38801 GCA_035259575.1 Haliangiales bacterium
GGCCCCGAGGCGGAGTTCTTCATCTTCGACAGCGTGCGCTTCGACGCCGTCACCCAGGGCGCGTTCTACGAGGTCGACTCGGTCGAGGGCCGGTGGAACAGCGGCAGCGTCGAGGACGGCGGCAACCTCGGCCACAAGCCGCCGTACAAGGGCGGCTACTTCCCGGTGTCGCCGGTCGACACGCTGACCGACATTCGCTCCGAGATGGTCCTGCTCATGGAGCAGGTCGGCATCGAGGTGGAGACCCACCACCACGAGGTCGCCACCGCCGGTCAGGCCGAGATCGACATGAAGTTCGCGACGCTGACCAAGATGGCGGACCAGCTCCTCTGGTACAAGTACATCGTCAAGAACGTCGCCAAGAAGCACGGCAAGACGGCGACGTTCATGCCCAAGCCGCTCTACGGCGACAACGGATCGGGCATGCACTGTCACCAGTCGCTGTGGAAGGGCGGCAAGCCGCTGTTCGCCGGCGACGGCTACGCGGGCCTGTCCGACACGGCGCTGTGGTACATCGGCGGCATCCTCCGCCACGCCAAAGCGATCTGCGCCATCACCAATCCGGGCACGAACAGCTACCGTCGTCTCACGCCCGGGTTCGAGGCGCCGGTGAACCTCGCCTACTCGGCGCGCAACCGCTCCGCCGCGGTGCGCATCCCGATGTATTCGCCGTCGCCCAAGGCCAAGCGCCTCGAGTTCCGCACCCCGGACCCGAGCTGCAACCCCTACCTGGCGTTCACGGCGATGATGCTGGCCGGCCTCGACGGGATCGAGAAGAAGATCAACCCGGGCGAGCCGCTCGACAAGGACATCTACGCCATGTCGCCCGAGGAGCTGCGCGAGGTGCCGCATGTGCCCGGCACCCTCGACGATGCGCTTGACGCGCTGCGCAAGGACCACGACTTCCTCCTCAAGGGGGACGTCATCACCGGCGACGTCATCGACACCTGGCTCGACCACAAGACGACCAAGGAGATCGATGCGGTCCGCCTGCGGCCGCACCCGATGGAGTTCGGGCTGTACTACGACTGCTGAGCGCCGCCTCGGCTTGTAACCGTCAGGGAAACCCCGTATACTCGCGGAACTAGGGCTGTATCACGGGTTCTGCGTGGGCTTTCCGTCTATCATTGCCCGAGGCATTGCCAAGGGACGCGAGCGACTGCTGCTCGGCGTGATCCGCTGGGCGCCGAAGCGATTGTTTTCGTCCGCCGTGGGCCGCGCGTCGCGATGGAATGTGCCCCGGCGCCTGCGCCGCCCGCTGTACGGCGCGTTCGCGCGCCGCGTGGGCGCCGAGGTCGCGGAGGCCGAGCGTCCACTGGAGGCCTACGCCAGCTTCGACGAGTTCTTCACGCGGCACCTCGCGCCCGGGCTCCGCCCCGTCGACGCGCGCGCGGGCGCGATCGTGTCCCCGTGCGACGGCACCGTCGCCGAGGTCGGCACGATCGACGGCGCGCGGCTGATGCAGGCCAAGGGGATCGACTACAAGCTCGAAACGCTCGTGCCCGACGCCGACGCGGCCGCCCGCTTCGACGGCGGAACGTTCGTCACCCTGTACCTGGCGCCGAAGAACTACCACCGCGTGCACGCACCCGTCGAGGGGCGCGTCACCGGCTACCAGCACGTGCCCGGGGCGGTGTTCCCGGTGAACGACGTGTCGCGCCGGAACGTGCGCGGCCTGTACTCGCTCAACGAGCGCCTGATCACATTTCTCGACGGGCCGGCCGGCGAGGTGGCGGTCGTGATGGTCGCCGCCACCGGTGTGGGCCACATGACGGTGACGTACGATGCCGTCGCCACCCGGCGCGGGCGCCTGGGGCGCCCCGGGCCGCGGGTGCGCTTCGCCGCGTCGCGGCCGATCGAGCGCGGCGGCGAGCTCGGCACGTTCCACCTCGGCTCGACGGTGGTGCTCCTGTTCGAGCCGAACCGGGTGGAGCTCGTCGCCGTTCGCGACGGGGACGCGATCCGCCTCGGCGAGGCGATCGGCTTCCGGCGGGCCCAATCGGCCCACGGAGGCGCCGCCGCGTAAGCGGCCGGCCGCCCATGTCCGTCGAGAAAGAGCAGAGCGGCATCCCGGAGGAGGTGCTCCCCGAGGACTCCGCCCCCATCGCCGACGACGAGCCGCCCCCCAAGAGGAAGAAGGCCGGGCTGCGCGTGCCCTCCGACGACGTGCCGCGGCCGCACGACACCCAGCCGATGGCGGCGGTCGAAGGGGAGGTCGAGGTCGACGTCGTCGTCGACGAGGAGGAGATCGCCGCCGTCCCGGTCGAGGTCAAACCGACCAACGGCTCCGGCCCCCACCGGGCCGCCTCGGAGGCGCAGGAGCTCCGTGACGAGGATCTCGAGGAGGTGCCGAGCGACCGCGCGCCCACCGATCCCGAGACCGCGCCCCCCGACGAGGTGGAGCTGTCCCCGGCGGAGATCGAGGAGGTGGCGCGGCCGCCCATTCCGCCCAAGCCGCCCATCAAGGAGGCGCGCGACGACGCGCCGCCGAAACCGCCCCCGGCGCCGCCCCGGTCGCCGCCATCCCCTGGGCCGCCCCCGCGGGTCGTTGCCGCCGCCGCCGCGGCCGCCGCGTCGGCCGTCGAATCGCGCGCCAAGCGCAAGCGCACGCGCGCCTGGTTCGAGGAGGTGTTCGACGAGGACTACCTGCGCACGCTGCCGTTCCTCACGCCGCAGACGACGCAGCGCGAGGCGACGTTCCTCGTCGACGCGCTCGCGGTGAAGCCCGGCCACCACGTCCTCGACATCGGCTGCGGCTACGGACGCCACGCGATGGAGCTCGCCGCGCGCGGCTTCCACGTCACCGCGCTCGACCTGTCGCTGGCGCTGCTCCTGCGCGGCGCCGACGAAGCGCAGCGGCGCGGCCTGACGATCAACTTCGTCCACGGCGACATGCGGGACATGACGTTCGAGAACCAGTTCGAGGGCGCCTACTGCGTGTTCTCGACGTTCGGCTTCTTCGACGACGAAATGAACAAGAAGGTCGCGGCGCACATGGCGCGCGCGCTGAAGCCGGGCGGGCGGCTGGTCCTCGACGTGCTCAACCGGGACTACATCGCCGCCGATCTGCCTACCCGGGTGTGGTGGGAGGGGGACGGCTGCGTCGTCCTCGAGGAAGTCGATTTCAACTACTTCACCAGCCGCGTGGTGTCGAACCGCTCGGTGGTGTTCGAGGACGGCCGGCAGCTCGAGCAGGAGATCTCGATCCGCGCCTACGCATTGCACGAGCTGGGGAAGGTATTGCACGGCGCGGGGTTCCGCGTGATCGAAGTTTCCGGGAATCTGGCCGCCCGCGGACGTTTCTTCGGCAAGGACTCGCGAAACCTCTGGATCATCGCGGAAAAACGGAACGATCGCGATCCCACCCCGGTCCCGTAGGGGGGCGTCGATCACACGTTTGCCAGTTTGTCAAGGCGGGGGCCTTGACGCTGGCAGGTCGCGGACTTACCTAATGAAGACGGCGTCCTTCGCCGGAATAAACACAGACGTAAAGAGGGTTTGAGGCGAAGAGTGCCGAGAGCTACCGCGACGCGGTGCAAACTTTTTGGCGGCTCGAACGTCTTAGTTAGAGGGTAGTCCGTACTCCCTGAGGAGCATAACGATTCCGATGATGAAGAAGGCGCTCAAGAAGCCGCTCTACGGCCCGCGACGCGCGGTCAAACGCGGCGCGCCGCCGATCATCAAGCCGCGGCGCGCGTTCGCCAAGGCTGGGTTGGTCCAGGCACGCCGTGTCCCCAAGCCGGAAGCGGAGGAGCGCCTGCCGCGCGCCGACCTGGCCGCCGACGAGCAGGAGGCGGCAGGGTTCGTCGACGAGGAGCGGGTGGCGATGCTTCCCTCGGAGGAAACCGAGGAGGGCGAGGAGAAGGTCGAGAAGGAGGCGGACAGCGAGCACTCGAACTTCCTGGCCATGTACTTCAAGGAGATGGCCGAGCTCGACGTGCTCCGCCCGGAGGAGGAGTTCCGCCAGGCGAAGGACATCGAGTCGCTCGAGATCTCGCTGTGGGATCGGATCTTCTCGTTCCCGCTGGCGATCGAGCACGTGCTCAAGGTGATCGAGCGGTCGCTCGACAACTCTCTGTCGGAGTTCCGGCCCCTGCGCAAGGCGCTCGCCGACCACCGGCGCGCGCCCACGCGCGGCACCATCGAGCGCCTGGAAAGGCACGCCCACAAGGTGTCGGAGCGGCTGCGGGCCATCGACATCGACAAGCGCCTGCTCGACATCGTGCTCATCGAGCTGCGCAAGCTGCCGACGGGCGAGCCGGGCCGGATCGTCATGGACCGGCTGCCGTTCGCCCCGCGCGGCGCCGCCTACCAGAAGTACCTGCGCGACATCGCCTCCTGGTACGACAAAGCGCAGCGGGCGAAGAACGAGTTCGTCAAGGCGAACCTCCGTCTGGTGGTGTCGATCGCCCGGCGGTTCAACCACGGCCGCATGCCGCTCGCCGACCTCATCCAGGAGGGCAACATCGGCCTCATCAAGGCGGTGGAGCGGTTCGACTATCGCCGCGGCTACCGCTTCTCGACGTACGCGTCGTGGTGGATCCGCCATGCGATCTCGCGCGCGCTCGCCGACAAGGGGCGCGCGGTGCGGCTGCCGGTGCACATGATCGACGCCTACCACCGGGTCGCCAAGTCGAAGCGCGAGCTGGCGGGCAAGCTCGGCCGCCAGCCGACGACCGAGGAGATCGGCGAGGCCACGGGCATCGCCGCGAACAAGATCGAGAAGATGCGCTCGTATCTGCTCGACCAGTCGTTCTCGCTCGACCGGCCGGTGTCCGACGAGGATGGGCGGCGGTTCATCGACTTCATCCAGGACCCGAACGCCGAGACGGCGTCGCCGGTCGACGACCTGGCCGACGCCGCGATGACGAACGAGGTGCGCGACCTCCTGAGCTCGCTCAAGCCGATCGAGGCGGACATCCTCCGCCAGCGCTTCGGCCTCGACGACGACAAGGAGCTCACGCTCAAGGAGATCGGCGAGAAGTACAACCTCTCGCGCGAGCGCATCCGCCAGCTCCAGGAGCAGGCCCTCACCAAGATGCGTCGCGCCCTCCAGCGCAAGGACCTGATGTAATATTCCGGCATGCGCTGGAGTCGACTTCTGCTCCCCCTCCTGTTCCTGGTCGGCCTCCTCGGATGCGAGGAGAAGAAAGACATCTCCGTCTCCGAGATCTTCCCCAAGCGCGGGCCCTTCATGGGCGGCGATCCGGTCACCATCAAGGGGACCGGCTTCTCCGCGTCGCAGGGCATCACGATCTATTTCGGCAAGAAGAAGGCCCGCCCGCCGGTGATCAAGGGGACGGACGAGATCATCGTCGAGCCGCCGGCCGGCGAGCCCGGGGCGAGCGTGGACGTGGAGATCGAGTTCGCGGACTCGCGCCGGCTGAAGCTCGAGAAGGCCTACTCCTACTACGACCCGACGAAGAAGCTGACCGAAGAGCCGAAATGAGACGGCGAGCGGCGGCGAGGAGGAAGGCGCCCGTGGAGCGAGGCGCAGCCGAGCGACCCGGCGCCCCGAGCCGCCGCGAGCGAGCGGTGCAACAATGAGCGAGCGAGCGGGTCGGCTGTGACCGGCGTGTTTCGCGACGGCCTCCTCGCCGGGAAGGCCGCGCTGGTCACCGGAGGCGGAAGCGGCATCGGCGCCGGCATCGCGCGCCTGCTGGCGCGGCAGGGCGCCGGTGTGGCGCTGGTGGGGCGCACGGCGACCAAGCTCGACGCGGTGGCGGCGGACATCGCCGCCGCCGGCGGAGAGGCGCTGGCCGCGCCCGCCGACGTGCGCGACTACGCGGCGGTGGAGGCGGCGGTAGCGCGCGCCGTCGCGCTGTTCGGCGGGTTGGACATCCTGGTCAACTCGGCGGCGGGGAACTTCCTGGCGCCGGCGGCGGCGCTGTCTTCCAACGGCTTCCGCGCGGTCGTGGACATCGACCTCATCGGCACCTTCAACGCCTGCCGCGCGGCGTTCGCCGATCTGGCCCGGCGCCGCGGCGTCGTGGTGTCCATCACGGCGACGCAGGCGTTCGTGCCCACCCCGCTGCAGGTTCACGCCGGCGCCGCCAAGGCCGGGATCGAGAAGATGACGCGCGACCTGGCGCTCGAGTGGGCGTCGTCGGGCGTGCGGGTGGTGAGCGTCGCGCCGGGCCCCATCGACGACACCGAGGGGATGCGCCGGCTGGCGAGGGGCGCGGCGGACAAGATGAAGAAGATGGTCCCGCTCGGCCGCTGGGGCTCGATCGACGAGGTGGCCGGGCTGGTGCTGTTCCTGTGCACGCCGGCCGCGGCGTTCATCACCGGCGCGTCGTTCTTGATCGATGGAGGGACGGCGCTCGCGGGAAGCGCGCGCTTTGATCTAGTGTAGATTCAACCGGAACAGCTGCTGCCCGAACAGCACGAACGTGCCGTCCTTCACCTGCCGCTCGCCGCGCAGCTTGATGAACGTGCCGTTGGAGCTGCCCAGGTCGGTAAGGAAGTGCTTGCCGTCGCGGATGAAGATGCGCGCGTGGAGCCCCGACACGTAGCCGTCGTCGGGGAAGTTTATGTCCCCGCGATCGCGCCCGATCGTGACCGCGTCGCCGAACAGCGGATAGGCCGAGCCGTCGATGTCCTTGCCGATGATGACCGAGATACGGCCCCAGTAGCCCGGGTTGGGCGAGCCCATGATCTCGGTGCCGTCCTCGAGCGGCGACGGCGCGCTGATCTCGTCGAAGCGCATCAGCTCCTGCCCGATGCGGAAGATGTCGCCGGGCTGGAGCTCCTCCTCGTCGGCCATTTTCACGAACACGCCGTTGAGGCTTTCCAGGTCGCGCACGACCGCGCCGGCCGCGTTCACGACGACCTCGGCGTGGAGCGGCGACAGGTAGCCGTCGTTCTCGAACACCGCCCCGTGGGCGCGGCCGACTTTGTTCTCGCCCTCGTGCATGTCGTGCGTGCCGCCCTCGGAGCCGTCGGGACGGATGAGGGTGAGGCGCGCGCGCGGGCGCTTCTCGACGACGGGAGCCACCGCGGCGATGTTGGAGGTCAGCCCGGTCCGCTGCGCGGCGGCGGGCGCCGACGCGTCGAGCTTGGCGCCGCAGGCGCCGCAGAACACGAACGTGGCGGGCATCTCCGTACCGCACGATGGGCAGTTTCGCATCGCGGTGATCACGCTCGGCTGCGAGGCCGGGCCGGAGCCGCTCGCCGGCTGCGGCACGGCCGGCGGCGCGGCGGCCGGCGGCGGCGCGGCGAACGGCGGCGGCGCGGCGGGCGGCGGCGCGGCAAACGGCGGCGGCGCGGCGGCGGGCGGCGGCGCGGCAAACGGCGGCGGCGGGGCCGCCACGGGCGGCGGCGCGGCGAACGGCGGAGGCGCGGCCGAAGGCGGCGGGGCGCCGGGCGGGGGCGGGAAGGGCGGCGAACCCGGGCCCCCGAACGGCGACATGACGCCGAACGCGGTCGGCTTGTCCGCGCTCGACACCGCCGCCGGCGGCGGCGGCGCGGCCGGCTTGGGCGGAGCCATCTGCGGCGGCATGCCGGGCAGCGGTCCGCCCGGCGGCGGCGCGTACGGCGTCGGCGGCGGCCCGAAGCCCGGCGGCGGCGGGATCGGACCCGTCGCCGGCGGAGGCCCGCCCACGCTGGGCAGCCCCGCGGGGGGCGTCGGCGACGGCGGCTTGGCCGCCGCCGGCGGAACCGGCGCGTGCGGCGGCGCCGGCGCGCCCACGTCCACCATGACGGTCTTCGCCGCGGCTCCCATCGCCGGCTGCGGCGGCCCGAGCTCCGCCCCGCACCCCAGGCAGAACTTGTAGTGGTCCTGGTTCTCCTTACCGCACCGCTTGCAGATGTTCACGTGACGCTCTCCTGAATGTCGCGATGTTACACGATCTCCACGCGCAGCAACTGCTGCCCCATGAAGACGTAGTCTCCGTGGGAGAGCGTGGTGTCCTGCCGGATGCGCAGGAACGTGCCGTTCTTCGAGCCGAGATCGGTCAGCAGCATGCCCGCGTCTCCGAACGACACCTGCGCGTGGTGCCCGCTGATGAACGGATCCTCCGGGAAATTGATGTCGTTTCCGTCGCGGCCGATCGACACGATGTCGCCGGTCGCGCGGAACACCAGCCCGAAGTCGCCGCCGCGGAGCGTCTGCACCAGGCGCATGCGCGACGCCCGCCGCGGCGACGCGAACACGTACGTGCCGTCGTCGTCGGGCCCGAGCCCGGCGGTCTCGGGCGGCGTCGTCTCGATGCGAAGCACTTGCTCGCCGATGAGGAACACGTCGCCCGTCTGCAGCAGCATCGGGCCACGGATGCGGACGTACACGCCGTTGGCGCTCCCCAGGTCGGCGACGACGAGCTTGTCGTCCTTGTAGAAGAAGTTCGCGTGGCGCGGGGACAGGAACGGATCGTCCTGGAACAGCAGCGGCCCATCTACGCGCCCGGCGACGTGCTCCTGGCCGGCGAGCGTGAACGAGACACCGTCGAGGCCGTCGCCCTTGATGAGGACGAGCTTGGCGCGCGCCTGCTGCATCGCGCCGAAGAACATCGTCCGCCGATCGCCCGTGGCCTTGGACGCGTCCATGCGCGCGCCGCACGTGCCGCAGAAGCGGAACGATGCGGGGACCGGGTTCCCGCACTCTTTGCACGCGCGCACCGCCGGGGCCGCCGCACGCGCCGGCGCCGGCGACGTCGTTAGGGGCGGTGCAGGCGGTGTGGCCGCCGGTACGGATCCCAGCGGCTGAGATGGACCGCGCCGCGGCGCACGCCGAGCGCCCAGCGCGAGCGGATTCCCGCAGGACGTGCACGCAGGCGACGCCATCGGGTTGAACGTATCGCACTGGTCGCAGACGAGCCCGACGTCCATCCGGGAAGCAGTCTACGCCGTCGGAGCGCATCCGGTCAAACGTGCGGAAAACGTTAGGAAAGGCGCGTCAGCGGCCGGCCTCCCGGCGCACGGCCGGGCTGGGATCGGTCTCGGCCAGCTCGCGCAGGCGGGCGCGGACGGGGCCGTCGGAAAGCGGCCGGAGCGCGACGACCGCCGCGAGGCGCACCTCGGGGACCTCGTCGCGCGTCGCGTCGAGAAGCTGCCGGGCGAACGCCTGCGCGCGCGCGCCGAGCGCCCGCACCGCGGCCTCGCGCACGAACCCGTCAGATCCCGCCGCCACCGCGGCGAGCTGCGTCAGGTCCGCGCCGGGGATCCGGCCCAGCGCCTCGACCGCGGCCGCGCGCTCGAGACCATCCTTGGCGTCGAGCCGCTCGCCGATCCGCTGCGGAAGATCGCCGGGGCGCCCGCTCGCTGCGGCGTAGGTCGCGGCGCCGCGCAGCGCGGCGATGCGCACCTCGCGCGACTCGTCGAGCAGGAGGCGCGCGATCCGGCCGGGCGCGCCGGCGTCTGCCGTCTTGGCCAGCACCGACGCCGCGAGCGCGCGCACCTCGGGATCCTTGTCGTCGCACAGGTGCGTCGCCGGAGCCGCCGTCGCGGTCGCGAGCGCCGCGACGGTCGCCTTGGGGGCGCCGAGCGGCCCGGCGGCGAGCCCGGCGGCCGCGTCGAGATCGCGGAGCGTGCGCAGCGTGACGTCGCGCCGCCCCGAGGTCAGCGCGGCCACGACGGCGTCGGCGACCGCCTGCGCCTGCCCGGCCAGCGCGTCCGGATCGACGGCGCCCGGGACGATGTCGCCGCCGAGCTCGCGCACGAGGCGGCGGTAGTCGATCTTGTCCCGCTCGAGCGTGACGTCCTCGGCGGGGACGGGGCGATCGTCGCCCTTGCCCACGCGGCCGAGCGCCCACAGCGCCGCGTCGCGGATCGCCTGCCGCCGGGTGAAGATCGCCCGCACCAGCGCCGGGACGGCGCGGGCGTCGCCGATGCGCCCGAGCGCCCACGCCGCCTTCACCTGCGCGTCGTCGTTGCCCGCGGCCAGGAGCTCGATGAGCGCCGGCGCGTGCGGGTCGCTGCGCGCCACGCCCAGCGCGTAGGCGCACGCGGCGCGCACCTCGGGGGCGCGCCCCTTGTCGCGCACCACGTCGGCCGCCCTGTCGAGCGCGCGCCGATCGCCGACGCGTCCCAGCCCGACGCAGGCGAGCGCGTGCACCGACAGCCGGGTGTCGGCGAGCGCGGCGAGGAGCGCATCGGTCGCCTTGGGGTTGCGCGTCTGCCCCAGCGCCCACACCGCGGCCTCGCGCAGGGCGACCTCGCGGTTCTTGGTGAGCGCGGCGAGCTCGCGGATCACGCGCGGGTCGCCCAGGCGCCCCGCGGCCACCGCGGCCTCGACGCGTAGGTCCATCTCCGCGCCATTGTCCACGCCGATCTCCAGGCGCGGCTCGGCGTCCTTGCGCCCCGGCGCCCCCTCGTCGCCGGCGAGCTTGACCAGCGGCGCCGCGGCGTTCTTGTTGCCGATGTAGCCGAGCAGGTAGGCGGCGACGCGCTGCTGCGTCGGATCGGTGCCGTCCTCGAGCGCCTCGAGGAGCGGCTTGAGCCCCGGCTCGCCGAGGCGGACGAGCTCCTTGGCCGCGGCGGCGTCGCCGTCCCGCGCCTTAAGGATGAGCGGGCGCGCGTAGCGATCGTAGAGCTCGACCAGGATCTTGCGGTAGAACGGCTTGGCCCCGGGGACGAACGCCAGCGGCGCCAGGTCGCGCTCGAGCTCGCCCAGCGTCCCGTCGTGCTCCTCGAGGGTCATCGCCTTGCGGGCGGCCTTGCGCACCACCTCTTCCTCGACGGCGGTGCGCACGATCTCGCGATAGAGCTGGGCCGCCTCGCGCCGCCGGTCGGCGTTGACGTAGATCGTCGCCAGGCCGAAGCGCACGCGCACGTTGCGCGGGTCGAGCGCGATCGCGCGCTTGTACGCCTCGACGGCGCCGGCGACGTCGCCGCGCTTGGCGTGGATCTCCCCGAGCCGCTCCTGCGCCTGGGCGTCGTTGGGGTTCTTCTCCAGCGCCTTCTGCGCGTACGCCACCGCCTCCCCGTCGTGGTACAGCGCCAGCTCCAGCTCGGAGATCTCCTGGAAGTACTGGCGCTCGAGCGCCGGCTGCTCGGCGGCGAGCTCCTTGAGCAGCGCGATGGCGGGCGCGTACTTCTTCTGCGTCTTGTAGACGGCGACGAGCTGCGCCTTGGCGTCCAGGTCCTTCGGGTCGGCGGCGAGGATCGCCGTCAGGACGCGCTCCGCGTCCTCGTGGCGGCCGAGCTTGAGGTAGGCCTCGACGAGCCGGTAGCCGGACTCGAGGTCGGGCGGCGAGGCCTGGAACTTCGACCGCCACTGCGACAGCTTGGCCAGGAGCGGCGAGCCGGGCTTGCGGTAGAGGATGACGACGATGCGCGCGCGCGCCTCGCGGCGGAGCGCCTTGTGGGCGGGGTCGGCGCCGGCGAGGTCGATGACCTTCTCCCACGCGTCGAGCGCGCGGTCGTCGTGGCGCTGGCGCTCGAGGACCGTGGCGAAGCCCCGCCACAGCGCCGGGTCCTTGGGCTTGAGCGCCAGGGCCCGCGAGTACATCTCGATCGCCTCGGCGCCCATGTCGTGCTCGGCGTAGACCTCGGCCAGGCGCGCCGCGCCCTCGGCCGTCTTGGCGCCGGCGAGTCGCTTCCACACGTCGACGGCGCGCCCCTTGTCGCCGCGCTGGAAGTACTGCTCGCCCAGGTTCACCAGATGGGACTCGTCGCCCGGCTCGAGGTGCGTCAGCGCCTCGTACTCGGCGAGCGCGAGCTTGTCCTCGCCCCAGCGCGAGTAGAGGTCGGCGAGCGCGGCGTGGACGCCCGGGTCGGAGTAGAAGCGCGCCGCCACGCCCTTGAGCAGCGCGAGCGCGCGGGCGCGGTCGCCCTTGCGGAAAATGCGCTCGGCGAGCTCGATCTGGAAGCGCGGCTCGCCGGGGGCGACACGGACGAGCGTCTCGTACTGGCGCAGCGATTCCTCGTCGCGGCCGGTGCGCTCGAGGACGGCGATGAGGCGGCGGTGGGTCTCGAGCTCGCTGGGCGAGGCGGCGACGGCCTTGCGGTAGCATTCCAGCGCCTTGTCGACGTCGCCCGTCTCCTCGTAGAGGCGGCCCAGCGTCTCCCACTCGAAGTGGCCGCGGTCGCGCCAGGCCCGCTCGTACAGCGCGACGAGTCCGCGCAGGTCCTGCTTCTTGCGGAAGATCGCGATCGTCCGCTCGGCGATCTCGCGCCGGAGGTAGTGCGCGCGCGGCAGCTCCCCCTCCGCCTTCTGGTAGACGGCCACGGCGTCGTCGTCGCGGCCGAGCGCGGTGAGGACCGCCGCCCGCCGCACCATCACCTCCACGCGCCGCGGCGGGTCGGTGGCGAGGCGCCGCTCCGCCTCCTCGTACTCGGCGAGCGCCTCGGCGCCGCGCTCGTGCTTGGCCAGCGCGTCGGCGTAGTCGATGCGGGCGCTCACGTCCTTGGGGTCGAGGTCGATGTACTCCTTGAACCGCGCCGAGGCGGCGGCGATGTTGCCGTCGTCGAGCTCGAGATCTGCGAGCGACCGGAGGAGCGCCCGCTTCTCCGGCGGGGCCGGCCCGGCCGCGAGCGCGTCGGCGTACTCCTTGCGCGCCGCGCCGGGGTCGCCCTTCTGCTTGAGCATGTCGGCGCGGGCGATGTGGATCTTGACCGCCTTCGCCGGCGGCGGGGACAGCGCGAGCGCCTTGGCGTACGCGGCGAGCGCCTTGTCGGCGTCGGGGCGCAGGCGGTAGAGGTGGCCGAGGACCACGGCGCGGTTCCAGCTCGTGGGCTCGATCTCCTGGACGAGCTTGTCGACGCTGGAGTAGCGCTTGTAGAGGTCGACGAGCTTCTTCAGCGCGCCCGCGTCCCACGGGTCGGCGAGCACGATCCCCTTCCACCGGTCGACGACGCGCCGATCGAACGGGTTCTTCGTGACCGACCAATCGTCTTCCTGGGCGACGCCGACGCTCACGCCGCCCAGCAGAACGACGATGGCCAGCACGAGCCGGAGCATGCCAAATTATAGCTCGTGAACATCGTCTCGCTCATCGCGTCGGCGACCGAGATCGTCAGCGCCCTCGGGTTCGAGGGCGACCTCGTCGGCCGCTCGCACGAGTGCGACTACCCGCCGGGCGTGGCGCGCCTGCCGGCGGTCACCGAGCCGAAGTTTCCCACCGACGGGACGAGCTACGCCATCGACCAGCGCGTGAAGGCGATCCTCCAGGAGGGGCTGTCGGTCTATCGTGTGCACGCCGACGCGCTCGCCGCGCTCCGACCCGACGTCATCGTCACCCAGGATCAATGCCGCGTGTGCGCGGTGAGCCTCGACGACGTGGAGGGGGCCCTGTGCGCGTTCGTGGGGACGCGGCCGCGCGTGGTCTCGCTCCAGCCCGACTGCCTCGCCGACGTGTGGGCCGACATCCGCCGCGTCGCCGCGGCGCTGGGCGCGCGCGAGCGCGGCGAGGCGCTCGTCGCCTCCCTCCAGGCGCGCATGGCGGCGGTCGTCGAGGCGGCGCGCCCGCTCCCGCGCGTCAGCGTCGCCACGATCGAGTGGATCGATCCGCTCATGGCGGCGGGAAACTGGATGCCCGAGCTCATCGACATGGCCGGCGGGACGAGCCTCTTCGGCGAGGCTGGCAAGCACTCGCCGTGGATGACGTTCGACGCGCTCGCCGCCGCCGACCCCGACGTCATCTTCGTCTCGCCGTGCGGCTTCGACCTCGCGCGCACGCGCGCCGAGATGCCGGCGCTCGCGCGCACCCCCGGCTGGTCGGAGCTCCGCGCGGTGCGGGGCGGGCGCGTCGTCCTCGCCGACGGCAACCAGTACTTCAACCGCCCCGGGCCGAGGCTGGCGGAGTCGCTGGAGATCCTGGCCGAGGCGCTCCACCCGACGCTCGCCTACGGCCACTCCGGGTGGGAACGCTACTGAATGCGGCTCTTGCGGATCCGCTCGAGCAGCATCGCCAGGCGGGCGCGTCGCCGCTCGATGCAGTAGTCGCGGATCAGCCGCTGATGCGCGCGCGCCATCGCGGCGAAGCGGATGCCCTGCCCGTGGAACATGTCGTCGAGGTTGTCGTAGCAGACCTCGCCGCGCGCCCACACGATCTCGCCGGTGCCGGGCAGCTCGAACTCGAGCCCGACCACGCGGGCGTCGCGCAGCATCGGCGCCAGCACCTTGTTGACGTAGACGCCGGTCTCGCTGATGTTGACGGTGAGCCCGCGGTGGGGCCGGTCTTGCGCGTACTGGTTCACGAACATCTCGAGCGGGATGCGAAATCCGAAGCGGCGTTCCGACGGCATGAGCCCTCCTGGGACTTGATGTAGGATATTGTAAGATTTTGGGATACACGGGGCAAACATTTGGAAAGGATTGGCCGCGCGTGACCCGGCGCGCGGCGGACGCCGCGCGGGCCCTCGCCGCGCACCTCGGCTCGTTACCGGCCCTCGCGGCGGCGCTCGATGGGCTCGTCGGGGGCGGGCTCGTCGCACGGTCGGGCCCGGTCGTGGCCGCCCCCGCCGTCGAGCCGATTCTGTGGATCCGCGCCGCCGACGGCCGCGGTTTCGCGGTCGCCGTCGACGGCGTCCTTTGCGGCGCGTTCGCCGCGCGCGTCCTCGGCCAGGAGCCTCCCGACGAGGCGGCCGCGCCGCGCGACGCCACGCCCGCCGAGCGCGGGATCCTCGCCTTCCTCGCCGCGTCGCTCGTCGAGGGCCGCTCGCTCGCCGTCGCGCCGGGCGGCGGCCCGGCGCCCGCCGACGCGCTCGCGATCGAGGTGCGCTGCGAGCTCGGCGGGGCGCGCGGCGCGGTCACGATCCTCGTGCCGCCCGATTTCGTCCACGCCGCCGCCTCCGCCTGGGGCGACGCGGGCCGGCTCGCCGGCGTGCGGGTGCCCGTCGCGGCCGTACGGGGGCGCGCGCGCGTCGCCGCCGGGCGCGTCGCCGCGCTCAAGCCCCGCGACGTGGTCCTCCTCGCCGACGGAGAGCCCGTCCTGGCCGTCGCGCGCGGCGGCTTCCCGTGCCGCTTCGGCGACGGCGTCGCCCGCATCGTCGGCCCTTACGACCGAGGTACCGCCATGAACGAAGCCCTCGCCCGCGATCTTCCCGTCGAGCTCGTGTGTGAGCTCGGGCGGATCACGCTGTCCGCCCAGGAGGTGCTCGCGCTCGCCCCCGGCGCGGTCGTCACGCTTCCCGTCCCGGTGGGCGCGCCCGTGGAGCTTCGCGCGGGCGGACGCATCGTCGCCCGCGGCGAGCTCCTCGACGTCGACGGTCACGTGGGGGTCAGGATTTCTGAGCTTCCATGACCTGGGCGTAGAGCTCGCCGTAGCGGCGCGCCGCCGCGTCCCACGAGAAGTCGAGCTCCATCGCGCGGGCGCTGAGGCGCGCCAGCGTCTTGCCGTCGCGATAGAGCGCGAGGGCGCGCCGGGCGGCGGCCACCAGCGCCGCCGGCGTGGGCTCGGTGAGCTTGAACCCGCTGCCGGTGCGCGAATCGGGATCGTAGTCCACGACCACGTCGTCCAGGCCGCCGGTCGCGCTCACCACCGGCAGCGTCCCGTGCCGGAGGGCGATCATCGCGACCGTGCCGGCCGGATCCGCCGGCGCCGGCGCGAGCAGGAAATCCGCCCCGGCGACCGCGCGGTGGACCAGCGCCTCGTCGGCGTCGGCCGCGAACGCGATCCGGTTGGGGTGGCGGCGCGCCAGCGACGCCAGCGGCTCCTCGAACCGCCGCTCGCCGCGGCCGAGGACTACGATCTGGGCCTCGAGCGCCGCCAGCTCGCCGCCTGCCTCGACCAGGACCCCGGCGCCTCCCTCGGCGCTCATCCCGATCGCCGCGAACAGCGGCGCGTGCGCGCGCGCCGGCAGCCCGACGTCGTGCAGGAGCGCGGCCTTGACGGCCTGCTTGCGGGCGGGGCTCGCCGGGCCGAAGTGGGCGGGCAGCAGGGGATCGGCCGCCGGATTCCAGGAGTCGACGTCGATGCCGCCGAGCACCCCGACGACGCCGGGGAGGCCCTGGGCGGCGCGCGGCGACGGGGCGGCGAGGCGATCCGCCGCCGGGAGGTCCCCCCCGGCCGGCGGATGGTGCAGCGTGACGATGGTGGCCGCGGGCCGCGCGGTCGCCAGCGCCGCCGCGGCGGCGACGTCGTGCGCGTGCACCACCTGGGGCGCGAACCCCAGCTCGCGCGCCGCGTCGACGGCGGTGCGCAGGACCGCCGCCTCGAGCGCGTCGACGTGGTAGACGGGCACGCGGCCGCCCGGAAGCGTCCCCTCCCACACCGTCGCCTCCGCGCCGTCGAGCACCAGCGGGGTGAGGCGGCGCGCCAGCCCGGCGGTCGACCGCAGCGGGGCGACGACGCGCGCGCGCGTGCCGGCGCGCGCCTGCGCCCGGGCCAGCCCGGCGCACAAGGACAGGTCGGGCGTGACGTGGAGGACGGCGTTCATGTCTCGAGCTCGCGCAGGAACGTCGCGGCGTCCTCGGGCGGCGTGGGGTTGATGTAGAACCCCGAGCCCCACTCGAAGCCGGCGACGGTGGTGAGGGTGGGCATGATCTCGATGTGCCAGTGGTAGTGCGACGCGTCGTGGTCGCCGAACGGCGCCGTGTGCAGCATGAAGTTGTAGGGCGGGGAATCGAGCGCCGTCTGGATCTTGCGCAGCGCGGTGCGCAGCGCGTCGGCGAGGAGCGGGAAGTCCGGCGCGTGGTCCTCGTACGACGCCGCGTGCGCCTTGGGCATGATCCACGTCTCGAACGGCTGCTTGGGCGCGAACGGCGCGAACACCATGAACTTGTCGTTGTGGTAGACGATGCGCCGCCCGTCGCTCAGCTCCTGCTTGCCGATGTCGCAGAACAGGCAGCGCTCCTTGTACTCGTAGTAGTGGCGCGCGCCGCGCATTTCCTCCAGGACGTTGATGGGCACGACGGGCAGGGCGATGAGCTGGGAGTGCGTGTGCTCGAGCGACGCGCCCGAGGCGGCGCCGTGGTTCTTGAACACCATCACGTAGCGGAAGCGCGAGTCGCGGCGCAGGTCGATGATCCGCTCGCGGTAGGCGTGGAGCACGTGGACGATCTGGGCGTCGTCGAGGTCGGCGAGGACTACGTCGTGGCGGGGCGTCTCGATGATGACCTCGTGCGCGCCCACGCCGTTCATCTTGTCGTAGAGCCCTTCCCCCTGCCGGTCGAGGTCGCCCTCGACGCGCAGCGCGGGGAACTTGTTGGGGACGACGCGCACCGACCAGGCGCCGCGATCGGGGTGGGTGTAGACCGGACGGCCGACCTTGTCCTCGGCGCCGGGGCAGAACGGGCAGAAGCCGCCGCCGGGCTGGGGCGGCGGGACGCGCGGGTGCTCGAGCGGTCGGCGGGCGCGCTCGGTCGAGATGATCACCCAGCGGCCCACGATCGGGTCTTTGCGCAGCTCCGGCAACGGGCTGGCAATATAGACACAATCCGTGCTATTTGCCACCAGGTGCCCGTCTACGTGTACGAGTGTGAGAAGTGCGGGGAGCGCTTCGAGTACACCCAGTCGATCAAGGATGCGCCCAAGACCGAGTGCGAGAGCTGCGGCGGCAAGCTGACCAAGGTGATCGTGCCCACGGCGTTCGTGCTCAAGGGGGGCGGTTGGCACAGGGATCTCTACGGCAAGCCCAAGGCGGGCGACGGTAAGCCCGAGGCCAAGCCCCAGGCGAAGGCCGACGCGAAGGCCGAGGCCAAGGAGGCGAAGGCGGACGCGAAGCCCGAGGCGAAACCGGAGAAGAAGCCGGAATGACCGCCCGGATCATCGACGGCAAGGCGGTCGCCGCGGAGGTGCGGTCGCGGGTGACGCGGGCCTCGGCGGAGCTGCGCGCGGCCGGGAAGGTGCCCGGGCTGGCGGTCGTCCTCGTCGGCGAGGATCCGGCGTCGGTGATCTACGTGCGCAACAAGACCGCCGCGGCGCGCGAGTGCGGCATCGAGGTCCACGACCACAAGCTTCCGGCGACGACAGGGCAGGCGGAGCTCCTCGCGCTCGTCGACAGGCTCAACGCCGATCCAGCCGTCGACGGCATCCTCGTCCAGCTGCCGCTTCCCAAGCCGCTCGACGCCAAGCGCGCGATCGAGGCGATCGACCCGGCCAAGGACGTCGACGGCATCCACCCCATGAGCGCCGGGCTCCTCGCGGCGGGGACGCCGCGCTTCGTCTCGTGCACGCCCAAGGGGTGCATGGCGCTCCTCCGCTCCGCCGGCGCGGAGATCGCGGGGGCGCGCGCGCTGGTCATCGGCCGCTCGAACCTGGTGGGCAAGCCGATGGCGCAGCTCCTTCTCCTCGCGGACGCGACGGTGACGGTCGCCCATTCGAAGACGCGCCGCCTCGACGAGGAGGTGGCGCGCGCCGACATCGTCGTCGCCGCCGCCGGCAAGCTCGAGATGGTCAAGGGCGCGTGGATCAAGGAAGGCGCGTACGTCATCGACGTGGGCACGAACCGCCGCCCGAACGGCAAGCTCGGCGGCGACGTCGAGTTCGACGTCGCCGTGGAGCGCGCCGCCGCGATCACGCCCGTGCCCGGCGGCGTCGGGCCCATGACGATCGCGATGCTCCTCGACAATACCGTCGAGAGCGCGCGGGCGAGATCGTCGGGTCGTCAGTAGACCCGGATCGGCCGCCCCAGGGCGCGCACCACCGCGGCCTGCAGGTCGGGCAGGGTGAGCGGCGCGCCCACCACCTCGTCGGCGCCCAGCTCGCGGGCGCGCGCCTGCGTCTCGTCGTCGCGGGCGGTGACGATGACCGGCATGGGATGGCGCGGCGTGTTCTTGGCCAGGCGCACGGTGAGCAGGCCGTCCGCCCGCGTGTCGTCGAGATCGATCACCGCGAGGTCCGGGTCCTCCTGGAAGATGCGGTCGGCGGCATCGGCATCCGTGACCTCGACCACGTCCGCGGAGGCGAGGATCGAGCGCACCGCGCGGCCCAGGAACGCGCGCGCCATGGGGCTCTTCGCCAGCACCACCACCCTCAGCCCGCGGAAGCGCGACACGATGCCGTCGATCACGTCGCCGTGGCGCGCGTCGAGGTGCTCGAACTCCACGCCCATCCCCGCCGGCTGTCCCGGGGCGGCCTCCGCGCGCACCCACTTCACGCGGCCGCGCACCTCGATCACCTCGGACGGCGGGATGGTGAAGCGGAGCGTCAGCTCGGTGCCCTCCGGCGCCGGGGAGGGCGTATCGAGGAACACGCCTCCCTTGGACAAGTTGGACGAGTAGGACACCAGGAACGCTCCTGCGGTCCGATACTCGACCTCGATGGCGAGCGGAACCCGCTCGTAGACGCGATCGTCGACCATGCCCTCGGCGGCTACAGGAGCCTGTCGAGGATTCTATCCAGATCGTCGAGGTTTAGATACTTGATCTCGATGGTGCCGCCGCGCCCCTTGCCGCGATCCCGAACGGCGACGCGCGCCCCCAGGGCGCGGGCGAGCTTGTCCTCGAGATCGCGCACCGACGCCGACTTGGCCGGCGCCGGCGCGGCGGGCGTCCGCTTGCGCCGCACGAGATCTTCGGTCGCCCGCACCGACAGCCCGCGCTGGGCGACCTGACGCGCGAGCGACTCGATCGCGGCCTCGTCGGCGGCGCCGAGGAGGGCCCGGGCGTGCCCCATGCTCAGCGCGCCGCGATGGACGAGCTCGCGCACCGCATGCGGGAGCTTGAGCAGACGCAGCGCGTTGGCGACCGTGCTGCGATCCTTGCCGACGCGCTCGGCCAGCGCCTCCTGCGTGTGGCCGTGCTCGTCGCACAGGCGCCGATACGCCTCCGCCTCCTCGATGGGGTCGAGGTCGGCGCGCTGGATGTTCTCGACCAGCGCCAGCTCGAACGCCTGCGCGGGCGACACGTTGCGCACCACCACGGGCACTTCGCGCAGCCCGGCCCGCTGCGACGCGCGCCACCGGCGCTCGCCGGCGATGAGGAAGTAGCCGCCGCCGGGCCGCTCGCGCACCACCAGCGGCTGGATGAGCCCCTCGGTGCGGATCGATTGCGCCAGCTCGTCGAGCTTGGCCTCGTCGAACACCTGTCGCGGCTGGTCGGGGCTGGGATGGAGGTCCTCGACGGGCACGAGGAAGTGATCCCGGCGCAATTGGATCGGCCGGTCGCCGCCTCCCGGCACAGGCAGGAGGGCGTCGAGGCCGCGCCCCAGCGCCCGACGGGGCGCGGTCATTGTTGCACCGCCGTCTCGCGTCGGCGCGGCGCTCCAGGTCGCTTGGCTGCGCCTCGCTCCAGGGTCGCTTCCTCCCGCGCCTCCGCTCGCCGGCTCATGAGACTACCTCTCGGTTCTCGCGCGCGCGGCGCAGGAGCAGCTCTTCCGCCAGTGCCAGGTAGCTCTGGCAGCCGCGCGAATCCTTGTCGTAGAGGAGGATCGGCTTGCCGTAGGACGGCGACTCCGACAGGCGCACTGTGCGGGGGATGACGGTGTCGAACACGAGCTTGCCGAGGTGGGCCTTGACCTCGTCGGTGACCTGGTGCGTGAGGTTGGGCCGCGGGTCGTGCATGCAGAACAGGATCCCGTCGACGGCGAGGCGCGGGTTCAGCCCCTTGCGCACCCGCTCGATCGTCGCCAGCAACGCGGACAGCCCCTCGAGCGCGTAGTACTCGCATTGCATGGGCACGATCACGCCTTCGGCCGCGCACAGGGCGTTGACGGTGAGGATCCCCAGCGACGGGGGGCAGTCGATGACGACGAGGTCGAACCGCTCGGCGACGCCGGCGAGGAGCTCGCGCAGGCGCGCCTCGCGCCGCTCGATGCCCACGAGCTCGATCTCGGCGCCGGCGAGCTCGGTCGACGCCGGGGCGACGAAGAGCGATCGCATCTCCGTCGGTCGGATGACGTCCTCCATCGCGACGTCGCCGAGGAGCGCGTCGTAGATCGTGAGCTCGATCTTGGCGCGCGGGTAGCCGACGCCGGACGACGCATTGCCCTGGGGATCGAAGTCCACCAGCAGCACGCGCCGCCCGGCGTTGGCCAGCGACGCGGCGAGGTTCACCGCCGTCGTCGTCTTGCCGACGCCGCCTTTCTGGTTCACCACCGCGATCACGCGACCCATGCTCGTGTTCCTTAGCAGTTGGCTCTGACACTCCCAATTTCGTTGGGATCCCCGCGGCTTGCAAAAAAGCGGCGCGAAAAATTTGCCCCGGTGCGTGGCATCCGTACAGTTGTCGTGACATGTAGGACAATTACCGACAGGAGGCCTGATGCGTAACGCTTTTCCGCGGGTTTATCGTTCCTTTGAGGAGTTCGAGCGTGAGGAACTTCACAAGTTAGATATGTCAGGTGCCATCGACGACATGCTCGGCGACATGTTCGCGGAGGAGCTCGACTTCGACGAGGCCACGGTGCGGCGGTCGCGCCGGGCGGAGTCGGAGGGCGATCTGTAGGAGAGGCTTCCGGCCTCGGGCTTCAGGCTTCAGGGCGGACGTCTACGGTTTCCCGAGGAGCTCGAGCGCTTCGATCGTGAGCGCCGCGACCGCGGTGCGAATGGTGGGCTCGCGATCCGGTGCGAACAGCGGCGAGTGGACGTTTGGGAGCAGCGCGCCGGCTCCCCTCGCCTTGGCGAGCGCGCCCGGCTCCGCAGCCCCGATGGCGATCATGACTGACGGGACGCCCGCCGCCTTCGCGATGGCGTAAAAGTCCTCGGACCCCATCGACTTGTCGGCGGCCACCACGTGGGTCTCGCCGAGGCCGCGCTTGAGCGCGGCGGCGAGCCGCTCAGTCAGTTGCGGGTCGTTGTAGACGGCAACGGCCGACTGGCCCGGCGCGATGCTCATGACCGGCTCCTTCGGCGCATTGGCGGCGGCCGCCTCCGCCTTGGCGATGCGCTCGATGGCGGCGAGGAGTTGCTTCTGCACCTCCGGCTTGTAGGAGCGCACGGTGAGCTGGAGCTTCACCTCCTCGGGGATGATGTTGTGCTTGGTGCCGCCGTGAAACGACCCGACCGTCACCACCGCCGGGTCGAGCGGATTCACCTCGCGCGCGACGATGGTCTGCAGCGCCACCACCGTGCGCGAAGCGATGACGATCGGATCGACGCTGCGGTTGGGCATCGCGCCGTGGCCGCCCTTCCCGTAGATCGTGAGGTCGACGTTGTCGACGTTCGCGTAGACGAACCCGGGCGAGATGGCGACCTGCCCGGACGCGTAGAGCGCGTTGTCGTGGATTCCGATGGTGACATCCGGCCGCGGAAAGCGCGTGAGCAAGCCGTCCTTCAGCATCGCCGCCGCGCCGGTCACCAGCTCTTCCGCCGGCTGTCCGACGAGAACCAGCGTCCCGTGCCAGCTGCCCTTCGCGCCGGCGAGAAGGGTGGCGGCGCCCACCCACGAGGACATGTGGATGTCGTGGCCGCAGGCGTGCATCACCGAGACCACGGCGCCCGAGTCGTCCTTGGTCGTGACCGTGCTCGCGAACGGCAGGCCGGTCTGCTCCTTGATCGGCAGCGCGTCCATGTCGGTGCGAACGAGGACGGTCGGTCCGTCGCCGTTCTTCAAGACGGCGACGATTCCGTACCCTCCGACGTGCTCGGTGACCTGGTACCCGAGCGCTTTCAGGCGCGCCGCCAGCTTGGCCGACGTCTTCTCCTCGTGGAGCGAGAGCTCCGGGTTCCGGTGCAGGTCCTGGTAGAGCGCGTCGAGCGTGGGGTAGAGCTTGTCGAGCCCTTTCAGGACGAGCGGAGCCCGATCGTCGGCGGCGGCGCTCCGGCTCCAGACGAGCAGGACAAAGGCGAGCGCGACGCGATGGATGGTCATGGCTAGGCCTCGATTCCGTACTCCTTGAGCTTCTTATAGAGCGTCGACCGATCGATCTGAAGGATCGCCGCCGCCTGCGCCTTGTTGCCGTTCGTCTGGGCGAGGGCCGCGAGGATCCCCTGCTTCTCGAGCTCGCGCAGCGACGCGGGCGGCGCGGGCGGCGGGGTGGCGCCGCGGGGGACCACGAACGCGCTGGGGGCGGTCGGCGGCGCCGCGGCGGCGTGGGGCGCGGCGACCGCCACGTCGTGGGGCAGATCTTCCAGCCGCACCAGCTCCGCCTCGCCGAGGACGAGAGCGCGCTCGACGGCGTTGCGCAGCTCGCGCACGTTGCCCGGCCAGTGGTACGCGAGGAGCGCGCGCATCGCCTCCGGCGAGAAGCCGTGCACTCGGCGCCCGGTCTGGAAGCGCAGCTTCTCCAGGAAGTGCTCGGCGAGCGCCTGGATGTCGTCGCGCCGCGCGCGCAGCGGCGGCACCTCCGTCTGGATCACCGACAGGCGATAGTAGAGATCCTCGCGGAACGCGCCGCCGCCGACCATCGCCTTGAGATCGCGGTTCGTGGCGGCGATGACGCGCACGTCCGCCGAGATGGTCTTGGTGCCGCCGACGCGCTCGAAGCGCCGCTCCTCGAGGACGCGCAGGAGCTTGGTCTGGCAGCGCGGGGTGAGCTCCCCGACCTCGTCGAGAAACAGCGTCCCCCGGTCGGCGAGCTCGAAGCGGCCGAGCTTCTTCTCGGTGGCGCCGGTGAACGACCCCTTCTCGTGGCCGAAAAGCTCGCTCTCGAGCAGCGTCTCGGTGAGCGCCGCGCACGACACGGCGATGAACGGCTCGCGCGCGCGCCGCGACGCGTAGTGGATCGCCGAGGCGACCATCTCCTTGCCCGACCCCGATTCGCCGAGGAGCAGCACGGTCGAATCGGTGGGCGCGACCTTGGCGACGAACGACAGGACCTTCTGCGTCACCGGGCCCTTGCCCACGAGCTCCCGCCCGCCGCCGAGGCGCTCCTCGAGGGCGCGGTTCTCCCGTTGCAGCGCCTCGCGCGCGGCGAGGGACTCGAGGCCGGCGGCGCAGAAGTGCGCGACGCACGCGCAGAACACGACGTCGGTCTCGCCCCACGTCGGCTCGCTCCCCCCGGGGAGCGCCTTCTCGGCGTAGAGCAGGCCGTCGTCGATGGGCGCCGCCAGCGCCATGCGCGGCCCCCCGAGCGCGTCCGGTCCGAGGAGGATGGCGCTCCCCCGGGTGGCGCGGTCGACGAAGTCCCGCTTGAGCGCGAGCTGCGCCGAGTCGTCGCCGCCGGCGACGGCGACGGGAGCGAGGCGGCGCGACCCGTCGGGGAGGAGCACGACGACGCGGTCCGCCCCGAGCGCCTCGCGCGTCACCTCGCACGAAAGGCGAAGGAACGCCGGCCGATCGGCGCCGCGCCGCAAGCCGTCGCCCAGCCGGACCAGCTGGGTCAGGTGGCGGGCCGCGCCGCGGGCCGCCTTGGCGCGGAGGAGCTCCTCCTTCGACACCTCGATGGTGACGCGCGATACGGGCGCGAGCGGCAGGACCGCGACGCCCCCCTCGGGCGGCAGGTAGGCGAGCAGCGTGTTGCCCACCTTGATCGTGTCCCCGTCGACCAGACGGTGGGATGCGATCGGCCGGTCGTTGACCAGCGTGCGGTTGCGGCTGCCCGCGTCCTCGACGTGGAGCGCGCCGTCGACGAAGCGCAGCGCGCAATGCTGGCGACTGACCGCCAGGTCGGTGAGCTTGACGGCGTTGCCTTCGCCCCGCCCGATGCCGCCGCCCTCGGGCCCGATGGCAAACTCGCCCCCCACGTCGGGTCCTTCGACCACGACTACGCGGGGGAGCGTCATGCGGCCAGGATATCAGTTATCTCCGCCAATCGGTGGCGTGCTGCCGCTCGAGCACGAAGTAGCCGACGGGCACGCGCGCGGAACCGACGGCGGCGTAGGCCTTGCCCAGGAGGAGCTCGTCCGAGCCCTTGCCGACGCGCACCAGGTAGTCGCGCAGCGCGCTCGACGGGTCGAACACGGGGTTTCCGCCGCGGCCGTAGTCGAGCAGCACCGCGTGGAGGTACGCGTTGTCGCGCGCGGTCGCGTCGACGCGGCCCACGCGATAGAAGCCGAACCGTCGGGGGTGGACCGGATCCTTGTACGTCCAGGCGGCGCCGAGGCCGTTCTGGCGCACGGGGATGTTGTAGCCCCACGTCGCGCCCGCGTCGTCCTTGAAGAAGCCCTTGATGAACTTCTTGATGCCGAGGAGCGTGACCAGCGGCGGCCAGGCGTTGGTGCCGCGGAACTCCCAGCCGACCAGGGCGTCGAGGTCCGGCGTATCGCCGCGGACGACCAGCCGCTCCAGCTCGCGCGGGGGCAGGGCGGCGATGCGAAGGTACTCGTTGGTGGCGAATCGCTCTCGTCTCATTGTCGTGACGCCTCCTCGCTCCGGCTCGGCGCTCCAAGTCGCTCGGCTGCGCCTCGCTCCCAGGTCGCTCGGCCCTCGCCTACGCTCGTCGGCTTGGCGGCTTTCCTCGAATGATGCGTCTCGATGATGCGCTCGGCGTTGCGCGTCGCCAGCGCCATGATGGTCTCCATCGGGTTCACGCCGATGGGGGTGGGGAAGAGGCTCGCGTCGGCGAGCCACAGCCCCTCGGCGTCGTAGACCTTCCCCCACGGGTCGCACACGTGGCGGGCGCGGTCCCCGCCCATGCGGCAAGTGCCCATCACGTGGGTGGTCATGATCTCCATCGCCCGCTTGGGGATGGGGCGGGAGAACAGGCGCCGCACCTCGTCGGGGCCGTCGAGCGGCGCGACGCCGTCGAACGGGACCCACACCCGCCGCGCCCCTGCCGCGAACAAGAGCTCGGAGATGAGCGCGACCCCGCGCACCACCCGCTCCGCGTCCCAATCGGACAGCTGGTAGAACGCCATGGGCGCGCCGCCGGGGAGGACGCGGACCCGACCCGCGGTCGTGTCCTCGACGAGGATCCCGCCGGACACGATGCGGTTGTACTGCGAAAGGATCTCGTCGAGCGCGCGCCCGATGAACGGCATCCCCATCGCCAGCACCGACGGCGGGACGTTCACCGCGGCCATGAGGTAACCCTGCTCCTGGAACTCGCGCACCTGGTAGGCCTGGTGCACGCCCTTCCACCCCTCGACGTCCTCGTCGAACGTGGCGACCACCTTGGCGTTGGGGTGGAGCGTGAGGTTGCGCCCGATCTGCCCCGACGGCGAGCGGATGCCCGAGCGGAGGAGCAGCGCGGGCGTGTGGATGGAGCCGGCGGCAACGACGACCGCGCCGGCGCGGACCAGGACGCGCGCGCCGGGCGTGCCGTTGGCGCGCACCACGCGCGCCGCGACCCCGACGACGCGCTTGCCGTGGGTCACCAGCGTCTCGGCGCGGCAGTCGGCGTAGACGCGGGCGCCGAACGCGAGCGCGCGCGGGACGTACGACACGAGCGTCGACCGCTTGGCCCCCGTCGGGCAGCCGAACGCGCAGTTGTTCGTCCCGGCGCAGTGGAGCTGGTTGCGCACGTTGGGGATGACCTTCCAGCCCATCGCCTCGGCGCCCTTGCGCAGGAGCTCGTTGTCCCTGCCGATCGACTCGGGATCTTGATGCGCGGCGGAGACGAGCGCCTCCACGCGGGCGAAGATGCGGTCCATCTCGTCGGCGCCGACGCCGTCGACGGCGTGCTCGCGCGCCCAGCGGTCGAGGACGCGCTCGGGGGTGCGCCACGTCATCCCGCCGTTGACGACGGTCGAGCCGCCCACGCACCGCCCCTCGCCGTAGACGATGACCGGCGTGCCCATCGCCATCGACGCGCCGTGGTCGCGGTAGAGCCGCGGCACCATATCGCCGGCGATCGCGGTGAACTCCTCGGTGGGGTGGTAGCTCCCCTCCTCGAGGACGACGACGTCGAGGCCCGCCTCGGCGAGCTCGGCGGCGACGACGCCCCCGCCGGCGCCCGAGCCGACGACAACGGCGTCGCAGTCGATCGTCACGTCGCGCACGAGCTCGTCGCGTCCGACGACGCCCCGCGGCCTAGGCACGACGCACGTTCCGGGAGAGGGCCTGCGGCTCGAGGAGGTCGCGCTCGTGGCGGCGGATCTCGGGGCCGTAGGCGGCGAGCCGGCGGCGCGCCGCCTCGGCGATCCACGCGTCGGGGTGGTACTCGAGCCGGCGCTTGACCGCCGGCTGCTCGTAGTAGGCGTAGGCCAGGATCGCGCGGATGCCCTTCACGAACTCGTGGAGCACCGGCAGCGGGGAGTGCCACCACGCCTCGAACCAGGCGCGCGCCCGCCCGGCGTCGAGACGGGAGAAGGGTCGTCCGTAGCGCACGACGGCGGCGAGCTCGAACGTCGTGAGGCCGGCGGCCAGCGCGGCCCGCGTGGTACTGGGGAGGGAGCGGAAGGATCGTTCGGTCTGGTCGGCGACGGCCGAAGCGAGCGAGGCCTCGGGGCAGATCGCGCGGACGAGCTGGATCACCGTCGCGCGCATGCGCGGGGAGAAATGAAAGTCCGCGAGGATCATGGCGCGACCTCCGCGAACGCGGACATGAGCCGGCGATCGTAGTGGTCGAAATAACGGCCCAGCGCGTCGGCCGCGGCGATGCCGTTCCCGCTGTCCAGCGCGGCGAGGACGTAGCGGTAGGTGTCGAGGTAATCGTCGGGCACCATGGCCGCCCCGGTCATCGTCTTCGCGATCTCGAGGTACACGCCGCTGATCGTGTTCAGCATCCACACCGCCGGCAGCGCGTCCGCCGCCCGCGCGATGGCGCGGATGCACTCGAAGTCCTCGGCCACGAACCGGGCGATGTCGTGCCGCGCCGCCCAGGCGCGCTCGACCGCCGCCCGCGCGGGCGCGAGCTTATTCCGATCGAGGCGCGGCGCGACGAGCCGGATCACCTCGAGGAGGACGACCTTGCGCAGCACGAGCACGTCGCGCACCAGCGGGCCGAGCGTCTCGAGCGGCGCGCCCTTCTGGAGGTAGGTCGGCAGCACATCCACCGACCACTCGAAGATGGGCCTTACCTCGACGCCGGAGCCGCGCCTCGGCCGGACCATGCCCCACTCGCCGAGGCGCCGCAGCGCCTCGCGCAGCGTGGGGCGGCTGGCGCCCAGGAGACGCGACAGGTCGCGCTCGGCGGGGAGGCGCGCACCGGGCGGATATGTGCCCGTCACGATGTCGGCGAGGAGGCGATCGAAAACGTTGGCCAGCGACGGTGTTGCCAGCGAAGCACTTGGGTGAGGTAGTGGCATTGGTCTTACCAATTGGTAAGACCGATTGTACTGACCGCCTGTAGGAACGCAAGCCCGAATGAATGTTCAGGTTATTCCGCCCGCAGCGCGACCATCGGATCGACGCGCGACGCGCGGCGGGCCGGCAGCCAGCTGGCGAAGAACGCCGTGGCGCCGAGGAGGACGGCGACGGACGCGAACGTGACCGGATCGGTCGGCCGCACGCCGTAGAGGATCGACGACAGGATCCCGCCGAGGACCAAAGACAGCGCGACGCCGAGCCCGATCCCGGCGCCGACGAGGCGCAGCCCCTGCCCCACGACCATCGTCTGCACCTGGCCCGGTCGAGCGCCGAGGGCCATGCGCACGCCCACCTCGTGGGTCCGCTGGGCGACGACGTAGCTCATGACCGAGTAGAGCCCGCTCAGCGCCAGCGCCAGGGCGATCGCGGCGAACACGCCGAAGAGGAGCATCGCGAAACGACGGTCCGCGACCGAGGCGTCGACGAGCTTCTGCATCGTCTGCACGGTGTGGATCGGCTGGTCGGGGTCGAGCGACTCCACGGTCGCGGCGACGGCGCCCGCCAGGCCGGCCGAATCGATGCCCCGCTGGGCCCGCACGGTGATGTCGATCCCGCCGTTGATCGGAACGAACCAGCGCGGGCCGATCTGGCGCCACGAGAGGTAGATCTGATCCGCGGCGGCCTCGGGCTGCCCGAGGCCGTAGTTGTTGACGTGGCCGACGACGCCGACGATCTCGAGCGGCTCGTTCGGCTCGATGAAGAGCTTGCGTCCGATCGCGTCGCGCCCGGCGAAGACGGTCCGCGCCAGGTGCTCGTCGACGACCACCACCTTCTTGGACGACGCGTCGTCGCCGTCCGTCAGGAAGCGCCCGGCGAGGAGACGGAGGCGCATCGTCTCGAGGTAGTGTCCGTCGGTGGGGAAGTACACGGTGAAGTGCGCCGCGCCGTCGGTCCGCGGCGGCTCGCCTTCGACGCCGTACGACGTCTCCGATGGGCCGCCGAGGGGGACGCCCGCCGACAGCGTGGCCGCGGCCACCCCGGGCAGGGCGCGCAGGCGCTCGCCGAGCTGCTCGCGGAAGACGCGAATCCGCTCGGCCTCGCCGTACTTGGCACGGGGCAGCTCGGCCGTCATCGTGACGACTCCCTCGGGGGAAAACCCCTGGTCGGTCCGGGCGAGCGCCACGAACGCGCGCAACGACAGGCCGGCGCAGACGAGGAGCATCAGCGCGAACGCGACCTCGGCGACGACCAGAAGCGAGCGCGCGCGCCCGCCGCGGGCGCCGCCGGTGGTCGTGCGCAGGTCGCCTTCCTTGAGCGCATCGTTGACGTTCGCCCGGACGGCCTGCAGCGCCGGGAGCACGCCGAACAGCATCCCCGACGCCAGCGACACGAACAGCGAGAACGCCAGCACGCCGCCGTCGACGCGAATCACCGCGGCGCGCGGGATCGCGTCGGGGCGGAGCGCGCCGAGGAGGTCGACGCCCCACAGCGCCACCACGACGCCCAGCCCGCCCCCGACGAGCGACAGGATCGCGCTCTCGACGAGGACCTGCCGCACCAGGCGGCCGCGGCCCGCGCCCAGCGCCGCCCGCACCGCCATCTCCTTGCGCCGCACCGTGCCGCGCGCGAGCGCCAGGTTCGCGACGTTGCCGACGGCGATGCTGAGGACGAGGAACACCGCGCCCATCAGGATGAGCAGCATCGGGCGGACCTGGTGCACGATGTCTCCGTGGAGCGGGAACAGGAGCGGCCGCACGCCCGAGTTGCCGTCGGGGTTGGCCTTCTCGATCGCCGCCCCGACGGCGTCGAGGTCGGCGCGCGCCTGCGCCAGCGTCACGCCCTCCTTGAGGCGGGCGATGCCGCGGATCCCGGGGTGGTTGCCGCGCGCGCGCCCCTGGCCCTGGAGCCGGCCGATCGGCGTCACGATCTCCGCCCGCGGATCGAGCTGGAGCTCGGGGCGCAGGATGCCGACGATGGTGAAGCTCGTGCCGTCGAGCGTGAGCGTCCGGCCGACGACGTCGGCGCCGCCGAAGCGCCGCTGCCACAGGCCGTGGCCGAGGAGCGCGACGGGCGGCCCGTCGATCCGGTCCTCGTCGGCGGTGAAGCCCCGGCCCACGAGCGGCGTCATGCCCAGCGTGGGCAGGAGCGAGGCCGACATCATCATGCCGGCCAGGCGCTCGGGCCGGCCGTCGCCGGTCAGGTTGTAGCCGGTGCTGCGGAAGCAGCCGATCGACTCGAACGCCGACTGCATCTTCTCCCAGTCGAGGTAGTCGGGGTACGACACCGACATGCGCTCGAACGCCGGCGCCGTCTCCCAGATGATCGCGAGCCGGCCGGGATCCTTGTAGGGGAGCGGGCGCAGGAGCACGCCCTCGACGACGCTGAAGATCGCGGTGGTCGCGCCGATGCCGAGGCCGAGCGTGACGACGGCGACGAGCACGTACGTGGGGCTCCGCGCGAACGTGCGCAGCGCCAGCTTGAGATCGCCCCAGAGGCCTTGCATGCGCAAACGGGGCAGCCAGGTCCGTGCCATGGCCAACGCTTCGGATTCGCTGGGCTTACCTGCGGCGCGATCGGTCGCAACTGGGATGGCCGGTCCCAGGATCGAGACTAGATCTCCGCCTCCGTCCCCGCGGCCGGCGCCGTCGCCGCCATCCCGCGCCCGCGCAGCTCCGCGATGAGCGGGTCCTGCTGGTCGGGCTCGCCGTGCACCAGGAACACGTTCCGCGGCGAGCCGCACGCCGCAGCGTAGGCGAGCAGGTCCTTCTTGTCGGCGTGCGCCGAGAACGCGTTCATCACCGACACCTGCGCGCGCAGGTCGCGCTCGACCCCGAAGATCTTGATGCGCGGCCGCTTCTCCACGATGCGCCGGCCCAGCGTGTGCTGCGCCTGGAAGCCGACGATGAGGATCGTGTTCCGCTCGTCCTCGCAGTTGTTGCGCAGGTGGTGGAGAATGCGCCCCGCCTCGCACATCCCCGACGCCGAGATGATGATCGCCGGCGACCCGAGCGTGTTGAGCTTGATCGACTCCTCCACCGAGCTCACGTAGCGGATGTTCTTCCACGAGAACGGGCTGCCGTGGTCGTCGGCGAACGCCTTGGTCTCCTCGTCGAAGCAGTCGGGGTGCATGCGGAACACCTCCGTCACGTTCACCGCCATCGGCGAATCGACGAACACGGGGATGTCGGCGAGACGCCCCTCGGTCCACAACACGTTCAGCGCGTATACGAGCTCCTGGGTGCGCCCGACCGCGAACGCGGGGACGATCACCTTGCCGCCGCGCTTCACCGTCTCGCCCACGACGCGCGCCAGGTCGTCGTGCATGCTCTTGATGTCGCCGTGGACGCGGTTGCCGTAGGTCGACTCCATGACGAGGGTGTCGATCGGCACAGGCGGCATCTCCGGGTCGCGCAGGATCGGCAGCCCCTGGCGGCCCAGATCGCCGGAGAACACCAGCCGGCGCGTGACGTCCTTCTCGGTCACGTCCACGACGATCTCGGCGGCGCCCAGGATGTGGCCGGCATCGATGAACGTGGCGGTGACCCCGGGGAGGGGCGCGAACGCCTTGTGGTAGGGGATGGACACGAAGTGCCCCAGGGACTTGATCGCGTCCTTTTCGGTGTAGATCGGGACGATCGTCTGCCACTCAGGATCGTGCGCGTTCTTCTTGTTGAGGTACGCCGCGTCGCCCTCCTGGATGCGCGCCGCGTCGCGCAGCATGTAGGCGCAAAGGTCACGCGTGGCCGGAGTGGCATAGATCGTGCGCCCGCCGCCCGCCTTCACGAGCGTGGGAATCGATCCAGAATGATCGATGTGAGCATGCGTCAGGAGCACGGCATCGGCGGCGACCGCCTCGGCGGGGAGCCGGCTGTTGCGTTCGCGCGACTCGGAGCGTTTTCCCTGGTAGAAACCACAGTCGACGAGCAGCGAGCCGGCGTCGGTCTCGAGGAGGTGCATCGACCCCGTCACCGTCTGCGCCGCGCCGAGAAATCGAATCCGCATGTCCGCAGACTAACTCGTCTTGACGCGAGAAAACATCGGCCATACGTTGGCATGACCTGCGAAAGGAAATCGCCGCATGTCCAAGACAAAAGGCGGAGCCGAAGGTCCCGTTGAGATCCCCGAGCTGATCTCGATCCTGCCGCTCCGAAACTCGGTCCTCTTCCCCGGGTCGATCATCCCGATCGACGTCGGGCGCCGGAAGAGCGTCCGCCTCATCGAGGAAGCCATCTCCAAGGAGCGCCCCGTCATCGGGATCCTCACCCAGAAGGATGCGCGCACCGAGGACCCGGGGGACACCGACATGTACAGCGTCGGCTGCGCGGCCCGCATCCTCAAGGTCATCAAGCTCGCGAAGGACAACTTCAGCGTCATCCTGCAGGGCGTCGCGCGCATCAAGATCCAGGACTACCTGTCGCACGATCCGTTCATCACCGCGAAGGTCCAGCCGTCGCCTGACCCCACCGCCGCCGACGTCGAGCTCGACGCGCTCGTCATGAACCTGAAGGACATCGCCAAGCGCGTCATCAAGCTCATGCCCGAGCTGCCCAAGGAGGCGGGCGCGCTCGTCGACAGCGTGTCCGAGCCGGGGCAGCTCGCCGACCTCATCACCTCCAATCTGGAGCTCCAGGTCGACGAGAAGCAGGACATCCTCGAGACGTTCGAGCTCAAGACGCGCATGCGCAAGGTGCTGCAGTTCCTGTCGCGCCAGCTCGAGGTCTTGAAGGTCCGCGAGAAGATCAACACCCAGGTCCAGGAGGAGATGGGGCGCAACCAGCGCGAGTACGTTCTCCGCCAGCAGCTCAAGGCGATCAAGGAGGAGCTGGGCGAGCTCGACGAGGCCGGCGGGGATCTCGACGAGTTCAAGGAGAAGATCGCGCTGGCCAAGATGCCGCCCGAGGTGGAGAAGGTCGCGCTCAAGCAGTTCGAACGGCTCAAGGTGATGCAGCCGTCGTCGGCGGAGTACACCGTCACGCGGACGTACCTCGAGTGGCTGGTGGAGCTGCCGTGGTCGATCTCGACCGAGGACAAGATCGAGATCCAGACCGTACGCGACGTCCTCGACGCCGACCACTACGACCTCGAGAAGGTGAAGAAGCGCATCGTCGAGTACATGGCGGTGCGCAAGCTCAAGAACGACAAGAAGGGCCCGATCCTGTGCCTGGTCGGCCCCCCCGGCGTCGGCAAGACGTCGCTCGGCCGGTCGATCGCGCGGGCGATCGGCCGCAAGTTCATCCGCGTGTCGCTGGGCGGCGTGCGCGACGAGGCGGAGATCCGCGGCCACCGGCGCACCTACGTGGGGTCGCTCCCCGGGCGCGTGATCCAGGGCATGAAGAAGGCGGGGACGCACAACCCGGTGTTCGTGCTCGACGAGATCGACAAGCTAGGGCACGACTTCCGCGGCGATCCGGCGTCCGCCCTGCTCGAGGTCCTCGACCCGGAGCAGAACAACAGCTTCTCCGATCACTACCTCGAGGTGGCGTTCGACCTGTCCAAGGTGATGTTCATCGCGACGGCGAACATGCTCGATCCGGTCCCGCCGGCGCTGCGCGACCGGCTGGAGATCATCGAGCTCCCCGGCTACACCCGCGAGGAGAAGCGGAACATCGCCCGCCAGTTCCTCATCCCCAAGCAGCTCGAGGAGCACGGCATCAACTCCGAGCAGCTCGAGATGACCGACGAGGGCGTCGAGGAGATCGTCGACGCCTATACCCGCGAAGCGGGCGTGCGCAACCTCGAGCGCGAGATCGCGAACGTGTGCCGCGGCGTCGCGGTGAAAGTCGCGGAGGGGAAGGCGGCCGGCAAGGAGATCATCCGCAAGGACGAGATCGCCGAGTATCTCGGGCCGCAGAAGTTCCTGCCCGAGGCGGCGGAGCGGACGAGCGAGCCGGGCGTGGCCACCGGCCTGGCGTGGACGCCCGTCGGCGGCGACATCCTGTTCATCGAGGTGACGCGCATGCCGGGCAAGGGCTCGCTGGTCATGACCGGCCAGCTCGGCGACGTCATGAAGGAGTCGGCGCAGGCGGCGATGTCGTTCGTGCGCAGCCGCGCCAAGTGGCTGGGCCTCGAGGAGAACTTCCTGGAGAAGACCGACGTCCACGTGCACATCCCCGCGGGCGCGATCCCCAAGGACGGCCCGTCGGCGGGCGTGACGATGTTCGTGGCGCTGGTGTCGCTGCTGACGGGCAAGAACGTCCGCCCCGACGTGGCGATGACCGGCGAGATCACGCTGCGCGGTAACGTCCTTCCCGTCGGCGGCATCAAGGAGAAGCTCCTCGCCGCCCATCGCGCCGGCATCAAGCGGGTGATCATCCCCGAGCGGAACGTCAAGGATCTCGTGGATGTGCCCGATCAAGCCAAGCGCGAGATGGAGGTCATGCCCGTCAAGCGGATGGACGAGCTCCTGGCGCTGGCGCTTGTGGAGCTGCCCGACGCGCTGAAGGGCGTCCTTCAGTCGCGCGGCGAGCCGGTGCCCGGCAACGTCGTGATTCCGCCGCCCGTGGCCGCCAAGCCCGAGCCCCAGACCAGCCTGTGATGGCAACCCACGGGAATTCCTAAGGCGATGGCGATCCCGGCGGCGGTGCGGGCGGAGGCCGCTTGCGCGAGTCCCACGCCACCAGCGCCACGCCGATGACGACGAGGATGGCGCCCCAGGGGAAATGGGTACCGCGCAGGTAGAGCGGGTGGCCGAGGATGAGCGGCACGAGGATGAGCAGGCAGCCCACCACGATCCACACCCAGCCACGAGGATTCATGAGGGAATTCTGCCATGCATTTCGGGCCCGCGGCTTGACGGGCCTTCTTGGGTGATTAGGTTCGCGAAAGAGTAAGGAGCCAACCAAACCATGGGAAAGATCATTGGAATTGACCTCGGCACCACCAACAGCGTGGTGGCGATCATGGAGGGCAAGGAGCCCAAGGTCATCACCAACGAAGAGGGCGGTCGCCTCACCCCCTCGGTGGTGGCGTTCGACGACAAGGGGGAGGTGCTCGTCGGGCAGATCGCGCGCCGGCAGGCCATTACCAACCCGGAGAACACGGTCTACTCGATCAAGCGGTTCATGGGGCGGAAGTTCGAGGAGGTGGGCGAGGAAACCAAGCGCGTCCCGTACAAGGTGGTGCGCGCGGGCAACGGCGACGCCGCGGTCGAGATCCGCGGCAAGAAGTACAGCCCGCCCGAGATCAGCGCCCGCGTCCTGATGAAGCTCAAGCGCGCGGCGGAGGAGTACCTGGGCGAGAAGGTGACCGAGGCGGTCATCACCGTCCCGGCCTACTTCAACGACGCCCAGCGCCAGGCGACCAAGGACGCCGGCCGCATCGCCGGGCTCGACGTCAAGCGCATCGTCAACGAGCCCACCGCGGCGGCGCTCGCCTACGGCCTCGACAAGGGCAGGGATCACCTCATCGCCGTCTACGACTTCGGCGGCGGCACGTTCGACATCTCGGTCCTCGAGGTCGGCGACAAGGTCGTCGAGGTCGTGTCCACCAACGGCGACACCCACCTCGGCGGCGACGACATCGACTCGCGCGTGATGGAGTGGCTCATCGCCGAGTTCAAGAAGGACACCGGCATCGACGTGTCCAAGGACAAGATGGTGCTCCAGCGCCTGAAGGAGGCGGCGGAGAAGGCCAAGATCGAGCTCAGCTCGGTGATGGAGACGGAGATCAACCTGCCGTTCCTCACGGCCGACGCCAGCGGCCCCAAGCACATGCAGATCAAGCTGTCGCGCGCGAAGCTCGAGCAGCTGATGGCCGACCTCGTCGAGAGGACGATCGAGCCCTGCCGCAAGGCGCTCGCCGACGCGGGCAAGAAGGCGGCGGACATCGAGGAGGTGGTCCTCGTCGGCGGTTCGACCCGCATCCCCATGGTGCAGAAGAAGGTGAGGGAGTTCTTCGGCAAGGAGCCGCACAAGGGCGTGAACCCCGACGAGGTGGTCGCGCTCGGCGCCGCGGTCCAGGCGGGCGTGCTGTCCGGCGAGGTGAAGGACATCCTCCTCCTCGACGTGACGCCGCTGTCGCTGGGCATCGAGACGCTCGGCGGCGTGAACACGGTGCTGATCCCGCGCAACACGACGATCCCGACCCGCAAGACGGAGACGTTCTCCACGGCGTCGGACAACCAGACGTCGGTCGAGGTCCACGTCCTCCAGGGCGAGCGCCCGATGGCGCGCGACAACCGGACGCTGGGCAAGTTCCACCTCGACGGAATCCCTTCGGCGCCGCGCGGCGTGCCCCAGATCGAGGTGACTTTCGACATCGACGCCAACGGCATCGTGAACGTCAACGCCAAGGACAAGGCGACGAACAAGGAGCAGCACATCACCATCACCGCGTCCTCGGGCCTGACCGAGTCGGACATCAAGAAGATGGTCGACGACGCGCAGAGGAACGAGGAGGAGGACAAGCGCCGCCGCGAGGCCATCGAGGCTAAGAACAAGCTCGACAACCTCGCCTACAACACCCAGAAGCTGGTGGACGAGAACCGGGACAAGATCCCGGAGGCGGAGCGCCTCGCGGTGGAGGAGGAGCTGAAGAAGGCCAAGGACGTGCTCGAGCGCAACAAGGACGCGACCGAGCCGAGCGCGCTGAACGACGCGGTCGAGGGGCTGCAGCGCGCCGCCCACAAGGTGGCCGAGGCGATGTACCGGGCGGCCGGTCCGTCGCCGGGCGCGGGCGACGGCCAGGGGCCGGGCGCCGCCGCGGGCTCGACCGATTCGAGCCGCGCGCAGAAGGACGTCATCGACGCCGAGTTCGAAGAGACCAAGTAAGCCGGCCTCCCCTTCTCACCTCAATTCACCCATCAGGAACCTCTCGAGCGCGCGCACCGCGGCGCGCTCCGAGAGGCCGAGATCCGCGAATTCCCCCTCGGCGATCGCGTCCGCCACGCGCTCGAGGACGAGCAGCAGCAGCGCGTGGTCCTCGGTGGCGCGGGGCGGAAGGCCGCGCGCCCGCCGCACCGCCTCGATCCGGCCGAGCTGCGCCCGCCGCTGCGCCGCCAGGAACGCGCGCGCGTCGCGGTCGACGACCGCGAGCGAGCGCAGCCCGGCGCGCAGGCCGCGCCACTTCTTGTGGTGCGCCACGACGAAGCCGACGACGGCGCGGGCCAGCGCCGCATCGGTGGCCGCGCGCTGGATGCGCTCGTCGATCTGCGTCCACTCGCGATCCACGCGCGCGGCGTAGGCGGCGAGGAAGATGGCCTTCTTGTCGGGGAAGTGGCGGTAGAACGTACCGGGGGCGTAGCCCGCGGCGCGCGCGAGGCGGTTGGAGTCCGTGCCGTGGTAGCCGACGTCGTTGAACGTCTTGAGCGCGGCCTCGATCAGGCGGGCGCGGGTGTCTTCCGGCGCCCCCCGTCGGGGTCGGCGCGCGCGAGCTTGGGGCATGCCCTTTGACGTATCACGGATCATACATCAGGCTTGACATTCGTGGCAGATAATGATATCAATATCCGCATGAACGTGCAAACCGAGACCCGCGCCCCGAGCGCCGTCGCCGCCGCGGCGACCGCGACCCCCACGACCTCGTCCCTCGAGCGCACGCTCGGCCGGCTCGCCCTCGCGGCCGGCGCGTGCGCCCTGGCCATGCTGGCGATCGCCCTCGCCACGGGCGTGTCCCAGGAGCCCCTCGAGATCGTGCAGTCCCCGGAGCAGTACGCGGCGACGCTCCTCGCCCGGCCCGTCGTGCTCCGCATGGTCTTCGCCATCGATGGGGTCTTCCTCATCGTCTACAGCGCGTTCTTCGCCATGCTGGGCGGCTGGCTGGCGCGGGAACGCCCCGAGCGCCGCGCCGGCGCGTACCTCGCGGTGGGTGCGCTCCTCGTAACCGGCCTCCTCGACTGCGTCGAGAACCTGCACATCGTCACCATGCTGACGGTGCTCGAGCACGGCAGCGCGCCCGCCCTGTCGCAGATCGCGCTGCAGAGCATCCTGTCGGCGCTGAAGTTCAGCTTCAGCTACGCGGGGCTGTTCGGGCTGGCGTTCATCCTGCCGCGGCAGACGCGCCTCGAGCGGGCGCTGGCCGCGAGCCTTTTCGTCTACATGCCGGTCGGCGTGCTCGTCCACGTCGCGCCCCACACCTGGGTGGCGCCGCTCATCCTCGCCCGGCTGGTGTTCTTCGTCGGCGGCCTGTTCGGCTACGCCAAGGTGTTCCTCGATCGCGCGCGGTGAGCTGACCTACCGGTCAGTCACCGCCGCCGCGCCAACGCGCAGGAACCCGGCGCTCAGCGTCTGGTACAACGCGGTGACGATCTCCTCGCGCGGGCGCTTGCTGCCCGCGGCCTCGAGGAGGATCTCCTTCAACGCGCCCAGGGCGAAGCAGGCGTAGAACCGCGGCTCGCCCGGGGCGATGATCCCGAGCCTCTGCCCCTCCGCCAGCGCCGCCTCGAGCAGGTCGCGCACGTTGTCGAAGAACGCGTCGAGTCGCTCCTGGTGATCGACGTCCACGCCCGACCGCGGGGTCAGGAGGAGCGGCGGCAGCGTGGGGTCGTCGAGGAACAGGCCGAGGATGCCGCGGATGTTGTGCTTCACCTGCGCGGCGACCTCGGCGCTGGTGTCGACCTTGAGGATGGCGCCCTGGAGGAGCACCATCACCCGGTTCATGAGCTCGTCGAAGATCGATCGCTTGTCGGGGAAGTACAGGTAGAACGTCCCCTTCGCCACCTTGGCCGCCGCCGCGATGTCCTCGACCTTCGCCTGATGGTACCCCTTGGTGGCGAACACGACGCGGGCGGCCGCGAGCAGGTCCTCCCGGCGGCGCATTTTATCTTTCACATGTCACATCGTAGTTGTTGACGAAAGCTTCCGCGAGCGGCAAAAATGACTCCAGAGTCATTCTCGGAGGTCGCGATGGCAGATGAGCGCGAGACCCCGGTCGTGCTCGGGATCGACGTCGGCTCGACGACGGTGAAGGCCGTCGT
>DATFWE010000138.1:0-14557 GCA_035259575.1 Haliangiales bacterium
GCGCCCGCCGCGGTCTTGAGCGGCACGGCCGTCGGCTCCACCCCGTCGGGAAACGCCAGCGACGTGGCCGCCGCGGTCTTCCCCGCGAGCTCGATCCGCGCCGGGACATGGAGGCCGGCCAGCCGATCCAGGAACGGCGACAGCTCGACCGCCCAGGTCACCGCCACGCGCCCGGACTTCACGCCCGTGTCCACCGCCGGCTTCACGTTCACGACGTTGGAGACGAGCAACGTCTTGTCGCCGACGGCGAAGCTGACTCCGGGCCTGTCGAGCGGCGGCGCCGCCTTGGACTCGCGAGGCAGGCGGAGGAGCGTGGCCGCCTTGTCGTCGGCGGCGATCTGCCCGATCTCGATCGTCTCGCCCTGACCCGGGCGGAACGTCAGCTCCTGGTTCACCATGTCCGCGACGGTGGCCGCGTCGGTCGCGACCACCTGGGACACGCGCGGGTATTCGGACAGCGTCGTGGCCCGCGAGGCGACCCCGGCCGACACCTCGCGCAGCTTGAGATCGAGGTCGTCGGCCACGCGCGCGACGTCCTCGCGCGACGGCCCGGTCGGCGCGGGCGCCGCGCCCACGATCCACAGGCCGGCCCCGATGCCGAGGCCGACCACGACGGCCGCGATGCTAGGAGCCGCCACGCGGCACACCAAACTTGTCGGGCTGCGGGCCCTTCGGTGCGTCTCCCGTGAGGCCGACGGAGAAGGAGTTCGCGCCCGGCTTGAGCTCGACCTCCTTGGTCACCGGCCGCTGCGACCGCTCGTTCCACGCCCGAAGGGTGTACCGGCCCGGCTCCAACCGCCGGAAGCTGAACTGGCCGTTCGCGCCGGTGACGACGTAGTGGGGCGACGCCACGATCACGATGTAGGCCGCCATGTTCGCATGTAGGTTGCAGCCGAGCTTCACGATGCCTTCGCGATCAAATACGACCGTGCGGGCCTCGCCGGATTTGTACAGGCCGAGGTCGAACGCCTTGGCCTCCGAGGTCGAGAATACGTTGTGGAATACCGGATCCCAGTTGGGGAACGTGACCGGCGATCCCAGGGGGACGATGAGCACGTGGGGGAGGAACTTTCGCCCCCGCTGCTCCATGATGCGCGGGACGGGGAGCGGGTGCCGGCCGCGTCCGGGAGGATCGAGCGTCACGACGCCGAGGTCGTCCCGGGGCGCTTTCCCGTCGATCTGGATCGTGCCGGAGAGCGACGCGTATTCCTTCTGCTGCGGCGCCGGCGGGGGCGGCGGCGCCTCCTTCTCCGAGTCGCCGACCGCCTCGGGCTGCGGCGGCGTCTGCTCCATCTTCTTGGTCGGCTCGGCCATGTGCGGCGGCGCGCCGGCGCGGAAGAGCTCGGCCAGGTCGGCGACCGCGTCGGGTCCGGTGATGAGCTCGGCGAAGCCGAAGTACTGCTCGGCGAGCGATTTCTGCCCCTGGTCGCGGAAGTCGGCGGCCTTGCCGAGGAGCTCCCCCGCCTCGCGCAGGCGCGTGGCGCGCTCGCGCACCTTGTCCTGGGGCTTGCTGGGCTTGGGCGCCGGCGCCTGCGGCGGCGTGTCGTCGTAGGAGTACTCGGAGTGCGCGGCCGCCGGCTGCGCTCCCCCTCGCCCCGCCGCGGCCCCGCATGCGACCAAACCGACCACCGCCAGACACGAGCCGCGAGCCAGATGTCCGTTCATGGCGTGCATCGATACTACCTCTCACCCCCGGGTGGTACAACCCTGGGGGTGAAGCGCTTCCGCGACGTTATGACGCAGATCGCAGGCCTCGCGAATGCGCCGCGGCGCGACAGTGGCGCCACGCGCGGGGTGTACAGCTACCCGGCCAAGTTCCAGGCGCACCTGCCCGCGGAGCTCATCCGTCTGTTCACGCGCGCCGGCGATCTCGTCGTCGATCCGTGGGCGGGCGGCGGCACCACCGCGCTCGAGGCGATGCTCCTCGGGCGGCGTTGCTTCAGCGCGGACCTGAGCCCCTTCGCCTGCCTGGTCGCGCGCGTGAAGACGACGCGGGTCGCGCGCGCGCGGGCCGAGCCGACGCTCGCGGCGATGCTCGCGTCGCGCGCCGAGCGGCCCATCCTCGACGACGAGGACGCACGCTGCCTCGGCGCGCGTATCGCCGGCGAGATCGCGCGCCTCGCGGCGGCCACCGACGCGCTGCCGCCGGCGATCCGGGATCTGTTTCGCGTCGTCCTCATCCACACCGTCAAGATCGCGGGGCGGCGCGATTTCGACGACGCGTCGATCCTGCCCACGTTCGCGCGGCGCGCGCGCCGGACGATCGCCGCCGTGGCGGCGCTGCCCGACGGGCCGCCGCCGGTCGTCGCCTGCCGTTCGAATCACGACCTGGGCCACGTGGGCGATGCCGCGCTGGTCGTGACGAGCCCGCCCTACAAGGACCTCGACGTCGAGTACGGCCTCGTCCAGATCCAGCGGCCCGCGCTGGCGCGGTCGAAGCGCTCGCGCCTGATCTGGCGACTCCTCGGCGGGGAGGAGATCCCGCGCAAGGTGCTGTGTGGCGGCACCGGCGACACGTACTGGAAGGGGCTCGCGCCGGCGCTCGCGGAGGTGCGCCGCGTCCTTCGCCGCGGGGCCCCGGCGTTCTTCTGGACCGGCTTCAAGACGCCCGGCGACAAGCGGACGTTCGAGCGCCACCTCGCCGACGCGGGCCTGCGCCTCGCCGGCGTCGTCGAGGTCGGCCTCGGGCGCGATCGTGTCGCCTCGTCGCGCTCCACGCACCACGGCCGCGACACCGGCATGCTCGCGCGCGATTACCTGTTTCTCACCAGTTGACGACGGTGGCGAGGGGGAGAATCGAACTCCCGACACAGGGCTTATGAGACCCCCGCTCTGCCGACTGAGCTACCCCGCCTTGGGGACGCGAACTGGTATCGCAAAATGCCAGCCCACGCAAGATCGTAGTTCGGGGAGAAGGATTCGAACCTTCATAAACGGATCCAAAGTCCGTTGTCCTGCCGTTGGACGATCCCCGAGCGCTGAGGAAATTGTCAGGGACGGCCGGCGGTGTCAACCGGGCAGGGTAGGGAAAGGTAGGACCAACTATCGGTTGACGATGTCCGGCTTCATCGCGCCGAGCGCGCCAAGTAGCTCGGTCTGCTCCCGCTCCGGCACCTTGAATTTGTCGAGGGACTTCTTGAGGTCGCCGACCAGCGCGCCGAACTGCGCGTCTGTGATGCGCATGCCGGTGTGAACGTCTTGCATGGTCCGTCCCGTGTACTTGCACGGACCTCCGGTCGCCGCGCAGATCTGCTCGACCAGCATGGCCTTGAGATGGGGGATGTCCGTGTTCTTGAACTTCTCGTTGATGAGCGCGTCCCCCGCGATGTTGCCGACAAAATCGCCCACCACCGCCGCGATCGCGTCCTTCCCGCCCAGACGGTCGTAGAGCGATTTCTGCCCCATCGTGCCGCCGGCCGACGCCCCTCCGCACGCCGCCGCGATCATGAGACCTGCAAGAAGAAGCTTTCGCATCGTCGTTCGTTCCCTCCTTCGCGTCGAGGGAGATTACGGACGCCGAGATGCTTTGGATCACCGCGTCACGCCTCAACAAACGTTTGACAAGGAGCGACGGGCGGCAGCATGATTCCTGCTTGACCCCCAAGGGAGCGTCAAGGAGGCGCTGCGGATACGCATGGGTACCAGGCTCTACGTAGGAAATATCCCGTACAACACAAATGACGCCGAGCTACGCGCACTTTTCTCTCAAAACGGGCGAACGGTGACGGACGTCAAGATCGTCACCGACCGGGAAACGGGACAGTCGCGCGGGTTCGCCTTCGTCGAGATGATCAACGGCGAAGAGGCCCAGGCCGTCATCAACGAGCTCAACGGCGCGTTCATGGGAGGCCGCAGCATCCGCATCAACGAGGCCCGCGAGCGCACCCCCGGAGGCGGGGGCGGTGGTCCAGGATACGGCGGCGGCCCGCCGCGCGTTCCGCGGCCGTTCGGCGCGGGTCCGGGCGCGGGGCCGGGCGGCCCACGCCCCGGCGGGTTCCAGGTCGGCGGTCCGCGTCCGGGCGGTGACCGCTTCGCCGAGCGCCGACCGGACAAGGACCAGGGACGGCGTCGCAACCACGACCGCGACCGCCAGCGCGAGAAGATTCGCGACGACAACGACGACTATTGAGATCTGTCCTCCTGACCCTCCATGCGGCTCACCGCCAACGTTAAGCTCTTCCTGGGACTGCGCATCGATAGCAAGCTGCGCGAGGCGCTCGCCCAGGCAACGCCCGGGGATCGCAAGTACTTCGACGATCCCAACTCGCCGTTCCTGCGCGTGGTGAGCATGGGCGAGGACCAGTGGATCGGGAAGCTCTTCGACGGCGGGACCTCGCCGACGGAGATCGAGGACATCTCGCGCAACGTGTCGTCCATCCTCAACCGGATCGCCCACGGCGGCCGCCACGCCCCCTCGCTCATGCGCATCTTCGCGGTGGACGAGGGGAGCGCCGTCGCGCTCGGCTCCGACGACGGGTATCGGCCCAGTTAGCCCGCGACCTCGTACGCCAGCCCCCAGCGGATCCCGCGGTCGCTGACGATGATCTCGCCGGCGTCGAGGCGCGCCATCACGCGGTCGACGACCGCCGCGCCCGCCGGGATCACGTCGGCGCGCTTGGGATCCAGGCCGCGCACGCGCCGTCGCGCCGCCAGCGGGATCTCGAGGTAGCGCGCGAGCTGCCGCTCGATCTCGGCGCGGGGCAGGCGCATCCCCTGCACGCGATCGGGGTCGTAGGGATCGAGCCCCAGCGCGACCGCCGCGAGCGTGGTGACCGTGCCGGCGATGCCGACGAGCGGGACGCCGCGCGGCAGCTCGGTCGCGGCGAGCGCCGCGTCGATGTCCGCGATCATCGCCTTCGCCTCGGCCGGCGCCGGCGGATCGCCGCGCAGGTGCCGCTCCGCCAGCCGCACCGAGCCGATCGGCACGCTGACGAGCGACGCCACCCGGCCGTCGCGCCCCACGATGAGCTCGGTCGAGCCGCCGCCGACGTCGCACACCACCACGTCGCGCGCGCCGAGCTCGGGGAACGCGCGCCGCACGGCGAGGAACGCCAGCTCCGCCTCGCGCTCGCCGGCGATGACCTCGATGGGCACGCCTAGGATCGCGCGCGCCGGCTCGAGGAAGGCGGCGCCGTTCCGCGCCTCGCGCAGCGCCTGCGTCCCAACCGCCGCGGTTCGCTCCGCGCCGAGCTCGCGGATCGCCGCGCCGTACTCGCGCATGGCGTCGAGCGCGCGGGCGATCGCCGCGTCGTCGAGCCCGCCGCTGCGATCGACGCCCTGGCCCAGCCGCTCGATGCGGACGCGATCGGCAAGGACGCGCGGCTCCGCCCCGGGGGCGAGGTCCACGACCAGGAGCAGGATCGAGTTGGTGCCGACGTCGACGGTGGCGACGCGCATGGCTACGTCACTTCGACTGCGGGCCCCAGTCCGGCGAACGCCCCTCCCCCTTGAACACGAGCTTCTGCTCGCCGGTCCCGTCGGCGTTGGCGAGGTAGATCCCCGCGCCGCTCCCCGCGCGCACCGAGTAGAACGCGAGCACGCGGCCGTTGGGCGACCACGTCGGCTCCTCGTTGTTGCCCTGGTTCTGGGTGATGCGCGTGATCTTGCCCGTCGCCAGATCGAGCGTGACCACGTCGTACTTGCCGGTCGAATCGTCCTTCGCGGTGTAGGCGAGCACGCGCACGCCCTTGCGCGGGCACCACGCGGGCGTCTGGTTCTCGCTCCCCACCATGGACACGCGCCGCTGGTTCGAGCCGTCGGCGCCCATCACGAAGATCTGCGGCGTGCCCTCGCGGTTGGACACGAACGCGATCTCGCTGCCGTCGGGCGACCACGCCGGCGACGTGTCGATGAAGCGGTTGTCGGTGAGGCGCCTGAGGACCGCCCCATCCGCCGCGTTGACGATATAGATCTCGGGGTTGCCGTCCTTGGACAGCGTGAGCGCGATCTTCGACCCGTCGGGCGAATAGGACGCGCCGGTGTTCATGCCGTTGAACTTGGACACGCGGCGCGGGCGGCCGCCGCCCGCCGACACCACGTACAGATCGGGCGTGCCGCGCATGTACGAGGTGAACGCCAGGTCGCGCCCCGTCGGCGACCACGCGGGCAGGACGTTGATCGAATCGTTCTTGGTGAGCGCGTACACCCCGTACCCGTCGAAGTCCATCACCTCGATCTTCTTCGAGTTGGAGAACGCGATCTGCGACGCGAAGAACCCCGGCTCCCCGGTGAAGTACATGACGACGTCGTTCGCCCACATATGGGTGAGCTTGCGCGCGTCGCCGACCGAGCCGCGGTAGGTCTTCTCCAGGACGGGGATCGCGCCGCGCTCGACCTCGTACAGCTTGAGCTCGATCGTGAGCTGGCCGCCGCCGGTCGTGACCTTCGTCTTGACCACGCCGAACGCGCCCACGTCAGCCCACTTCTTGGGCTCGATCGACATCCCCTCGCCCTTGAGGTCCGCCAGGAAGGAGCGCGGGTCGAGCACCTTGAACCACGACGACACGCCGAGGTCGAACGACTGCACGTCGGTGACCAGCTGCTGCACCGAGGGTTCGGAGCCGGTCGCGGGCGGCACCGCGATCGGATACAGGCCTTTCCTGGCCTTCACCTCGGTGTTGATGATGATGCGCCCCTCCTGCGCGACGCTCTGCCCGGCGGCGAGCGCGAGGAGCAGCAACGGGATCACTCGTTTTTGAAGATGACGCATGCGCCTTGTTTCACCAAGAGTTCCTTCAGGTGGTTGGGGACTGGCTTGTCCATGTCGCTCGTGCGGCGGAGGCGCTCCTCCACCGCGCTGTTGAAGGCCGCGCTCCTGCTCTTGTGCTGCGGGTCGAGAAAGCGCTCGGCAATCTTGCCGCCATCGTCGAGCTTCACGCAACCCCACGCCGTCACCTTCGCGGTCACCACCGTCGGCACGACGAAATCGACAGTCATGCGCCCGATGAGCTCGCCCACGTAGGGGTCGCCCTTGGCGCGCTCGAGGAGGCCGAACTCCGATCCGTCCACGCTCCCGGCCTGGTTCGCATCCTGCTGCGACGGAGCCTTGGAGGTCAGTGAGCCGGTGTCGAGATTGCGGTACTTGTCGAACACCGACTTCTTGTCCTGCGCCTCCTTGGGCACGTCGGGCTTCTTCTTCTTCTCCTCGGGGGGCGCCTCGGCGTTCTTGGACACCGTCGGCGCGTCCGGCGGCTTGACCTTCTCCACCACTTCCTTGGACGGGAGGGGCGACTTCTTCGCCGCCGCCTTTTGCTTGATCGCGAGGCCCGCCTCGATCGCGTTCACCGGCTCTTCCTTCGCCCGCCGGTTGATGAGGTCGGTGTCGGCGAGGTGCATGAAGTACACCGCGCCGAAGATGAAAATGTGCACGCCGATCGTCACGAAGAAGCCGGCGGTGTGGGAGAGCGCGGTCGACCGCGGCCGCGGCGCCGCCTCGGGAACGAGGGCAAAGGCCTGCATGCCGTACGCGGTCTGGCGAACGATGGGCGTCCTGTCCATGCGTTATGGAACGCCCGGCGGCTTGAAAGGCGTTGAGGTGTCGAGGGGATCCGTCATCATGAGGATCTTGGCCACGCCCGCCTTGCGAGCGGTCGCCATGACTTGGATGACCAGGCCGTAGGGCAAATTCTTGTCCGCCTCGATGTAGAGCTCCTTGTCCGCCTGCACCTTGGCGTTGGAGGCGAGCTTGGTCTCGAGGTCCTCCCATTTCACCGGCGTCTCGCCGAGGAACACCTTGCCCTTCTTGTCCAGGCTGAGGATCAGCTTGCCCGCGTCGTCGGGGACCGGCGCCGCCTCCGCCTGGGGCAGCTCGAGATCCACGCCGCTGTTCAGCATGGGCGCGGTCACCATGAAGATGATGAGCAAGACGAGCATCACGTCGACCAGCGGGGTGACGTTGATCTCGGAATTGAGCTCCCCCTTGCCCGGGGTCATCGCCATGGGTGCCTCACTTCAGGAAGTGCCGCCTCACGATGTTGAGGAACTCCTTGGTGAACGTCTCCATCTCCGATTGCAGCACGCGGATCCGCCGCACGAAGTAATTGTAAGCCATCACGGCCGGAATCGCGGCCACCAACCCGATGGCGGTGGCGATGAGCGCCTCGGCGATGCCAGGCGCGACGTTGGCCACCGACGCGGTCTTCATGGCGCCGATCGCGCGGAACGAGTTCATGATGCCCCACACTGTGCCGAACAGTCCGATGAACGGCGCCGCGGACCCCGTCGTCGCCAGGAACGGCACCATCGACTCCAGCCGCGTCGTCTCCTTGAGCTGCGCCTTCATCAGGGCGCGCTCGACGTTCTCGAGATCGCCCTCGCGGTCCGCCGACGCCTGCTGCTGCAGCTTGCTGAGCTCGCTGTAGCCGGCGAGGAACATGAGCGACAGCGGCGAGTGGCGCAGTCCCTGCGCCGCGCCGTGGATCGCCTGGATGTCGCGGCCGCGCCAGAACGCCTCCTCGAACTGCTCGGACTGCCGCTGTGCCTTTTGTATGGCCAGGTACTTGTACCCGATGATGTACCAGGTCATCACGGACATGAGGCCGAGGAGAACCATCACGCCGATGACGACGCCCGACGCGTTGCGGATGAGGTCCCAGACCTCGAGCTTATTCGCTGCGCCGGCGGTCTGGCCCAACAGAAGGATCGCTTCCATCCCCCCGGTTTGCTACCACGCCGCAGGCCCAAAAGTCCAGATGCCAAAAGCGCTTTCTGGGGCTATCGTGAGTGCTCGTGGTCCATGTGCGGAAGCGGTTGAATCGCGCCGCCGCGACGGCCGTCCAACGAGCCGTGGTGTATGCATTCGCCGGCCTGTGCGCCTGTGTCGACGTCAACGGCGGCGCCGTGGAGCTTTCCTGGTCGCTGCGCACGGACACCGGCATCGAGCGAACGTGCCCGCAGACGGCGATCGTTCAGGTGGCGCTATGTATGCGCGACTGCGACACGCAGCCGTGCGCGGGCGCGCTGGCGTGCCCGAATACGTTTCCGTGCGAGCGCCAGCGCGGCACGACGCAGTTCGACATCCCGCCGGGACGGAAAGAGATCACGATCCGACCCGACTGTGCGAGCGGGCCGGCGCTGGTGGTGGTGCCGCCGCCGCTGGTTCGCGATATCGTCAAAGGAGACGTGACCGAGCTCAACGCGCTCCTCATCACCGTGCCGTCCGCGGGGGCGATTTGCCCATGAAGCTCGACTGTTCTAGGAGGGACCCATGAGAAGACTCGCATTGCTCCTCGTCCTCGGGCTCGCCGGCGCCGCGTGCGGCAGCAGCGGTGGGGGAGCACCGGCCAACTTCGCGGCGACGTGGCACATCACCGTCGCGGGCGAGGTCGCGAACTGCTCGTCGCTGAGCTCCGAGACGGTGCAGATCGACTTCCGGCGGCAGCGGACCGGCGACGTCGACACGTTCCTGTTCGACTGCACGCAGGGCTTCAACCAGTTCGTCTCGCCGAACAGCCCGGCGCTCGTGCAGGACGTGTACGACGTGACGATCACGCTGTGGAACAACTACGACCGGCCGAGCAGGCTGAGCCTGGCGACGGCGACCATCACCGTGACGCTCGTCGGCGGCATCACGCAGCTGCCGACCTTCGCGTTCACGCCGTCGTTCGGACGGTTCGACCTGGCATGGACGATCGTCAACAGCGCCGGTCCCGACACGTGCGCCGCGGTGGGCGCGGACACGTTCGAATGGACGGTCACCAACACCGCCAACGCCAACGTCGACACGTTCCTCTACAACTGCGTCGACATGGCGGCGCTGACCGACGACCCGCCCGTCCCGTTCGGAAACTACAACGTGCGGGCGCGCCTCCTGCACGGCAGCACCGTGCTCGGCTCGGCCAGCGCCAGCAACATCGCGATGAACCGGCTGACCGTGATCATCCCGACCTTCGCGTTCTCCTTCTAGGCCGCCCGTGCGCTGGGTGCTCGCGTCGGCGCTTCTCCTCGTCGCCGGATCGGGCTGCGAGCTCCTCGGTCGTCCCGCCTCGTTCGTCGGGACGTGGAGCATCCGCAAGGACGGCCGGACCGTCGGCTGCCAGGACGTCGGCGCCGACACGGTGACGTTCGACTTCCGCCGGGTGACGACCGGCGAGACGCGGTCGTGGCAGTTCCAGTGCGTCGCGGGCATGGGGTCGAGCGGACAGGATCTGTGGAACGACGACTACGACGTGACCGTCACCCTGTGGAACGGCTTCCAGAACCTGGCGCGCTCGACGTTCCGCACGTTCCTCGCCGGCCGCGTGAACGTGCTCTCGCCCGTGCTGTTCGACCTCGGCGGGGGCGGTACCGCCTCGTTCGCGGCGACGTGGAGCGTGACTTTCGGCGGCCAGCCGTCGACGTGCGCGGCGGTCGGCGGCGACACGGTCGTGTATACGCTCCGCCGCCTGACGGGCGGGCAGACGCTCACGTTCTCGTTCGCCTGCGCCGCCGGCTCGGGCACGAGCGCGGCCACGCTGGCCAACGACACCTACGACGTCAGCGCGACGTTGATGCAGGGGCAGACGCCGCTCGCCGGCGTGCCTTTGGGGAGCATCGTCCTTGCCGGGGCGCGGACCAACCTGCCCAACGCGGTGTTCGCCCTCGGGCCGGGCGGGGGCGCCGCGTTCCGCGCCACGTGGACGATCGTCGACGCCGGCGCGCCCGCGACCTGCGCGGGCGTCGGCGCCGACACGGTCACGCTCGACTTCGTGGGACGCGCGAACGGGAGCCGGGACACGTTCATCTTCGACTGCGCCCAGGGGCTGGGGCACGTCGTGACGTCGGGCCCCGATCTCACGACGGGCGCCTACGACGTGACGGTCACGCTGTGGGCCCACTACGACACCGCGGCGCGGGAATCGCTCGGCAGCGCGACGTTGACGGTGGCGCTCGCGGGGAGCGTCACGACGCTGCCGGCGATCGCGTTCACTTTCGTCGGCGGGCAGGGGCGCTTCGGGCTCACCTGGGCGATCGTCGACGCCAGCGGGCCGCCGACGTGCGCGGCGGTGGGCGCGGACACGTTCGAGTGGCGGGCGACCAACACCGTGACCGGCGCCGTCGACACGTTCCTCTACGACTGCACGGCGTTCGCTGCGCTGACCGATCCGGCGCTGCCCTATGGGACGTACGACTGCCGCGCGCGGCTGCTCGCCGGCGCGACGGTGCTGGGCAGCGTGACGCTGCCGAATCTCGTCCTCGCTGCTCCGCAGGTGCCCGTGCCGACGTTCGCGTTCGCGTTCCCGTAGCTCAGGGCGTGCACGTCCCGCCCAGGCACCTCCCGATCGGACACGCCGTCCCGTCGACCTGTCCCGCGCACGCCCCGAACGCGGCATTGTGGCGCACGGCCTCGGTCATGAGCGCGTCGCCCGCCTCGACGCTGTAGCAGAGGTGGTTGCAGATGCGAAACTCCAGCGCCCAGATCGCGGCGTAGGGAACGTCCGCGACGACGATCGCGTCGAGGACCGAGCGCGACGCGCCCTTGGCGGCGTCGCCGTTGCAGGTGAACGTCTGGCCGCCGCAGGCGATCGTGCCCGGGTTCAGTTCGGCGATCTCGCCCACGAACACCTGCTTGCCCAGCGCCGCCGCCGCGGCGCCCGTGCGGCGCACGAGGTCGCCGCCGGAGACGTCGGCCGAGCCGAAGCGGGCGAAGTCCGGGGCCGGGATGCCGCTCGCGTGCACCGACAAGATCGACACGTTCGACGGGTGGAGGTAGTCGAGCATCGAGCGATACTGCGCCTCGGTGTCCGGCACGAGGTTCGCGCACGCCGGGCAGGGCGAGCGCGCCAGCGAGTAGGCGACGGGGCGCAGGAACGCATAGCCGCTCGAGACCTCGTGCGTCGCGTCGATGCCGCGGATCAGCCCGGCGATCGACTGCGCGAACTGGCCGAGGTCCTGCTGCGCGCTCGAGACGCCGCGGCAGGAGTTGCACGAGTAGAACTCGTCGGCGGCGGTGCGCAGGCACGGCGTCCCCAGGACCGGCGCGAGGTTGGGGCAGTTGTCCGGCGCGGGCCCGCCGGTGCACACGTTGCACTGCGAGAAATCGAGATCGGCCATGAGGTTCAGCTCGTTGCCGATCTCCCACAAGAGGATCGCCTCCGAGCCGCGGTAGCGCGTGACCAGCTCGGTGATGTATTGCTCGGCCATCGTGCGCGTGCGCGTGCCGGGGGTGAACAGCGCGCCGGCGCGCTCGCCCGTCACGTCGGGGAACAGCCAGTGGTTCCACAGGATGCTCGGCACGACGCGGAGCCCGCGCGCGCGCACGTCGCGCATCATCGCGTCGTAGGCCGCCCAGTACGCGTCGGGGTTCACCACCCAGCCGTTGCCCGTCGTCATGTCGATCGGCCAGAACGGCGTCGCCACGAAGCGGATGTGCGTGACGCCGGCCGCGCGCGCGTCGTCGAGGATCCGGCGCATGCCGTCGGGGCTGGTCGACGTGGTGATGCCGAGGTACGCCCATAGGAGATCGGGGACGTTGACGCCGATGGGATGATCGGGGAGAAGCGGCGCCGGCGCATCGGGGAGCTGCGCGCGCCACACCGCGCCGAGACCGCGGTCGGTCCAGTACAGCCACGCGCGTCCGCCCCAGCGCGCGACGGCGAGCCCGCCCACGTCGCCGCCGGCGAGGACCTCGATCGGGCCGGTTCCGTCGGCGCGCGTGCGCAGGAGGCCGTCCGGCGACGCGACGTACAGGTCGTCGCCGAACGCCGCCAGCGCGCGGGCGGCGGCCGAGCGCGGCGTGCCGAGCGCGGGCCACAGCTGGGTCGTCGCGTTCGTGCCGTCGACCGCGACGCGGAAGATGGCCCCGGTGCCGTCGGCGGTCGAGCGCGTGGACACGTAGGCGGCGCGGTCGTCCGCAGCGATGCCGGCGACGGCGTCGCCCGGCGGGACGAGGCCGGTCGCGGCGGCGGTCTGGACCTGGCGGAAGCGGGGGAGGCGGCGCACGGCGCCGTCGCCGGCCCGGCCCCAGTACGCGACATAGTCGGCCAGGTCGGCGTGCGCGAGGGCGAGGCTCGCCGCGCCCGGGTCGTCGACGATCGACTGGGCCGGCTGGCCGGCCGGGCCGCCCGCGGCGAGCGCGCGCACGCCGGTGCCGTCGACGAACAACAGCGTATCGGTGCTCGCCGCGTAGGCCAGCGCGACGGCGCGCTGCCCCGGCCCGAGCGCCGCGACGCCGGCGCCGGGCGTGAACCGGCGGACCGCGTCGGCGGCGGCCCAGAACACGCGCCCGTCGGCGGCGACGGCGACGTCGGCGGGCGACGGCTGCGCATCGGCCGCGACGAACGGCGCGTCGCCCGCGCCCTCGGTGTCGACGAGGCCCATGACCTTTCCCTCGGTCCCGGTCACCGTCCAGGCGACGCGGTTTCCCGAGGCGGCGATCGCGCCGACCGCGCCCTGGTCGCGCGCGATCGCGAGCTGGTTGTCGCGGAAGTCGGTGGCGATCACCACCGGCCGCACGCGGAAGAGCTCGAGCGTGAGGACGTTGGTGACGCCGCGCATGACCACGAGCAGCTTCGGAGCGACGGTCGCCCACGGCGGCGACGCGGGGACGATCGAGCAGTCGGGGGCGGCGTAGGCCTGCGCCGTGACCTCGTACGCGCCCACGGGCACGTTGGTGAAGCGCGTCGGCGCGCTCGGCCGGAGCGCCGCAGTCAGCGTGCGCGCGACGCCGCTCCCGTCGGTGAGCGTGACGGCGAGGCAGGTCACGCCCGGCGGGACGGCCGCCGCGAGCTCGATCGTCGCCGTGTCGCCCGCAGGGGCCGCCTGCGGCCAGGTGCACGCCCACGCCGACGCCAGGGCGAGGATGTACGCCGCGCGCCTCATCGTGTTCCTTCGGGCTCGCGTCGGCGCGGCGCTCCCACTCGCTCGGCTGCGCCTCGCTCGAAGTCGCGCCCACCCGCGCCTCCGCTCGCCCTCATCGTGTGTACGCCCTCACCGTCAAAGTGCCGCCTCTGGGGTCGAAGCCGACCAGATCGATGCGGCCGTCGCCGTCGAAGTCCACCGGCGTCAACGAATGCCACTCGTCGCGCGGCGGCAGCATCTCCTCCGGCGCGGGGCGGAAATGGCCCGAGCCGTCGTTGAGGTAGACGAGCGCGTCGCCCGGCTGCGGGTGGTCGGCCTGGAGGAAGATGTCCGGGCTGCCGTCGCCGTCGTAGTCCACGTAGAAGATGAACTGCGCCCACCCGCCGGCGCCGCTCTGCCCGGGGATGCGCGCCTCGGTCTCGTCGACGAAGCCGGTGCCGTCGTTGCGCAAGAGCTGGATCTTGCGGCCGCCGTAGAACTGGGGCGCTTGCGGCGTCTGCGACAGGAGCAGGTCGGGGCGGCCGTCGCCGTCGATGTCGACCGGCTTCACGTCGACGGTGATCGTGTTCATCGGCCCGAACGTGCCCACGGGAAACGCGTGCTCGACCGCGGCCTGGAACGTGCCGCTGCCGTCGTTGAGGTAGAACGCGCCGCCCGCGGTGCTGTTCTGCTCGCCGCCGAAGACGAGATCGGGCCGGCCGTCCCCATCGACGTCGACGAACGCGGACGAGGTGAAGACCCCGGGGGCGGCGACGCCGAACTGGGGCACCGCGATCTCGGC
>DATFWE010000139.1:0-2232 GCA_035259575.1 Haliangiales bacterium
AGTCCTACTACGTCGAGCTGCGCGAGTCGTATCAGACGCGCCGCGACCTCCTCTGGGGCTACCTCGAGAAGGCCGGGTTCCTTGCCTGGAAGCCGCGCGGCGCGTACTACATCCTCACCGACGTGGGTCACTTCCTGAAGCAGCACAATCTCGCCGACGACACCGCGTTCGCGATGTGGCTCATCGAGAACGTCGGGGTCGCGACGGTCCCGGGGTCCTCCTTCTACGCCCACCCGAAGCTCGGCCGGACCAAGATCCGATTCTGCTTCCCGAAGACCGACGACATGCTTCGGGACGCGGGAGAGCGTCTCCTCAAGCTTCGCCCGTGACGCCGCGCGACGCGGCGCGCGCCATTTTCGACTCAGCGCTCGCCGCGGGCGACGTGACCCCGCTGGTCCGCCGCCACCTCGGCCTCGATTCCGGTCGCCGGCGTGTCCTCGTCCTCGGCTGCGGCAAGGCGAGCGCCGCCATGGCGGCCGCCGCCGAGCAGGCGCTGGGGGCCCGGATCGCGGGCGGCTTCGTCGTCGTGAAGGACGGGTGCGCGGTTCTGGTTCCACGGGTCGAGATCGCCGAGGCCGGCCACCCGGTGCCCGACGCGCGCGGGCTCGCTGCATCCGCGCGCCTGCTCGAGCTGGCGCGCGGCGCCGGCAAAGACGACCTCGTTCTTTTCCTCGTCTCGGGCGGGGGGTCGGCCCTGACGCCGGCTCCCGCGCCGCCCATCACGCTCGCGGAGAAGCAGGAGATCACGCGCCTGCTCTTGGCGTCCGGCGCGACCATCGGCGAGCTGAACGCCGTCCGCAAGCACCTCTCGCGCTTCAAGGGCGGCCAGCTGGCGCGCGCCGCGTCGCCGGCCGGCCTCCTGACGCTCGCGCTCTCCGACGTGATCGGCGATCCGCTCGACGTGATCGCCTCCGGACCGACCGCGCCCGACCCGACGACTTTCGCCGACGCGCGCGACGTGCTGGCGCGGCGCGGACTCGCCGGGTGCGTGCCGGCTTCGGTCGCGGCGCGCCTGGAGGCCGGTCTGCGCGGTGATATCGAGGAGACGCCGAAGCCGGGTGACCGGCTGTTCGATCGCGTCACCAACGTGGTGATCGGCAACAACGCCCTTATCGCCGACGCCGCCGTTGCCGCCGCGAGCCGTCTCGGCTACCGGCCGCACCTGGTGACCCGCGAGCTGCAAGGCGAGGCGCGCGAGGTGGCGCGCGAGCTGGTGGCGCACGCGCGCGGCCTCGAGCCGCCGGCCTGTCTCATCGCCGCCGGCGAGACGACCGTGACGGTGAAAGGGAAGGGGCGAGGCGGGCGCTGCCAGGAATTCGCGCTCGCCGCGTCGCTCGAGCTGGTACCCGCCGACCACATGACGGTCCTTGCGGCCGGCACCGACGGCAACGACGGCCCGACCGACGCTGCCGGCGCGATCGTCGACGCCGAGAGCGTGGCGCGCGGCACGCGCGCGGGCGGTGATGCCCGCCGGGCCACGGAGGACAACGACGCCTATCGGTTCCTCACGGCGAGCGGCGATCTGATCGTCTCGGGCCCCACCCGGACGAACCTGCTCGACCTCTACCTCGTGCTGCGCTCGTAGATGATCAGTGAGCCCGGCCTCTTCAGGGACCTCGCGTACGTCTTCCTGGCGGCGGTCGTGGGCGGCGGGCTGGCGCGTTACGCCCGCCAGCCCCTGATCCTCGGCTATGTCCTCGGCGGCCTCCTGATCAGCCCGCTGACGCCGGGTCCCTCGGTCGCCGACATCCACACGTTCGAGCGGTTCGCCGACATCGGCGTCATTCTCCTGATGTTCTCGCTCGGGATCGAGTTCTCGCTGAAAGACCTGGCGGGCGTGAAGTGGATCGCCATCCTGGGCGGCCCGCTCGGCATCCTCATGACCATCGGGCTGGCGATGGCCGTCGGCGCTCAGGCCGGCTGGAGCCCGATGCGCAGCGCAGTCGTCGGCATGGTCGTCTCGGTCGCCAGCACGATGGTCCTGGCGCGCCTGCTGCTGGACCGCGGCGAGATCCACTCGCGTCACGGCCGTATCCTGATCGGGATCTCGCTGGTCGAGGACCTGATCGTGGTGGTGCTAATCGTCCTCATCCCTGCCCTCGGCGTCCTGCACGGCGATCGTATCGTCGCCATCGCCAAGGCGCTCGTGACGGCGGCGGTGATCCTGATCCCGTTCTTCTATCTCACCCGGCGCATCCTGCCGCCGGTCCTGGCGCGCGTGGCGCGCACCCG
>DATFWE010000140.1:0-46734 GCA_035259575.1 Haliangiales bacterium
GTCCCGCTCGTCGGGCCCGGGGCGTGGTCGGCGTGGACGAACTACCCCGCCGGCGGCGTCGTGTTCGCCAGCTTCGCGATGCTGGCGTTCCACGGCGACATGTTCGTCGGTCTGGTCGACGCGTCGTTCTGGCTGTGCCTCGCCCCGATCGTGTGGGCGATCGCGCGCGAGCTCGGCGTCAGGGAGCCGTGGGGGACGACGGCGGCGGGCCTGGTGCTCGCCATTCCGACGCTGCGCCTCGAGGTCGGCGCCTGCTACGTCGAGCTGCCGCTGGTGTGCGCGTTCGGCGCGGGCGCGCTGTTCGCGATCCGCTTCCTGCGCCGGGGCGAGGCCGGCGCGCTCGTCCTGGCCGCGGCGGGTTTCGGGCTCGCCTGCGCGGCCAAGGCGAACGCGTTCGCCGTCGCCGGCGTGGGCATGGCGTTCCTCGCCGGCAGGGCGCTGCTCGTGCGCCCCCGGCGCGTCGCCGGTCTCGCGCTGGCGATCGCGGCGTTCGCCGCCGTCGTCGCGCCGTGGCTCTACGACACGTGGCGCGCCACCGGCTACCCGCTGTCGCCGCTGCCCATCACCGTCGCCGGCGTCCGCCTGGGCGTCGCCAACGAGGCCGTGAAGTGGTACCTCACGCGCCCGTCGATGGTGCCCTACGACTGGGGGCAGGAATCGCTCGCGTTTCGCAAGCTGTTCGCGTTCGACGTGTCCGACACAGCCGAGGGGCTCGGCTTTCCCTTGCTCCTGCCGCTCGTCGTCCTCGCGCTGTCCGCCGTCTGGCTCGTGCGCCGGCACAAGGCCGCCGGCGCATTCGCCGTGCTCGCGACGGCGGCCGTGATCGGGTCCATCTTCCAGCGCGACTTCAGCGTGATCCGCCTCATCTGGTGGCAGAACGTGGCGCGGTTCTGGCTTCCCGCTTACGCGGTCGCGGTCCCGGCGTCGATGGCGTGGTGCGGCCGCCTGCCTGCGCTCGGCCGCGTCTACTATGCGCTCGCGCTGTCGATCGCGTTCTTCAGCTTGCTGCGCCTGACGCACTTCGGCTGGTCGGGCTACGATCTCGACGGGGCGTTCCGCGCCTGCGCCTGGGCGTTCGCGGTGTATGCCGGCTGGCGCGCGCTCGCGGCGCTGCGCGCGCCGTTCCGTCGGGCGGCGCTGGCCGCGGGCATCGTGCTCGCCCTGGCCGGGCTGGGAGGGTTCGTGGGCGCGCAGCGGGGACGGGCGATCGCTTCGTCGACGGTGTTCCACGAGGTGTGGCGCTACTGGGCGCCGGCGGCGGACAAGCTCGACGACCCGGCGCGGCCGCTGCGCATCGCCTTCACCGGCGGGCCGCAGCAGAACGCGCACGAGTGGTTCGCTTACTACTTCATGGGGCGGCGGCTGCAGAACCACGTGTTCTACGTCCCGATCACCGCCGACGGATCGGTGGGCGAGTACACGCCCGACGACGCGCTGCGCAAACGCGCCGACCGCGAGGCGTGGCTCGCGCGCCTCGATGCGCTCGGCGTCGACGCCGTCGCCGCGCTGCGCCCGCGCTACGTCGAGATGGACTGGATGGAGGGGCTGCCGGACCGGTTCCAACGCGTGGGCGGCGACGGCAAATCGTGGGGCGTGTACCTCGTCAAGCGTCCGCCGCGCGCGGGCTGAGCTGCTATGCTTCGCGGCCGATGACCGCGGACCCCACCGACAATGAGGACGTCCTGGCCTGGGTGCGCCGGAACGAGATCGGGCGCGGCGCCGCCGTCGAGACGCCGTTCGGGCGGCGGCTCCTTTACTACGCCGACCAGACCGCGTCGGGGCGCTTCCTCGCGATGGTCGAGCGCTGGCTCGCGCGCGTCCGGCCGTACTATGCGAACAGCCACACCGTCATCAGCACCACCGGGACGCTGATGACGCGGCTGCGCGAGGACGCGCGGGCGATCGTGCGGCGCGCGGTCCACGCGGCCGACGACGACGTCGTCCTGTTCGTGGGGGCCGGCGCGACCGCGTGCGTGAACAAGCTGGTGGGGCTGCTCGGGCTCACGCGCCCGTCGGAGGAGTGGACCGGCTTCCGCCCCGAGTCGCTGGGCGCGCGCCGGCCGGTCGTCCTGGTCGGGCCGTACGAGCACCACTCGAACGAGCTGCCGTGGGCGGAGTCGATCGCGGAGGTGTGGCCCGTCGCCGAATCGCCGCGCGGCGACATCGATGTCGACGATCTCGAGGCCAAGCTGCGCGCCGCCGCCGATCGGCCGCTCGTCATCGGGTCGTTCTCGGCGGCGTCGAACGTCACCGGGATCCTGACCGACGTGCCGACGATCGCGCGGCTGTGCCACCGCCACGGCGCGCTGGCGTTCTTCGACTACGCGGCGGCGGCGCCGTACGTGCCCATCGACATGCATCCGCCCGGGGACGACGAGGAGGCGCGGCTCGACGCGGTGTTCGTGTCGACGCACAAGTTCGCGGGCGGCCCGCAGGCGTCGGGCGTGCTCGTCGCGAACCGCCGGTGCTTCCGGCGCGACGTGCCCGAGCGGCCCGGGGGCGGGACGGTGGACTACGTGTCGTTTTTCGGCCGGCACCACATCGACTACTCGCGCCGTCTCGAGGAGCGCGAGGAGGGCGGGACGCCGGCGATCATCGGCGACGTGCGCGCCGGCGCGGCGTTCCTGGTGCGCGAGCTGATGGGCCCCGAGCGCATGTACGCGCACGAGGTCGCGCTGGCGCGGGCCGCGGTGGCGCGGCTGGCGCGCCATCCGCGCATCCGCGTGCTGGGGCCGCTCGATCTGCCGCGGCTGGCCATCGTGTCGTTCACCATCGACGGGCTGCACCACGATTTCGTGGCGACTCTGCTCGATCATCTGTTCGGCATCCAGAACCGCGCCGGCTGCGCGTGCGCCGGGCCGTACGGGCACCGGCTGCTCGGCGTCGACATGGAGCGGTCGCACGCGTTTCGCCGGCAGATCCTCCGCGGGATGCTCGGCATCAAGCCGGGATGGACGCGGGTGACGCTGCCGGTGTACGCCGCGCCGGAGGATATCGACTACGTGCTCGCGGCCATCGAGCTCGTCGCCGATCACGGCGAGGCGTTCCTGCCGCTCTACGAGCTCGGCTGGCGCGACGGCGTGTGGACGCATCGCGAGTGGCGGCCGCGCGAGGCGCGGCTCGAGCTGTCGGCGGCGTCGCTCGCCGAGGCGGTCGACGAGCCGCGCGAGGTGGCGGAGGACGACGTGCGCGGGGAGCGCGCGCGCAATCTGGCCGACGCGCGGTCGCTCGCGCTGCGGCTGCGCGAGCGCGCGTGCGCGTGGGCGGCGTCGAGCGGCGATGCCGAGATCGATGCGCTGGTGTGGTTCCGCTACGTGCACGCGCGGCCCGCTCCGGCGGACGTCGAGGGCCTTCCGCCGCCGCTGGCGAGCGACTGACGCTGGTTTGTTTCCGATGTAGCTTGCCCCACAAGCGTTACCGGACCACGCCCAGGCTAGGGACGACTGTCTCCATCCACCCCAGACCCTCCCCGATTCCAAACACCTGATTGTGCTCGCCGCCGTCGTGGCATCGGGGCTGCATTCGTGCCGCGCGATGCTGCGCCGCACGTCCATCTTGGTCCTCACCATCGCGCTGGTCGGCGCGTTCGCATTCTGGCGCGTGCGGCCGCGTCCCGCGCCCACTCCGGAGTCCGCCGACGCCCGCGCCGCCGCCGACCCTCATCTCAACTCTGCCGATCGTCTGGCCGAGGTCGAGCGCATCGTGGCCGAGCGGAACCGCGCCGCCGGAAAGGACGAGGACGCCTTCCGCGCGGACGGCTGGACCATGGTCAAGACGGACCCGCCCGACGCGCGGCTCACCTCGTACGATCCGTCGCTCCTCGCCGAGGGGCGCGAGGACGAGCTTCGCGGCCAGCTCACGTCCACCACCGCCGCGCCCCAGCACGCCCGGCGCATCGCCCGCATCGCCCTCGAGGCCAAGGAGCCGAAGACCCGCTTCGCCGCGGTCGACGCGCTCGGGCACATCCACGGCGACGAGGCGCAGGCCGCGCTCCTCGATCTCCTGACGAGCGGCAAGCTCGATCCCGGCGACTTCGTCCGGCAGCAGATCGCGCCGCTCCTCCGCCCGCGCGATCTCGACGACGGCGTCGCCCTCAGGATGGCGGCCCTGCTCGACGACCCGCGGGTCACCGCCACCGAGAAGCACCAGATCGCGTTCACGCTCGCGCTCGTGTCGATCCGCGACGGCATGACCCTGCCGGACGACACGCTCGCCGCCCTGTCCCCCGACGCCCGCGCCAGCCTCGACCAGGCCCACGAGCTGGTGACCCGGCGCATCGCGCTGCACAACCGAAGGAACTGAGGAGGTCGCCCGTGCACAAGGTTCTCGCCCCCGCGCTCGCCCTGACCCTCGCGGCCGCATCGGCCCATGCCCGCACCGACGCGGCGGCGCAGCCGATCGCTCCCGGCGTCGCGCCGGTCGCGCCGAGCGCCAACGCCTCGGTCATCGGCGCCCCCATCATCATCCTGCCCACGTGGTTCTGGCCGTACTTCGTCACCTCCAAGTGCCAGTTCTGGGACGGGACGGCGTGCACCAGCGCCGACATGGCCAATCCCTACTTCAAGCAGATCCTCATCCTCCCGTCGGGTTTCGCGGATTCGGAGCGCGCCGACTTCTGGACCGAGTTCGACAAGATCCGCAACCAGATGGCCACTGCGGGCAATGTGTGGTCGACGCAGTACCGTCACAAGATCCTGTGGGTCGGCTACTTCGTACCCGGCGGCCCGCTCAACACACCCACGGCGAACTTCGGCGCGGCCGTGCTCGAGCACCCGGTGCGCGGCTATGCCCTGTCCCTGTCGCAGGACCAGGTGCGTGCCAAGGTGTCCGCGATCAAGGCGACGAGCCTGCCCAACCTGAACCCCCTCGGCGTGGGCGTCCTGTTCAACAGCTTCCAGGACAACATCACCGCCAACGCTTCCCCGCCGGGGTTCACGCGGACGCCGTACGGCATCGCCAAGTTCAACCGCCAGGATCTGGCCACCCCGTACATCACCACCCACGAGCTCGCCCACGCGTCGATGAACTTCCTCGACGAGTACATGGAGCCGGGGTTCCAGGAGGTGTCGATCCGCCAGCTCGACGTGCTCACGCCGCTCGTCCTGTTCGACGGCAGCTGGGGCGGGTTCGTGAGCGCGATCGGCAACCTGTTCTCCGTCTACGACTACAACATCAGCGAGATCCTCGCGAACAACGGCAACGTGAACATCGCGCTGTCGCCGTGGCCGCAGACCACCGGCACCGGCGGGCAGTGGTTCGGCTACGAGGGCGGCATGTTCTTCGGCCGCGGCACGTTCCACGTCCCCGGCAACAACCTCATGGACTCCAACCGCGACAAGCGGCACGACGACGACGGGTTCGCCTACGACACCACCGCGGCGCAGCAGCAGGTCATCGACACGGCGTTCAACGGCAACTACGCCTACCGCGCCAACGACCGCTTGCGCACCGCCGGCCCGAACGACTGGCCGATCCACTTCGGCTCGACCACCACGGTCCTCCTCTTCGACGGCGACAAGAACCATCAGTTCCACCCCACGCAGTACTACGGCGTGCAGGTCGGCTGGTACGAGCGCATCTGGGACACCTGCTGGTGGGGCCCGTTCCCCTACCCCTGCTACCACGACGAGTGGCGCACCGCGCAGAAGACGGTGTGGCCGAGCGTCCGCTACGTCGATCTCAAGAACACCGCGGCCTACGGCCTCGGCGGGTTGGTCCAGGACGTCCTCTGCGCCGTCGGCGTGACCGAGGTCAAGAACGGCGACGGGACGTTCAGGCTGTGCGACCAGGACATCGATCAGGTGTCGGGCGCGTTCCTGCCGACGCTGCGGTTCTTCATGCCGTACCAGTCGACGACGGTGCCGGCGTCGCAGTGGTTCACCACGTACTGGTGGCGCTTCTACACCAACAACGGCACATGGAACTCGTACTACACCGGCTGGTCGAGCTTCTACCGCAGCCTCTGATCCAGCTCCGTCACGCGGACAGCTTCAGCTTGTTCCGCGCCGCCAGGGCGAGCTTGCCCCGCGGGTGGCCCTCGATCACCGCCTCGAGGAGCTCGCGCCCGAGCTCGCGGTCGTCCTCCTCGGCGCTCTCGACGAAGTTCCATCCCAGCGTGAACATCTCGTCGCCGGAGACGTGCTTGCGCAGCGCCTTCACCAGCGGGTAGCCCTCGCGCGCCAGGCCCTGGAACGTCAGGAGCACCGGATCCACGGTGCGCGCGGCGCGCAGGAGGTCCTTGCCGCGGGCGCGCAGGCCGAGGACGGCCAGGCGCAGCCGCTCCTCGGGCGTGAGCTTGGCGCCGACGAGCGGCCGCAGCGCGGCGAACGCCGCGGCGAGCTCGCCCTTCTTCGCCAGCCGATCGGCGCGCCGGAACAGGATGTCGGCCAGGCGATCGGGGGCGATTCGCGCGAGCGTCTCCTGCACGACCGCGGCGGCGGGACCCTCGGCGGCCGCGGCCAGCGCCTCGGCCGCGCGCGCCGGGACGCGCGCCTCGTGCGGGCGCAGGGCGAGGGCGAGGCGCCGGGCGACCTCGGCGTCCTCGGCCGCCGCGAGCGCCTCGGCCAGCGCGCCCGCCGCGTCGGGCGTCGTCGCCAGCGTGCGGGCGGCGCCGGCGCGCGCTGCGGGGTCGCTTCCGGCGAGCGCGGCGACGAGCTTGGGGATCGCCGCCCGCGCGCCCACGGCGGCCATGCGCTCCACCGCCAGCCGCCGCGCGTCGGCGTTGCGGGCGCGGTCGAGCGCGGCCAGGCGCGGCGCCAGCGCCGGCGGGATGGGCGCGCCGCGCAGCGTGTCCACCGCCGCGTGCGCCACCTGCGGATCGTCGTCGTCGGCCCAGGCGAGGAGGCCCACGACGGCGGCGTCGGGTTTCTTGGCGACGGGAAGGATCCGGCGCATCGCGGCGATCGCGCTCGCGCGGACCACCCCGGGCTGCCCCGCCTGCCCCGCCTCGATCAGGAGCGGCAGCGCCGCCGGATCCGCCACGTAGCCGATCACGCGCAGGAGGTGCGCCCGCGCCGCCTCGGCGGGCTTCTTGGCCAGCGCGCGCGCCGCCTCCGCGGCGACCGCCGCCTTGCCCTTGCCCGCGTCCACCGCGGCGCGCAGGGCGTGCAGTGCCTCGTCGGCCACGTCGGCGTCGCCGACCGCGCGCACCAGCGCCCCCAGCGCGGACCGCGTGCCGATCTTGCCGAGGAGCGGCGCGACGCGCCGGCGCGTCTCCTTGTCCCCGCCGGCGAGCGCCGCCCGCAGCACCGGCTCGGCGGCGCTCCCCTCCGCCTCGAGCAGGCGCAGCGCGAGCCGGCGCGACTCCTCGTCGCCGTGGGCGACGAGCGGGACGAGCGCCTCGGCGGCCCCACGCGCGCCGGCCGCCTCGAGCCCCTCGAGGACGAAGCGCCGCACCGTCGGGTCCGGGTCCGCCAGATGCGCCGCCAGCGCGCGCCGGGCGCGCGCGTCGCCCCGCCCCGCCGCGCCGATCACGAGCGCCGCGGCGCAGCGAACGTCGACGCGCGCATGGTCGAGGAGCGCGAGCACGCGCTCCGCCAGATCAGAGGAGCGTGCCATGGAGGATCGACGACGCCGCCATGAAGTAGATGATGAGCCCGGAGACGTCCACGAGCGTCGCCACGAACGGGGCGGAGGAGTTGGCCGGGTCGAGGCCGACGCGCCGCAGCGCGAACGGCAGCATCGATCCCATGAACGTGCCCCACAGGACGACGAACACCAGGCTCGTCCCGATCGTCAGGGCGAGGAGCAGGAAATGCTCGGTGTACAGGTGCGCGGCGTTGGGCCACAGGCTCACCCGGACGAAGCCGATGATGCCCAGAATGACGCCGAGCGCCAAGCCGGTGATCAGCTCGCGCCGCATCACGCGGAACCAGTCGCGCAGCTTGATCTCCCCCAGCGCCATCGCGCGGATGATGAGCGTGGTCGCCTGCGAGCCGGAGTTTCCGCCCGACGAGATGATGAGCGGGATGAAGATCGACAGGACGATCGCCCGCTCCAGCTCGGTCTGGAAGAAGGTGAGCGCGTTCGACGTCAGCATCTCCGACACGAACAGGATGCACAGCCACCCCGCCCGCTTCTTGATCATCTGCAGGTAGCTGTTCTGGAAGTACGGTTTGTCGAGCGCCTCCATGCCGCCCAGCTTCTGGATGTCCTCGGTGGCCTCCTCTTCCACGACGTCGACGATGTCGTCGACGGTGACGATGCCCTTCATGCGCCCGTCGGCGTCGACGACCGGGATGGCGAGGAGGCCGTGCTGCGCGAACAGCTGGCCGACCTGTTCCTGATCCGCCTCCGGGCGCACGGTGATGACGTCGGTGGACATGACGTCCTGGACCGTCTTCTGGGGCGAGGCGGCGAACAGGTCGGACACGGAGACGACGCCGACGAGCTTCTGGTCGGCGTCGATGACGTAGGCGTAGTACACCGTCTCGAGCCGCTCGCGCGCCTGCTTGCGCAGGTAGCTGATCGCCTCGTCGACGGTGACGTTGGGGCGCAGCCGGGCGTAGCGCGGGCTCATGAGGCCGCCGGCCTCGTCCTCAGCGTAGGCCAGCAGCGCCTGGACCTCCTTGCGCGTCGCCTCATCGAGGACGCCGAGCAGGGCCTCGCGCTCCTTGGGCAGCTCCTGCACCACGTCGGCCGCGTCGTCGGGCGGGAGGATCCGCATCCATGTCCGCCTCTCCGCCGGCGGCAGGCTGCCGATGATGTCCGCCTGGTCGCGCGTGCTCAGGGTAAAGAAGTAATCCTCCGCCTCGGCACGGGTGAGCAGACGAAAACCCTCGAATCGCTCGTCCACCGAAAGGATGGGCCAAGCGTCGCGCAGCTCGTCCGCTGACAGCGCGCCATGCGCGTCGACGTCCGCCATGCAGGGACTATAGACGCAGGTCCCCGCGCTCGTCGACGGTGAATGGACCGGACCGGACGCGCGCCGGATCGAAACCGGCGGGGTCGAGCGGACCGGGCGGCAGGCCGAGCAGGGGGAGCAGGGTCGCCCAGACCCGGCCGGCCGTCCACCCCGCCGCCCGCAGCGCGCGGATCTCGGTCGATCCGTGCGACTTCGAAAGTTTCTTTCCGTCGGGGCCGAGGAGCACCGGGACGTGGAGGTACGTGGGCGGCGCGAGGCCGAGCGCCTCACCCAGGCGGATCTGCGCCGGGGTGGCGGCGAGGAGGTCCGCCCCGCGGACGACCTCGGTGACGCCGTCGCGCGCGTCGTCGAGGACCACCGCCAGGGGATACGCCGGCTCGCCGTCGCGGGCCACGAGGATCGGATCCTCGTCGGGGGCGAGGCGCTGCGGGCCGAGCGCCCGATCGACAAAGTCGACCGGGCCGGGCGGGGCGCGGAACCGCCAGGCGCCCTCGGTCTTGCCGGCGTCGCGGCAGCGGCAGCCGCCGGCGAGGCGGACGCGGCGGGGGCAGTCGCAGCGATAGGTCGGGATCCCGGCGAGCGGGTAGGTCCGCCGCGACTGCGGCGTCACCTCGTCGTCCCAGTCGATGCCGAGCCAGCGCAGGTCCTCGAGCTGCCCCGCGGCGACCTGGCTGCGGGCGCGGCCGCGGTCGATGTCCTCGACGCGCAGGAGCAGCCGTCCCCCGGCGGCGCGGGCCGACAGCCAGGCCGCGCCGAACGCGAGCGCGTTGCCCAGATGCAGGTGACCCGACGGCGTGGGAGCGAGGCGACCGACGACCCTGGCGATCAGGGGATCCGCACGACCCGCTTGGTCCACTGCGCCGTGTGGTTGTCGCGCTTCGGATCCTGGAACGGCAGGAAGAACGCCGGGTAGCTCGCGTCCTCGTTGCGGGCCGCCGCATCGGGGTCGAACCCCGCCATCCAGATCTGCGCCTCCCCGGGGTCGGGGACGCGGAGCCCGTAGTTCCGGTCCGACGAGAACGTGAACCAGAACAAGCGCTGCCCCAGCTCGCCGGTGCGCTGGAACGTGAACGGTGTCCACTTGGCGAACGAGTTCTGCACCTGCGCGCGCATGTCGGTCTTGCCCGGCGAGTCGGCGAGCACCTGGCGCACCTGCATCGCGCCCGCCTGCGGCTTCATGACCCACAGGCTGGCGTTCGGGTCGTCGTACATGTCGCAGTTGTCGGAGTCGTGGCCGTCGGCGCACGCCGACCGGTTGAACAGGATCGCCGAGCTGTCGGGGGAGAACGCCGGATAGTAGTTGGTCTTGCCCTCCTGCGAGGTCGTGAGGTCGATCGGCGCGGTCCAGGTCGAGCCGTTCTTCTTGACCACGCGCAGCATGGTGCGGAAGCCGCGCACCGTGGTGCCGTTGTTCGAGCTGTCGTTGGGGATGCCGATGCGCGTGAAGGCGATCATGGTGCCGTCGGGGGACCAGTCGGGCTGCGCGCTGCGGTTGGTGGCCGATCCGCCCACCGGGATCGTCTCGAGGAAGCTGCCGTCGTCGCCCTTGTAGAGGTTGAGGTCGTAGCTGGTGAAGCCGTTTCCCGGCTCGCCCGCGTCGCCGAACGTGCCCACGAAGCGGGCGCCGTCGGGCCACTCCCACGACGCGAACGCCACATGCTTGGTCGAGTTCCACGGGACCATGGGCCGGCCGAGCATGAGGTCCCACAGGAGGACGTCCGCGTCGTAGGAGCCCTCGGATGTCACGAATAGACGGCGCCCGTCGGGGGACAGCGCGTGGCAGCCGACGCAGTGCCCGCCCGTCTGGGCGGGCGTGATGACCTCCTCGGGATCCGTCTGGGTCGTCGACGCGAAGTCCCAGCGATAGATGCGCGCGAAGCTGGCGTCGGGCTGGCCTTTTGGCGTCGTCCAGTAGTAGAGGCCGCCGTCGATGTCGTCCTGCGAGAACGCCATCTTCATCGAGGTCGACGTGCCCACGCCCGTACCGCCGGCGTCGGTCGCTCTCGCCGTGACCGTGGCGGAGCTGCCGCGGTTGGACTCGGCCAGCCAGCGCCAGACCTTGGCCTCGGGGAGATAGATGCACCCGCCGTTCGTCGGGTTGACGCAGGAGGTGTAGATCTTCACGTCGGTGGTGTCGCTCTGGAAGCTGAGCTCGAAGATCGTGTTGGCGGCCGGCCCCGGCAGGAAATGCACCTCGATCTTGCCCAGGTTCGGCGGGAGCAGCACCCCGTCGGGCGGGTAGACGATGTCGGGCTTGCGCGCGTCGGCGGCCGGGCCGTTGAACGGCGCCGTGGGATCGCCCGGCAGGCCCGTGGCCTGCGGATCGGCATAGCGCTGCTTGATCACGAGGGTGAGGTACCCGAAACCCTCGACGCCGCCGATGTACGCGCGCACCCGTCCCTTGCCGCCGTTGCCCGTGAACGATGTGAAGACGTTCCGGGCGAACGAGCCCAGCGTGAAGTTGTCGATGAGGAAGTTGACCCGCGCCGTGAGGTCCTCGGTGTGGCCGTCCATGAAATGGCCGATGGCCGTATACGTCTGGGACGCCGGCGTAGCTCCATCGACGACGAGCGTGACGGTGTTCGGCATGACCTCGATGGTTTGCAGGCCGGGCGGGGTGACGAACGGCCCATCGACGATGCCCCCGTCGCGGGACCCCCCCTCCACCGAGCCGCTGCCGCACGCGGCGAGCGCGCCCACGAGGAGGGCGCACGCAAGGCGAAGACGCACACGTGTCATCCCACCACGATATCACGTCGCGCGTCTGTTCGGGCGGTCTCGTCGCGCCGGTGCGATCGCTCGCTCCTACGGCGGCGCGTCCGCGACCACGTACGCGAACACGGCCACCACGGCGACGCCCATCGCGAGCTCCTTCGGGTCGACCTTGTCGAGCGTGTCCGCCGCGCTGTGGTGGTAGTCGAAATACTTCGACCCCTCGACCTCCAGCCCCACGAGCGGCACACCCTTGTCCCCCAGCGGCTTGATGTCCGTCCCGCCGAAGCCGCTTCCCACCTTGATCGGGCCGACGGGCGCAAGGAGCTCTGCCGCCGCGCGCAGCTTCCCGGCCAGGCGCTCGTCCCCGCCCTTCAGGCCCAGCCCCAGCGGGCGAAAGCCGCCGCTGTCGGCCTCGAGCGCGACGACGTGGCGCTCCTGCGCGTGCGCCGCCGCGTAGGCGTCGGCGCCCTTCTGCCCGTTCTCCTCGTTGGTATACAGCACCGCGCGGATCGTCCGCCGCGGCCGCAGCCCGAGCTTTCGCAGCACGGTGAGCGTCTGCATCATCGTCACCACGCCGGCGCCGTCGTCGTGCGCCCCCTGCCCCACGTCCCATGAATCGAGGTGGCCGCCGATGACCACGATCTCCTCGGGATGCTCGCGCCCGACGATCTCCCCCACCACGTTCGCCGACGGCGCATCGGGAAGGGTGCGGCAGCCGAGCTTGAGGCGCACGCGCACCTCGCCCTCCGCGGCCAGACGCGCGAGCAGCTCGGCGTCCTCCACCGACACCGCCGCGGCGGGGAACGGTTGGTCGAGCTTGGTCGCCCCGGTGTGCGGCGACCCGAGGCTCTTCGCGGTGACCGAGCGCACCAGCGCGGCGACCGCGCCGCGCGCCGCCGCCTTCTGGGGTCCGTCGGTGCGATACTTCGACCCGTCGCCGTACCCCGAGCCCTTGGGCCCGTAGGGCGGCATCTTCCAGTTGAACAGCACGATCTTGCCGCGCGCGCCGTCGCCGAGCGCATCGAACGCGGCCCAGTCGGCGACGACCGCCACCGGCGCCTCCACGCCCTCGGGCGGCGTGGCCGACGCGCCGCCGAGCGCGAGGATCGCGATCGGCCGGTCGACGGGGCGCACGATCGCCGCCGACTCCGCGCCGCGCACCCACACCGGCACCATCGCCGGCTCGGCGCGCACGTTCTCGTGCCCGTCGGCGCGCAGCGCATCGACTGCCCACGCGACCGCGCGCTCCAGCGCGGGCGAGCCGGCGAGCCGCGCGCCGATGTGATCGGTGAGGTGGGCGAGCTTGCGGTACGCGCCGTCGTCGGCGAGCGCGGCCGCGACGATGCGCGCCGCCGGCTCGCGGTACGCCGCGAGGACATCCGACGGCGGCGACGGCGGCGGCGACGGCGGCGGCGGCGGCGGCGCGGCGGCCGGCGCCGCGACGCGCGCGCAGGCGCCGGCGAGGAAGGCCACGAGCGAGACTCGAGCGGGACGCATGAAGCTGGGAGCATAGGCAGCCGCGCGGTGGTGTGCAATCATTGTCCGGCATGCGGATGCCCCTAGTGGTCTCGTTCGTGGCCGGCGGGCTCGTCGCGCTCGCCTTGTCTCCCTTGACGCTCCGGGCGCAAAAGCCCTCCGGGTGCGAGCGGTGGCAGACGGCGGTCGGGATCGACGTCCCGACCGAGCCGGAGAAGCTCACCGAGGTGCCGGCCTTCGGCAGCGTCAAGCCGCGCACCGCCCCCGCCGGCTGGGAACCGTTCGCGATCGCGGCGACGGGTCAAATCGCCTTCCGTCGCTGCGCCCCGTGAGCGGCGGCGGCCCCAGCCGCGACGCCACGCGCCGCACCTCCGGCGTCCTCCAGGCGATCGTGCCGGAGGCGGCGCCGCTCGATCTGCGCATCCTCGGCCGCACGCTCCTCCACGCCGCGCTCGTCGGGCTCGGCGCCGGCATCATCGGCGCGCTGTTCTTCGCCGGGCTCGAGCTCGTCCAGCGCGTCCTGCTCGAGCTCCTGTGCGGCTACGTGCCGCTGCGCGCCCACGGCGAGAAGTTCCTGCCCAACCTTAGCGACCTCCACTTCCGCCCCTGGCTCCTGTGGGCGGTCCCGGCGCTCGGCGCGCTCGCGGGCGGCTGGCTGACCACGCGCTTCGCGCCCGAGTGCCGCGGCGGCGGCGGCGACGCGGCGATCGAGGCGTTCCACCACCAGGGCGGCTTCGTGCGCCGCCGCGTGCTGTGGGTCAAGGGTGTGGCCTCGATGCTGACGCTCGGCTCGGGCGGCTCGGGCGGCCGCGAGGGTCCCACCATGCACATCGGCGCCGCGCTGGGCTCGCTCGTCGCCGAGGTCCTGCGCGTCGGCGCGCGCGAGCGCCGCATCCTCCTCGTCGCCGGCATCGCCGCCGGCATGTCGGCGGTGTTCCGCACGCCGCTCGGCGCGGCGCTCCTCGCCGTCGAGGTGCTCTACCGCGACGACTTCGAGTCCGACGCCCTGATCCCGGCCGTGCTCGCCAGCGTCGTCGCCTACTCCGTCGTCATCTCCATCTTCGGCGAGGAGACGCTGTTCGCCCACGCGCCCAAGTACGCGTTCATCCCGCTCCACCTGCCGCTCTACGGCATCCTGGCGGTGCTGGTCGCGTTCCTGGCCGCTGGGTTCGTCGCCATGCTGCGCTGGGTCCAGCGCGCCAGCGCGCGCGTCGCCGTGCCGGTGTGGGCCCGCCCCGGCGCGGGCGGCCTCGCGCTCGGCGTCATCGCCACGCCGCTCATCATCCTCGTCGGCAGCTACGTCGGCGTCCCCGGGCAGGGGCTCGGCGTCCTCGGCGGCGGCTACGGCGCGGCCCAGCTCGCCGTCACCGGGTCGCAGTGGGTGCCGGAGGGCACCTGGGTCACCGTCGGGCTTCTCCTTCTACTCTGCCTGGGCAAGATGATCGCGTCGTCGCTCACCATCGGCAGCGGCGGCAGCGCCGGCGACTTCGCCCCGTCGCTGGTCATCGGGGCGCTGTTCGGCGGCGCGTTCGGCCGGTTCGTCGCGCTCGTGCTCCAGGACCCGCGCATCGACCCCGGCGCGTTCGCGCTCGTCGGCATGGGCACGTTCTACGGCGGGATCGCCCACGTGCCGCTGTCGTCGCTCGTCCTCGTGTGCGAGCTCGCCGGCAGCTACGACCTGCTCGTGCCGCTGATGCTCGCCGAGGGCATCGCCTTCGTCCTCCTGCGCCGCCGCTCGCTCTATCCGGCGCAGCAGATCTCGCGGCGCGAATCGCCCGCCCACCGCGACACGGGCGCGCTCGACGTCCTCGGCGGATTCCGCGTCGGCGAGGTCATCGCCAAGGACCGGCCCTACGTGACGCTCGAGCCGCGGACCCCCGCGGCGGAGGTCATGCGGCGGATCGCCGAGGTCCCCGAGCAGGACGTGTTCCCCGTGCTCGGGGTCGAGGGGCGGATGGTCGGCATGGTCACCGCCGAGGCGGTGCGCATCCTCGCCGGCCAGACCGACGTGCTGCCGCTCACCATCGCGGCCGACATCATGCAGCCGGCGGCCACGGTGCGCCTCGACGACACGCTGCGCACCGCGACCGAGGTCATCCTCAAGAACGGCCTCCCCGAGGTGCTCGTCGTCGACACGCAGGCGCGCCTGGCCGGCATCATCGGCGAGTCGGAGATCGCCCAGGTGTACCTCCGCGCCACGCAGAAGACCGAGGCCTAGGGACGATGGCACGGCCCGTCCGCACCCTGGCGGCGCTGTCGGCGCTCTATTTCACCCAGGGCCTGCCGTTCGGCTTCCAGGCGCTGGCGCTGCCGGTGTACCTGCGCCAATCGGGCGTCGCCCTCACGACCATCGGGTTCCTGAGCGCGCTGGCGGCGCCGTGGATCATCAAGCCCGTGTGGGGGCCGCTCGTCGACCGCTACGGCACGCGGCGGCGGTGGATCGTGCCGCTGCAGGGCGGGCTCGCCCTCACCTGCGCGGCGGCGGCGCTGTCTCCGCCCACGAGCCACGCGGGCATGGTCGGGCTCCTCGCGCTCGTGTTCCTCATGAACCTGTTCGCCGCCACGCAGGACGTCGCCGTCGACGGGCTCGCCGTGGACCTCCTCCGCCCCGAGGACCTCGGCGCCGGCAACACCGCGCAGGTCGTCGGCTACAAGGTCGGCATGCTCACCGGCGGCGGCGTCCTCGTCGGCCTGTCGGCGGACATCGGCTGGCGCGGGCTGTTCCTCATCATGGCCGGCCTGACCGCGCTCGCGCTCGCGGTCACGCTGACGGTGCGCGAGGCGCCGCGCCGGCCCGTCGAGCGCGAGACGTTCGGCGACATCTTCCGCACCCTGTCGGCGGCGCTCGTGCGGCGGGAAAACGTCGTCCTCGTGGCCTTCCTCCTCACCTACAAGCTCGGCGAGTCGATGAACGACACCATGTGGAAGCCGTTCCTCGTCGACGCCGGGCTGGGGACGCGCTTCATCGGCTGGGTGAACGGCACGCTGGGCATGGCGGCGTCGATCGCCGGGTCGCTCGCGGGCGGGTGGCTCGCCACCGTCATGCCGCTCGAGCGCGCGCTGTGGTACCCGGCCGTGGCGCGCCTCGTGCCGCTCATGGCGCAGGCCGTGGTCGCGGCGGTCCCGGCGGGGAAGGTCGCCGTCGCGGTCGTAGTGGTCGCCGAGCACTTCTGCGGCGGCGCGCTCACCACCGTCGTGTTCGCGACGATGATGGCGCGCACCGACAAGCGCGTCGGCGCGAGCCACTACACCGCGCTCGCGGCGGTCGAGGTCGTGGGCAAGTTTCCCGGCGGGTGGATCTCGGGGCCGGTCGCGCAGGCCGCCGGCTACCCGACCACGTTCGCGCTGGGCACGGCCCTGTCGGCGGCGTTCCTCCTGGTCCTGCGGCGGCTCACAGCTCGCCGTTGACGACCCGCCGCAGCGTCGCCGCGTCGATGTTGCCCCCGGAGAAGACGATGCCCACCCGCTTGCCCGCGAGCGCCGGCGCCAGCTTGCGCAGCCCGGCGAGCCCGGCGGCGCCTGCGCCCTCGACGAGGTTGTGGGTGGCGCGCAGCGCCAGCCGGATCGCGTCGGCGAGCTCCGCCTCGCTGCACAGGAGGAACCCGGCCAGCCCCTCGCGCAGCGCGGGAAAGGTCGCCTCGTAGACGCCGCGCGTCGCGAGGCCATCGGCGAACGTGTCGGCGGACGCGGCGGGCAGCGCCCGTCCGGCGTGCCACGAGTCGTGGATCGCCGACGCGCGCGCCGCCTGCACGCCGTAGATGGGCAGCCCCGGGCGGAGCGCGCGCGCGACCACGATCGCCCCCACCGCCTGCGAGCCGCCGCCGACCGCGATCACCAGCGCGTCGAGGTCGGGCGCCTCGGCGAGGATCTCGAGCGTGATCGTCCCGGCGCCGGCGATCACGCGCGCGTCGTTGGTGGAGTGCACCATCACCAGCCCGCGCTCGGCGACCAGGCGGTCGGCGACCGCGACCGCCTCGTCGTAGTCGCGCCCCTCCTCGACGAGCGTGGCGCCGAGCGCGCGCATCGCGTCGTTCTTCTCGGGGTTGTTGCCGCGCGGGACGCAGATCGTGACCGGGACGCCGAGGAGCCGGCCCGCGTAGGCGGCGCCCTGGCCGTGGTTGCCGCGCGTGGCCGCGACCACGCCGCGCCGGCGCGCCTCGTCGGAGAGCGTGGTCACCACCGCCAGCCCGTTGCGCACCTTGAACGCGCAGGTCGGCTGGTGGTTCTCGTGCTTGACGAACGTGCGCACGCCGTGGCCCACCGCCTCGTCGAGGAGCGGGTGGTGGCGGAGCGGCGTGGGCGCGAGGTACGGGCGGATGCGACGCTGGGCTTCGAGCACGTCGGCGATGACGATCACGGCTGGGAGTATGGATCGAAACGCGCGCGCGACTGGCGTTTCTCGTTCAGGGCCTCGAGCTCGCCGGCGGAGTACGCCGACGGCCCGCCCGCGGGCAGGTTCGCGCGGATGAACGCGGCGATCGTCGCCCGCACCTCGGCCGCCGCGTGGAGCAGCTCGGCGTCGCCCTTCTCCGCGACCTCGTCCCACAGGCGGAACAGGATCCGCCGGCGCTCCGCCTCGGACCACGCCGTGTACGCCCAGATGCGGCCGAGGTCGCGCGGCAGGCGCGCCAGCGCGTCGTGCAGGCGCTCGCGGCGGTCGGCGAGCGCCATCTGCGCCCGCGCCTCGCGCGTCCGGTCGAGGAGCTTGAGCTTCTCGTACGCGTAGGGGTCGTTGCCGATGGCGCGCATGATCATGTCGGTGATGTCGAACGTCGTCGCCATGCCGATGCCCTGCAGCACCGTCGAGGGGGACTTGTCCTCGATGTTCACCGTGCCGTCGCGCCGCACGTGCGCGTCGAACGTGAGCCGCTCGATGCGGTAGCCGCCGTCGCCGTCCGGCTTGGCCTCGGGGCCGAGCGGGCCCGGGCCCTTGCCGGGGATCGGCAGCGGCGTGCGGTCGGGAAAGCGGAGCTCGTCGTCCGGCGGCGGGCCGTCCGGAAGCCCCACCGCGGAGCGGACGTTCGGGATCTGGGGCGCGCGCATCGCCATCCACTTGTCGGGCGGGCGCGGCGGCCGCGCGGGCTCTGTCTCCGCCAACGACGATGGCGACCGCGATGTGCCCGTCGCGCGCGCCGGCGCGCGCGCGGGGGACGATCGGCGGGACGTTTCGCCAGGGAAAGGCCCCTCCTCCGCGGCGGTCGCGATCGGCGCGCGCCGCTCGACCGCGAGCGCGATCGGCAACGTCCGGGGCGCGGGCGGACGCGGCCTCACCGCCACCAGGGTGGTGAACGCCGACCACACCACGGCGTGCGCCGCCGCGGAGAGGAAGAGCCACCGCGCCGCGTCCACCCCGGATTGGACCCCCTAGCCCGCCGGGGAGTTGCTAGACTCCCACACGTGCGGCGCAGCCCTCTTCTCACGATCCAGGTCTTCTGCCCGCATTTCGAGCGCCCCGTGAAGGTCCAGCGCAACGAGATCACGGAGAGACTCGTAGATTGTTCGGACAAGGACCAGTGCGCCAGCCGCGAGGTCTCGCCCGCGGGCGTCACCGTGACGATTTTTCCAAAGGTTTGCCCGGTGTTCCGGAGCTAGGGCCGAAACCCGCGATCATCGCTGCCCTTCGCCGGCGACGTCAGCCGCCGGGCCACCGCGGTCTGCTCCTCGTTCGACAGCCGGCGGACGTAGACGCCCGCCGCCTCGATCGACTTGCCGCCGAAGAAGCCCTCGGCCACCGCGTACTCGATCTCGACCACGACGTAGGGCTCCTCGCCCAGCCAGACGAGCTCGGTCTTGCGCGGCACGCCGACCCACGACCGGAGGGGGAACTTCTCGCGGGTGCCGTCCTCCTTCAGGATGACCAGGGTGATGCGATCGACGTCTGCGGTCATGACACCCCCAGGAGGCGCTTGGCCTCGGGATCGGGTGGGCGGATCACCAGCCGGTCCACGACCGCCATGCGCGCGTGGATGACGTCGGCGACCGGCGTGAACGCGGCCTTCTCGAAGGCGCGGGTGGAGGCGACGTTCGATGGCTCGATGAGCGCCCAGGCGCGGTAGACGTCGCGCTGGCGCAGCCGCCGGGCCAGGTCCTCGAGCATCGCCGGCGCGACGTTCTTGCCGCGCGCGTCGGGCGCCACGAACACGTCGTGGATGTAGCACTCCGACGGGCCGGGGCGCACCTCGCGGCCGATCTCCCCCACCATGACCGCGCTGCGGGCGCACCAGGTGATGCCCGCGGGCCGCTCGAGCAGGCGCGCGAGGACGACCAGGTCGCCGCGGCGCCACTTCTCGCGGCAGTAGCTCTCGTCGAGCTCGAGCCTCTCGACGAGGACGGCGCGGTCCGCGGCGGGCAGCGCGTCGAACTCCGCCTCGCTGAACTCCGCGAGCGACAGCCCTTCGGGCGGCTTGATGCCGCGCGTCCACAGCTGCCCGCGGTAGAGATGGAGGCGCTCGTAGCTGGCCACGCTCGCGGCCGCTTCGCGGATCTTCGTCCACGCCGCGCGCGCGCCGGCCGCGGCCGCGCCGGGCGCGTCGCGCGCGACGTCAGTGCGCCGCCGCAGCGACGCGTAGGTGCGCGCCAGCGTGCCGGCGGTGGTGTGGTTGTACGCGCGCAGGCGCAGGCACCGCCGCTGGGTGACGGGGAGCGGCGGCGGCTCCACGTCGGCGGCGCCCACCACGACGTCGAGCGCGCGCAGCCCGCGCGCCCGCGCGGCGTTGGCCTCGGCGCCGAGCAGGCGCCAGCCCGCGCGCGCCTCGGGGTCCACCGCCAGGGCGACGCACACCGCGCGCGGCGGGTCGTCGAGCACCAGCGCGGCCGCGATCGCGTCGCCGCGGTCGTCGTCGAGGCGGCCCAGGCGCGCCCGCCCCTGGGGGGCGAGCTGGCGCACGACCTCCTGGAGCAGCTGCATCGCCTCGCTCTCGGCGACCGGGCTCGGCTCGTCGCGCATCGCCCACTCGAGACGCGAGAGGCGCCGCAGCGTGGCCAGGCCCTTGTCGATCTCCGCGACCGCGAACGCGCTCGCGCGCGGATCCGGCGGCGGCAGGGCGTCGTCGGGGATGCCCGCCGCCGCCAGCGCCAGCGCCAGCGTGGTGCCCGCCTCCTGCGCCTCCGCCTTGCGCCCGGCGCCGTCGAGCTTCTCCGCGAGGTAGGCGCGCGCGCGCGATGGATCGCGCAGCGGCGCCAGGTCGAGGATGTCCCACCCCTTGTCGGCGGTGAGGTCGCGCGTCAGCGCCACGGCGAACCGCTCCTCGTACCCCGGCGCGGTCAGCACGTCGAGCGCGGGCGGGCGCGGCCCGGCGTCGCCGAGGAGGCGGATCTCGCGCGTCTTCATCCCCGCCAGGCGCGCCGTCCGCTCGTAGAACGGCGCCAGGCCGACGAGGCGGTCGTCGTCGCGCACGACGACGACGCGCAGCTCCGCCTCCAGCGCCGGGCCGAACGCGCGGTACCACGACAGCAGCCAGCCGGGGGCGCGGAACAGCGCGCCGTCGCCGCCCGCGCGGGCGAGGTCCTCCCACGCGGGGCACAGCTCGGACAGGCGGGTTGGATCGTCTACGACTTCGGTCGAAAGAGCCATGGAGTGAGACATCAAAAGATAACATCAGGAACGCCGGTAGAGGACCGCGGCGAAGAATCCATCCGTGTCGTGGCGATGGGGGAGCATGGCGAGGAAGGATCCCGTCGAGTCGGCGACGGGCGCCGCCCGCTCGTTGCCCCAGATCTCGGCGATGCGCATGACCTCCCACCCCGGCCGCAGGAGGCGCTCGACGACCGCCTGGTTCTCCTCGCGCAGGACGGTGCAAGTGGCGTACACGAGGCGCCCGCCGGGGGCGACGAGGCCCATGGCCCGGCGGGCGATCGCGAGCTGCTGGGCCTGAAGGCGCGGGATGTCGTCGTCGGCCAGGCGCCAGCGCGCCTCGGGGTTGCGGCGGAGCGCGCCGATGCCGCTGCACGGCGCGTCGACGAGGACGCGGTCGGCGCGGCCGTGCAGGGCCTCGACCTCGTCGGGATATGCGTCGGGGGGCACGGCGACCGCGCGGTGATTGGACAGGCCCGCGCGGCGCGCGCGCCGGGTGAGCTCGGCGAGCTTCTTCGCGTCGACATCGAGCGCCCACAGGCGCCCGCGGTTCGCGAGCAGCGCGCCGAGCGCGAGCGTCTTGCCGCCGGCGCCGGCGCACGCGTCGACGACGAGCCCGCGCGCCGGCGGCGCGACGAGCTCGGCGACGAGCTGGCTGGCCTCGTCCTGGACCTCGAACAGACCCTCGCGGAACGCCGCCAGCCCGAACGCGTTCGTGCGCGTGTCGAGGACGAGCGCGGCCGCGGCCCAGCGGCCGGGGTGGCTCGCGATCCCCTCCGCGGCCAGCCGGTCGGCCAGCGCCGCGCGCGTCGTCTTGAGCGCGTTGGCGCGGACGGCGAGGGGCGCGCGGGCGTTCAGCGCGGCGGCGAGCGCGTCGGCCTCGTCGCCGTGGTCGTCGAGGAGGCGGCGCGCCAGCCAGTCGGGGAGCGAGCGCAAAAGGCCGAGGCGGCGCACGGGGTCGCGCTCGCGCGCGATGCGCTCGTCGACGCGCGCGACCGCGTCCCAGTCGGCGGCGAGCTCCCCCGCGGCCGCCGCGGGCGATAGCTCTCCCGCGAGCACGCGGTAGGCGAGGTAGCGCGCGTGCTCGCGCGCCGGCCCGGCGAACCTCTGCCCGTCGAGCGCGAAATCGATCCGCCGGAGCTGCCGGATCATGCCGTAGAGCGTCTCGGCGACGACGCGGCGATCGGCGCTCGACAGCGATCGCTCGCGCCGGAACGCGAGCGCCAGACGGTCGGTCGCGAATCCCCAATCGATACGGGTTTTTGTCCACAGATCGAGGACGAGATCGCGCACCCGGTTTACGCCGTGCGTCATGGTAACTCTGGGAAAATAGTTTGCTTTCTGTCGTCTAGAGGGTTAGTCATTCGCACGAAAAAATGTCGACGACCAATCCGAATCTGACCGCCGTTCCGGCGGTGCCGGCGACCCACGCGGCCACGACGCTCGCGCAACGCGGAAACCTCTACGCCGTGGCCGTCAAGCAGCTCGAAAAGGGGGCCAAGGCCGTCCATCTCGACGCGCAGACCTCCGCGATCCTGTCTCAGCCCAAGAATGAGCTCATCATCAACTTCCCGGTGCGGATGGACAACGGGGAGTACCGCATGTTCAAGGGCTACCGGGTGCAGCACAACAACATCCTGGGGCCGTTCAAGGGGGGCATCCGCTACCACCAGGAAGCCAACCTGGACGAGATGAAGGCGCTCGCCGCGTGGATGACGTACAAGTGCGCGCTCCACGACGTGCCGTTCGGCGGCGGCAAGGGAGGCATCAAGTTCAACCCGCGCGAGCACTCGAAGGCGGAGCTCGAGCGCATCACGCGGCGGTTCACCCACGCGCTGGGGTCGAACATCGGCCCCGAGTGGGACATCCCCGCGCCCGACGTCGGCACCAATGCCCAGACGATGGTCTGGATGATGGACACGTACATGAACGTCGTCGGGATGGACGAGAAGAACAGCGTCCGGCGGATCGTGACCGGAAAGACGATCACCTCGGGCGGGTCGCACGGGCGCGAGACCGCGACCGGGCGCGGCGTCGTCCACTGCATCACCGAGTGGGCGCGCGAGAAGCGGTTCAACCTCGACGGGTGCACGTTCACGGTCCAGGGCTACGGCAACGTCGGCTCGCACACCGCGCGCATCCTGTCCAAGCTGGGGGCGACGCTGGTGGCGACGGGCGACCACCGCGGCTACGTCGCCAACCCCGAGGGGCTGAACGCGCACAAGCTGGCGGAGCACGTCGCGGCGACGGGGTCGGTCATCGAGTACCGGGGCGGGAAAGCGATATCGCGCGAGGAGTTCTTCGCGATGGACTGCGACATCTTCGTGCCGGCGGCGCTCGAGCTGGAGCTCGGCCTCGCCGAGGCGAAGCTCCTCCGCGCCAAGGCGGTGTTCGAGGGCGCGAACGGCCCCACCTACCCCGAGGCGGAGGAGTACTTGCTGGGCAAGGGCGTCGAGATCGTGCCGGACGTCCTGGCCAACGCGGGCGGCGTGATCGTCTCGTACTACGAGTGGCTGCAGAACAAGCGCTCGGAGCGGTGGGATCTCGAGGAGGTGGAGAGCCGCCTCGAGCGCCGCATGAAGCGGACGTTCGCGCAGGTGCGCGACTTCGCGCAGGACCGCGACGTGGACTACCGGACCGCGTCCTACGCGATCGGCCTCGATCGCATCCAGAAGGCCTACCAGGAGCGCGGGATTTTCCCGTAGACTTATATGGTCCGGACCTACCACGGGAGCTGCCACTGCGGCGCGGTGCGCTTCGCGTTCCGATCCGAGCCGATCGTCGCCGGGCTGCGGTGCAACTGCTCGATCTGCATCCGCAAGGGCGCGGTCTTGTCCGTGCCGTACTTTCCGCCCGAGGACATCGACGTCGAGGGCGCGGAGGCGCTCGGCGTTTACCGCTTCGGCGACCACATGGTCAACCACTACTTCTGCCGAACGTGCGGGATCTACCCGTTCCACGACGTCACCACGAAGCCCGGCCACTATCGCGTGAACCTCGGCTGCGTCGACGGCGTGGACCCCCTCGGCCTCGCCATCGACCTCGTCGACGGGCGATCGTTCTGATCCATCGTTATCGGCAATGACCCCGCTCCTCCTCGCGGTGCTGCTCGCCGCCCCCCCGCCGCTCCACTTCGAGGGCGACGTCACCGCCGGCGACGGCGACTACACGCTCGTCCCTTTCTCCGTGCCCGCGGGCACGGCCGAGATCCAGATCGATCACACCGACGGCTCGGACGCCGTCATCCTGGACTGGGGGATGTGGGCGCCCGAGGGGTTCCGCGGCTGGGGCGGCGGCCTCGTCGACCCGGCGATCATCGGCGTCGATGCGCCGTCGCGCGGATACCTGCCCGGGCCGATCGCGGCCGGGACGTGGACGCTCGTCATCGGCGAGGCCAAGCTCGCCGCCGGCGCCGGCCATTACTCCGTCGATGTCACGTTCCGCGACGCGCCGACGCTTACCCCGGTGCCGCGCGCCGCGTTCGCCCCGCGCGTGCTGGCGCCCGGCCCGGCGTGGTTCAAGGGCGACTTTCACGTCCACGACGAGGAGAGCGGCGACGCCCGGGCGACGTTCGCCCAGATCATCGACCTGGCGCGCTCGCGCGGGCTGGACTTCGTCGAGCTCAGCGATCACAACACGGTGTCGCAGCAGGGGCGCCAGGCGGCGGCGCAAGAGGGCCTCACCGACCTCCTGCTCATCCGCGGCATCGAGGTGACGACCTACGCCGGCCACGGCAACGCGCTCGGCGCGTCGAGCTACGTAGACCACCGCGTGGGCATCGGCGGGGTGGGCGCGGCGCGCATCGTCGAAGCGGTGGCCGCACAGGGCGGGCTGTTCATCGTCAATCACCCGACGCTGGACATCGGGGATCTGTGCATCGGTTGCGCCTGGAAGCTCCCCGACACGCCGTGGGCGAAGGTCGCCGGCCTGGAGATCCAGACCGGCAGCTACCTCGTCACCGGCATCCTGTTCACGCCGAGGGCGATCGCCATGTGGGACGCGCTCGAGGACCAGGGGTACCGCCTGGCCGCGATCGGCGGCAGCGACGATCACACGGCGGGCATCGACGAGGGCCCCACCGGATCGCCCATCGGCAGCCCGACGACGCTCGTCCGCGCCGACGAGCTGTCGGAGGCGGCGATCGTCGCGGCGGTGAAGGCGCGGCGCACCGTGGTGCTCCTGCGCGGGCCGGACGATCCGCGCTTGGAGATCGCGGTGCGGGGCGCGAACGGCGCCGCGGTCGGCATCGGCGACACGGCAAGCGGCATCTCGTCGATCCAGGTGGATGCGCACGTCGTGGGCGCCGCCCCCGGCGACGGCGTGTCCCTGTCGATCGTGCGCGACGGGAAGCCGGCCGACCAGGTGCCGGTCGATTCGGCGGACTTCCGCAAGAGCTTCACGTATGCGGCGCGCGGCGGGCCGGAGCGCGTCCGCGCCGAGCTCATCGCCGACGGCGCTCGCATCGTCGTCACCAGCCACGTCTACGTCGACGGCGCGACCGGCGGCGGCGGCTGCGCGGTGGGCGACGGCGGGTGCGGATGGCTCGCGGTCGCGATCGCCGCCGCATTCGTCGTGCGCAGGCGAGCTCGGCACTAGGCGGAGCCGGAGCCGGGCCGTCCCCGGCTCCGGGCCGTGGTGCGTCAGTGGGTCATGCGGTAGAGCATCGCCCACGCGGTCGAGGAGCGCGAGGGATTCGGCGAGCGCGGCGTCGTCGACGTAGCCCCACGCGCCGGCGGTGCGCAGCGCAGCCCGCACCTCCTCCGCGCTGCCCGCCGCGACCCGGAAATGGTAGCGCCGGTCCCGGCCCGCCCGGCGCAGCCCTTCGCCGAGGTTGGCGGGGACGGACGAGGCGGCGCGCCGAATCTGCGCGGTCAAGTCGGAGTCGTGCCGAGCGAGCTCGGCGACCACGCCGCGCCAGCACCGGATGAGCTGAAGTGAAACCTCGAAGACGTGCCATGTCATGGTGGGAGGATCCTTTCGCGGTGTCATGCCCCCTCCCGGCGCAGATCCCGTGACAGCCCCCGGGCGCTCTTTGCCCGGAGGCTGGCGCGGGATGTGCGCCGTTGGGGCAAACGACCCCGCGAAAGGATCCGAGCCATGGCGCAGGGAGCGAGGGCGCCGAGCGCCGGCGGGCCGGAACCGATTCCGGAGCCGGAGTCGGAGCGGGAACCGGAGCCGGGCGCGGGCACGGAACCGGATCCGAGCCGGGCGCGGGCGCGGCGCTAGGGGCACGGCTTCGCCGCGTTCGCCCGCGCGTCGGGCTCGTTCGCGTCGAGCGCCAGCGCGCGCTCGAAGGCGGCCCTGGCCTCGGCGCACCGCCCGGCGCGCGCGTCGAGGACGCCGAGGAGCGCCCACGCGGCCGCGCGGAGCGGCTCGAGCGCCACCGCCCGCTCGGCGTGCGCGCGCGCCCGCGCGTCGTCGCCCAGGGACAGGCGGTAGCGCGCCGCGTTCGTCCGCGCGCCGGCGTCGTCGCCGAGCCCCAGCGAGCGCTCGGCCGCGGCCGCGGCCGCCGCCGCGTCGCCGCGCAGCGAATCGAGGACGCCGAGGTTGTTCCACGCCCGCCGCGCGACCCGCCGCGTCTCCGGATCGCCGAGCGCCGCGTCGGGAAACGCGCGCGCGATGCGCGGCGCGGCGTCCGCCGGGACGGCGCCGCTCTCGCCGAGGAGCGCTATGGGCAGGTCGAGCCGCGCCGGGCCCGGCAGGGCGTCGTCGCCGATCTCCCAGCCGATCGGGCGATCGCGGACGTCGCCCGGCCGGTCCACGCCGAGGAGCGCGCGCGTGCGCCGCACGTCGGCCAGGTGCTGGCGCACCAGCGCCGCCACGTCGGGACGCACCGGCTCGGCGAGCGTGAGCCAGAACGTGCCGGCGGCGAGGTCGTCCGAACGGAGCAGCGCCACCGCGCGCGGCGGAAGCTCGGCGAGCCCGGCCTCCGCCCAGGCGCGCGGCGCCTCGGAGCGCGCGACGGCCGCGCGCGCGTCCACGCCGTGCCACACGGGCTCCACCGCCACGAGGAACCCGAGTGCCGCCGCGGCAAACGGGCCCGCGCGGCCCAGCCGCCCGGCGCCGGCGGCGATGCCCGCGCCGGCCAGGACCGACGCGGCCAGCGCCAGGAACACGCCGTTCTGCCGGTCGCGCGTGCCCATCGGGTTCACCCAGGTGGCGTAGACGATCTCGCCCGCGACGATGAACGCGAGCAGCGCCGCGGCCCCGCGCCGCCGCGCGAGCAGCGCCGCCGCGCCCCCTGCCGCCGCGACGAGCGCGAGCGCGCCGAGATCGCCCTCGACGAGCCCGCCGAACGCGACCAGGTTGGGGCGCGTCGCCTCGAGCGAGAACATCTCCCCCGCGAACGAGCGCCGGATGCGCCCGGCGAACACGTGGTCGGCGAGCCCCGCCGCCGATCGCGTGGTTCCCCAGTCGAGCACCGCCACGCGCCCGGTCGCTGAGCGCACGGGCATATAGAGGAGGATCCCCAGGGCGCCGAGCACCGCCAGAAACGGCGCCGCGGCGAGCGCGCGCACGCCGCGCAGGTACCGCCAAAGGAACGCAGCCACCACGGGCAGAAACAGGAGCAGGCGGAACGAGCCGTGCAGCCCGATCGCGGCGATGCCGGCGAGAAATGCCAATGGAAGCGAATAGTTGGGACGAAGCAGCCAGAGCAGGGCGAGCGCGAGCGGCGCGGCGGTGGGCGCGTAGACCTCGGTCGCGGTGGCGTGGCGGAAGAACGTCAGCGACGCCCCGAACACGACCGCCGCCGCGGCCGCGCCGATGCCCGCGGGGAGGCCCTCGCCCGCGACCTCGACGACGAGGCGCGCGACAAGGCCGACGGCGACCGCGGCCGACGCCGCGCACAGGAGGTGCACCCGGAACGCGAGCTCGCCGAGCGGGACGAGCGAAGCGAGGTAGCCCGCGAACGTGAACAGCGGAAACCCGGTCGGGTGCGGAATGCCGAGGCGCACCGCCGCCGATCCGAGCTCCTGCGCGTCCAGCCAGTACATCCCCGGCGCGGCGAACCAGGCGTACACGCAGAACGCGCCGAGCCCGAGCGCGCCAGGTAGACGCTTCACAGGTGGAACCTTATCGTGTTAGGTGGAACGGCGAAACATGGAGGTCTTCCCCGGACACACGAGCGCCGCCCTCGAGCGCCCCGTACTCGCCCTCGGCAACTTCGACGGCGTGCACCTCGGGCATCAGCACCTGTTTCGCGTCGCCGTGGAGGGGGCCGCGCGCGTGGGCGGCCAGGCCGCGGTCATGACATTCGAGCCCCATCCCGCGCAGGTGCTCGCGCCCGAGCGCGCGCCGCCGCTCCTGACCACGCTCGCGCGCAAGCTGGAGCTCATCTCCGGACAGGGCATCGCGGCGGTCGTCGTCGAGCCGTTCGATGCCGCGTTCGCGTCGGTGTCGGCCGACGCGTTCGTGGCCGACGTCCTCGTGGGCCGCCTGGGCGTGCGCGGCGTGGTGGTGGGTTACGATTTCACCTACGGGCAGAAGCGCCTGGGAACGACGGAGACGCTCGCGCGCGCCGGCGCGGCGCACGGGTTCGACGTGCAGGTCATCCCGGCGGTGACCGTCGACGACCTCATCGTGTCGTCGACGACCGTGCGGGGGCTCCTCGCCCAGGGGGACGCCGCGCGCGCCGCCAAGCTCCTCGGGCGGCCGCACGACGTCGACGGCGACGTCGTGGCCGGCGCCGGCCGCGGCCGGGAGATCGGCTTTCCCACCGCCAACGTCGCCGTCGCCGGCGGGCTCCTCCCCCGCCCCGGCATCTACGCCGGCGCGCTGACGCTTCTCGACGAGCGCCGGACGCTGCCGGCGGCGCTGAGCCTGGGCGAGAACGCGACCTTCACGCCGGGGGCGCCGCTGTCGCTCGAGGCGCACGTGCTCGATTTCGACGGCGATCTGTACGGGCGGCGGACGCGCGTCCATTTCCACGGCTGGATCCGCGCCGAGGAGCGCTTCGATTCGGTTGCGGCGCTCGTGGCGCAGATACGGCAAGATCTGGCCGCCGCGCGGCGCATCCTGGGTGGTCACGCATGAGCAGCGATCGTTTCAGCCCGTATCCCCTGTTCCATTTCCCCACGTCGCCGGCGCCGCGCGTCGCGCCGCCGCCCCCCGAGCCCCTGCCGGGCGAGGCGGTCCCGCCGCCCATCCCCGAGGAGGAGGTCGAGGGGGAGGCCGAACCGTGGGGCCTGCTCGACGTCGAGGATCCGCCCGAGGCCTACGGCGTGGACGAGGTGACGATGCTGTGGCGCGACCCGCGCACGCTGTTCGCGCACTGGGAGATCACCGCGCACGGATACTCGGCGGCGCAGCATGCGCTGGGCCAGGAGGGCGCGCTCATCCTGCGCCTGGAGAGCGGCGGCTATGTCGACGAGCCGTTGCCGCGCGCTCTCGGGCGCGGCTACCTCCCCGCGCCGCGCTCGGGAGCCCGGTTCCGCGCCGCCATCGGCCTGCGCGCCGCGTCGGGCGCGTTCGTCGCGATCGCCTGGGCGCCCGAGGTCCTGGTTCCGCCGGACGGCATCGCCCCGGAGACGCCGGTCACGTGGATGACCGTCGCCCCCGAGGAGGTCGGGCCCCCGCGCATCGTCGCCGTGGAGCCGGCCGAGCTGCCGGCGCTGCGGCCGCCGCCGCCCGAGCCGATGGCCGCGCCCGCCCCCGCGCCGACCTCGCCGGTGAAGAGGCAGCCGTGACCCGACCCGAGCCCGTGGGCGGGCTGGCGCTGGTGCTCCACGCGCACCTGCCGTTCGTGCGCCACCCGGAGTACGCCTACCACCTCGAGGAGAACTGGCTCTACGAGGCGGTGGCGGCGACGTACCTTCCCCTCCTCGACGTGTTCCGCGGGCTGCGGCGCGACGCCGTCGGCGGCCGCCTCACCATGACGATGTCGCCGCCGCTCACGACGATGCTGCGCGACGAGCTCCTGCGCACGCGCGCACGCGCGTACCTGGAGCGGCTGGTGGCCCTCGGCGACCAGGAGCTCGAGCGCAACCGCGACAGCGATACGTTCCGCCCCATCGTCGAGATGTACCTCGAGCGGTTCACCCGCCTGCGCGACCTGTGGGACGAGATCGGCGGCGACGTGGCCGGCGCATTCGGCGAGCTGGAGGATGCGGGTCACCTCGAGATCGTCACCGTCGGCGCCACCCACGGCTACCTCCCGGCGGTGCGCGAGCCGGCCGCACGGCGCGCCCAGATCCAGATCGCCGCCGAGAGCCACCGGCGCACGTTCGGCAGGAGCCCGCGCGGCATCTGGCTGCCCGAGTGCGGCTACGCCGCGGGCGTGGAGGACTACCTGGCCGAGGCGGGGATCCGCTTCTTCTTCGTCGACACGCACGGGCTGACGCACGCGCGGCCGCGCCCGCCGTACGGCACGGCCGCGCCCGTCTACGCCCGCAACGGCGTGGCGGCGTTCGGGCGCGACCCGGCGTCGTCGAAGCAGGTGTGGTCGGCCGACGAGGGCTACCCCGGCGACCCCGACTACCGCGACTTCTACCGCGACGTCGGCTTCGACCGGCCGCTCGTCGAGATCGCGCCGTTCATCCACCCCGACGGGATCCGCATCCACACCGGCTACAAGTACTATCGCGTGACCGGGAAGGTGGACCTCGCGGTCAAGCAGCCCTACGTCCCGGCGTGGGCGCGCGAGAAGGCGGCGGCGCACGCGCGGCATTTTCTGGCCAGCCGGCGGGCCCAGGCGCGCGGGCTCGCGGCGCAGATGGAGCCGCGCCCGCTCATCGTCGCGCCCTACGACGCGGAGCTCTACGGCCACTGGTGGTTCGAGGGGCCGATGTTCCTCGATTTTCTCCTGCGCCAGGCCTGGTACGATCAGGCGGAGATCGCGCTCGAGACGCCGTCGGACTATCTGGCGCGGAACCCAACGCTCGCCGTGGCCGACATCTCGCCGTCGAGCTGGGGGGACGGCGGCTTCTCCGCGGTGTGGATCGACGGCGTGAACGACTGGATCTACCGCCACCAGCACCGGGCGGAGACCACCATGGTCGAGCTGGCGCGGCGCTACGCCGGCTCGGCCACGCCGCTCGAGGAGCGCGTGCTCGACCAGGCCGCGCGCGAGCTCGTGCTGCTCCAGGCGAGCGATTGGGCGTTCATCCTGAAGATGCAGACGGCGACCGGCTACGCGACGTCGCGGGTGAAGGCGCACGTGGCGCGCTTCCGCCGTCTCGTCGACGAGCTCACGACCGGCAAGATCGACGAGGGCTGGCTCGCCGACCTCGAGGCGCGCGACAACCTGTTCCCGGAGATGGATTTTCGGGTGTACGCCGCCTGAGATAGACTCTTTGCATGGAGGTGGTCGTCCACCAGTTCGACGGCGTCTCCACGCTCCAGGCCCTGCCGCTCGCCGCCGGGCTCCTGGTGGCGACGGCGCGGCGCGATGCGCGCGTCGCCGTCGAGGCGCGGCTGCGCGTGACGGCCGCGCGCCTCGATCCCGACGCGGTCGTCGACGCCTGCGACCGCGCAGACGTCCTCGCGTTCTCCACCTACGTGTGGAACGAGCGCTACTCGCTCGAGGTCGCCCGGCGGGCGCGCGCGCGCCGTCCCGATGCGTTCATCCTCCTCGGCGGCCCCTCCGTCCCGCGCCGCCCCGACGAAGCCGCCGCGTTCCTGCGCGGTCATCCGGAGGTCGACGCCGTCGCGTTCGGCGAGGGCGAGCTCACGTTCCGCGACGTCTTGCGCGCGCTCCTCGACGGCCGCCCGCTCGCCGAGGTCCCCGGGCTGGCGCTGCGCGCGGGCGGCTGTCCCGACGGCGCGCTTCTCACGCCGCCGCGCGGGCGGCTCGTCGACTTCGGCGACACGGCGTCCCCCTACCTCGACGGCACGTTCGACGCGCTGGTCGCCGCCGGCGCCGCGCCCACCGCCGCGATCGTCGAGACCAACCGCGGCTGCCCGTTCGCGTGCACGTTCTGCGACTGGGGGCAGGCCGTCGCGAGCCGCGTGCACGAGCTCCCGCTCGACCGCCTCCACGGCGAGATCGCCTGGATCGCCGCCCGGCGCATCCCCTACGTCTACATCGTCGACGCCAACTACGGCATGCGCCGCCGCGACGTCGACATCATCCACGAGATCGGCCGCGTCAAGGCGGCGACCGGGTTCCCCCAGTACGTGTTCTTCCATCTCACCAAGAACGCGACCGAGCGCCATCTCGCCGTGGTCCTCGCGCTGAAGGAGCACGGCATCGCCACCCACCTCGCGCTGTCGGCGCAGGACTTCGAGCCGCGCGTCCTCCTCGCGGTCAAGCGCGACAACATCCGCCTCGACCGCGCGCTCGAGCTGCGGCGCGTGTGCCACGAGCGGGGCATCCCCACGTTCAACGAGCTCATCCTCGGCCTCCCCCAGCAGACCTACGATTCGTTCGCCGACAGCATGGCCAAGGCGGTGACGCCCTACCCCGGCGATGCGTTCAACCTCTACCTCGCGCGCGTCCTCCCCAACGCCGAGATGGCGTCGCCGGAGGAGCGGGCGCGCCACGGCATCGAGACGCGGCACGTCCTCATCGCGTCGTTCCACCGCGCCGGCGCGGGCGGGCACGTCGACGAGATGGAGGAGGTCGTCGTCGCGACGCGCGCCCTGCCCGTCGCCGACTGGCGGCGCGCGTTCGGGCTCGGGTACTTCCTCGCCGCCGCCCACAACCTGCGCCTGCTCGACGTGGTGCTGCAGGTGGCGCGCCGGGCCGCGGGGGTCGACCTGCGCATCCTCGTCGAGGGGCTGTGCGCGGCGATGGCGGCGGCCGCGCCGGGAAGCGCGCTGGCGCGGGTGCACGCCGTGCTCGAGCGCCACGCCGACGCGATCCTCGACGGCCGCGCGATGGTGCTCCCCGCCGAGGGCACCGGCGATCACCTGTGGGCCGTCGAGGACGCCGTGCTCCACGCCGCGCTCGTCGCCGGCGGCGGATTTTACGACGAGGTCGAGGCGTGGGCGCGCGCGACGTTCCCCGGGCGCGCCGGCGCGATCGTCGCCGACGCGGTCCGCTACCAGCGCTTCCTCACGCCCGCGCCGGGCGACCGCGCGCCCCGCGCCGAGGGCTTCGCCTTCGACTTCGACGCCTGGCGGGCGCGCCCCGACGATCCGCTCGCCGAGCGGCCGACGCGCCTCCGCTTCGCGCCGTCGCCGGCGCTGGCCGCGGCGCACGACGCGCGCGCGTTCATGCTCGGCTACCTCGGCGCGGTGCACGCGCGCGCGCCGACGGGGACGACGACCGCGGCATAGGAGCGTGTCGCGTCGGCGTGAAGCGGGTCGGCTCGGACGCGAGCTTACAAGCAGCCGGGGACGGCGTTGGCCTTGATGGCGTCCTCGCCGTCCTTGCAACCCTTGGCGGCCGCTGCCTTGGTTTCGGCCGGCAGATTGGGCGAATCGAGCCCGGCCATTCCCCGGCGCGCGAGCTCGAGCGCCTTCTGTTGATTCTCCCTCCGACCCGGCGGGAGCTTGTCGCAGGCCGCGTACTTCTCGAAGGTCGCGAGGTAGGAATCACATTCGGGGACGCCGGTGCGGGCCTTGGCCGCGGGCGCCGCGGCGGGCGCGGGTGACGCGGCGGGCGCTGCCGCGGGCGCCGGCGTCTCCTTCGGCTTGTCGGTGCCGTCCTTGTTGCATCCGGCGGCAATCGCGAGCGCGAACGCGAGCAGGAACGTCGTCGACACGATGCGTCTCGTCATCGGGCCCTCCGTCCGCGGATTCTACATCGAGTAGAATCGCCGCATGTCGCCGCTCGGGCGCGTTGCGGGCACGCACGTCGCGGGCACGGTCACCGCGGGGTGGTGGCGAAGCCCCCGGTGATCGTCTGCACGCAGTTGCTTCCCGTGTAGCCCCCCAGGGGGTGCTCCTTTACGCCGTCGGTGAGCCCGATGGCCAGCGACGTGAAAAGGTGATCCCGTTCTCCATGAACACCCGGGACGCGCGGGTGAACGTTCCCGACACGTTCCTCCGGCCCCTGGATACGCCGATGGGGTGTCTGCGTCGAGGCGCCAGGCGCGGCGGACTCGTTCAGGGGCACGTGCCGGGGGCATCCAGCGGCGCGCCGGCGGTGCTCAGGTAGAACGTCTTGCGCAGGTAGACCGTCTCGTCCACGGGTTTCTGGTCGACCGAAAGGTCCGACGAGTAGCTCCATAACCATTGCGCCGACGACGTGCCGAGGACCGGGCCCCAGGGCGCGATGCCGTGCGGCCCTTCCACCGTGGGCGCGCTCCACGCGGCGTCGTTGAAGCTCGGCGCGAACCAGTCCGCCGCCAGCCTCGTCGACAGCTTCCAGCTCGCGTCGGTCAGGACGGCGCGCGTGCTGCCGCCGAGGGTGAACGCGATGTCCACGATCACGCCGCGGTCGAGGCCGGAGATCTTCTGCGTGTTGATCCCCTCCACCGCGATGACGTTCTTGTGCGTCGGATGGCGGTACAGCTTCACCGTGTAGGTCTGCGGGTCGGACCACAGCCTCGGGGTGTCGTCGATGAGGGCGCCGTCGACGTAGAGCTTGTAGTTGTCGTCGGCGGTGATCCTGAGCGTCGCGCTGATGGTGTCGTCCGGGCCGATCTGGCACGCCATGTCTTCGGAGCCTCCGCAGGCCGCCGCCGAGACCACGACCAACGTGACGAGCGCCGCGAGCCGTGATCCGGCAGCCGAAAGGACAGCTCGCCGTCCACCCACGTGACCAGGGGACCGAGCATGGGCGAGGGCGAGGACCGCCCAGGTGTCGTTCGTGAGCACCGTTTTCATGGTTTCCTCCGGAAGCCGAGGTCTTCCTGCAAGCTGGAGGGGCGTCGGAGCAAAAGTCGCAGGTCGCCATGCAGGTTGCCGGTCGCCGGTCTCCTGCTTGCACGCCCCCACCGACCGTCCACGTTCGCGTTCCCAGCCGTTCGGTGCGCTTAGATGCAGGTCTGCGGGGGCATCTCGGCGATCCACTGCGTGACGACGTCCACGCCCTTCTGATCGACGAGGAGGATCGGCTCCTCCGGCATCTTGATGCCGGGGACCGTGGACGCGATGCGGAACGTCATGACGCTCTGGTCGGGCGCGCCCGGCACGATGTCGAAATGCCGCCCGCCCGACCCCGCGCCCGCGGCATTGGGCACGCGGCACACGCCGAAGTCGATCGGCTTGGTGACGTCGCTGTAAAGGTACAGGTTCGTCGACCCGGCCCCGCCGCCCGGGCGGTGGCAGTGGGAGCAATTCGCCTCCAGCCACGCGCGCGCCCGCGTCTCCACCGTCCCCGACGCGGCGTCGTAGGGGTTCGGCAGCGTCTGCCGCCCCGCCGCCGGCGGCACCGGACCGGCGAACATCCCCAGCGCCGCCATGTGGTCGATCTGGTTCTCCGGCCCGCCCCCGTAGTCGTGCAGGCGGTTCTGCTGGCGGGTGCGCAGCCCGATGATGTTCGTCTGCCCTACGATCCCGTGGCAGTCGAGGCACTGGTTGGTGTTGGGGACGCGGTACTCGTTCGACTGCTGGACGCCGCTATCGTCGATCCACGTGACGTTCACCCGCGCGCCCACCACGTACAGCGTCGCCTCGGTCTGCGCGTCGTTCCACAGGTAGACGTACGGCGTCCAACCCGTATCGCGGTTCACGAGGAGGCGCGTCTCGATGACGCGCTCGCCCAGCGACGGGTTGCGCAGGTCGTGCTCGAACGCGAACGTCTTGATGATGATCGTCCCGACGGGAAAGACCCACTTGTCGATGTCCGAGTAGGCGATCTTCCCACCGGGGGGCAGCACGATGAAACGGTGCTTGGCCGCGAAGTCCGAGAACAGCGGCGCGTTCACCTCGAATGGCACCACGCCCGGTTTCGGCTGCTGGCTGGCGCCGTTCCCCTCGAAGAAGCCGTAGTCCGACAGCTTGGCGTAGGGGATCTCCCCCGGCCCGGCGTCCGGCGCGGCCGCCTCCATGCCGCCGCACGCCGCCAGCGCGGCCAGGAGGAGCAGTCGCTTCACGGCGAGGCCCCCCACGTCACGTTGATCGACGGCAGCGTCGGGTGCGTGCAGTTGTGCATGGCGAGGGTGTCGCCCGCGTCGAGGAAGTTCTTGAACGTCACGCCCGTGTCGGCGATGCACAGCTGCGTCGCCGCGGTCGGCGCCGGCGCGCCGAGGTTGGCGAAGAAATACGTCGGGACGGGCGCCGTCAGGCTGAGCGGCGGATCGGTGTAGAGGGTGTCCGGGCTCGTGCCGTTGTTCGTGTAGGTGTTGTCGTGGAAGTACACCCCGTCGGGGAAGTGGTCGTAGCCGGGATCGGCGCAGTTCAGCACGCCCGGGGCGACGACGGACAGCGCGTCGCACGACACGATCAGGCTGGCGACGGAACCGTTGCCGCTGATGGTGTTGTTGTGCACCTCGGTGTTGTCGGCGGCGAGGATGAGGACGCCCGTCCCCTTCGGTACGTTGGACACCACCGAGCCCGACGCGGCGAACGTGGTCCGGTTGTTGTTCATGATCATGTTTCCGTGCACCTTCGTGCGCGCGCCGGTCTTGGTCGGCAGCTGCGGCAAGTTGAACACCAGGATGCCGGCCACGTTGTCGTGGGTGGTGTTGTTCACCACCTCGGCGTCGGTGGAGTTCTCGATCTCGATGCCGGCGACACTGTCGAACGACGTCGAGTTCTCGACGAGGATGTTCGACGACTGGCCGACGTAGATGGCGGCGTCGGCCGCGCCCGACACCTCGACGCCGTCGACGTGCACGTTCGTCGTCATCACCGGGTAGACGCCGTAGGCGCCGTTGCCCGCGTTGGGGCCGCCCGACCAGTACACGCGGACGTCGCGGAAGGTCACGTTGGTCACGCCCTCGGTGCGGATGCCGTCGCCCTTGGGATCCTTGACCGTCAGGTGCTCGACGATGAAGTTGCCGCCGGTGACCTTGAGCGCGTTGCCGCCGGTCGCCTGCGTCGAGAAGTCGAGGATCGTCGTCGCCTTGCCCATGCCGCGCAGGGTCACGCCCGACACCGACAGGGACAGCTCGTCGGTGAACTTGAACGTCCCGGCGGCGAAGCAGATGAGGTCGCCGCTGTGGGCGCCGATGAGCGCGGCCTGGACGGCCGTCTGGTCGTCGCTGCCGTGGTTCAGCGTCGTGGTGCACGCCTTGCGGGGGGCGTCGGGCGGCGCCGCGTCCACGGCCGGTGTGCTGCTGGAGCTGGAGCATCCGCCCAGGGCGGAGACGAGCAGGGCGGGCAAAAGGAAGTCGCGGCGCATTTCGGCCCTCCGGGGTTTAGAACAGTATGTGGGGGCATGATACCCTCTTTCGCATGCAGAGATTCGAAGGCGCGCTCACCGCCCTGGTGACCCCGTTCCGCGACGGCCGCGTCGACGACCGCGCGCTCGCCGAGCTCGTCGAGGACCAGATCGCGGGCGGCATCGACGGGCTGGTCCCCACGGGCACCACGGGCGAGGCATCCACCCTCACCACCGAGGAGCAGATCCACGTCATCTCGGTGGTCGTCCGCCAGGCGCGCGGCCGCATCCCGGTCGTCGCCGGCGCCGGCGCCAACTCCACCGCCGAGGCGATCGAGCTCAGCAAGGGCGCGCGCGAGGCCGGGGCCGACGGGCTGCTCCACGTCACGCCCTACTACAACCGCCCCACCCAGGACGGCCTGTTCCGCCACTTCCAGGATGTCGTGCGCGGCATGGGGCAGGCGCTGCCGGTCGTCGTCTACAACGTGCCGTCGCGCACGTCGGTCGACCTGCTGCCGGAGACGGTCGCGCGCCTCATGGAGGTCGACGCCGTCGTCGGCATCAAGGAGGCGACGGGGAGCGCGCTGCGGGCGACGCAGATTCTCGCCCGCTGCGGCGACCGGATCAACGTGCTCAGCGGCGACGATTTCACCATGTTCCCACTCTACGCCGTGGGCGCGCGCGGGGTCATCTCGGTGCTGAGCAACATCGCGCCGCGGTGGGTCGCGGACATGTGGGACCACGTCCGCGCCGGCGCGTGGGACAAGGCGCGCGAGATTCACTTCCGCCTGCAGCCGCTGACCGAGCTCCTGTTCGCCGAGGCCAGCCCGACGCCGATCAAGACGGCGATGGCGCTCGCGGGCCGCATGAGCGACGAGCTCCGCCCGCCGCTCTACCCCGCCACGCCGGGCCTGCGCGAGAAGCTCAAGGCCGCCCTCCAGCAGGCCGGGCTCACGTGATCCGCGCGGTCGTCCCCGGCGCCGCGGGCAAGATGGGGGGGATGCTGATCCAGGCGATACGCAGCGACGCGGCGGTCGCGCTCCACGCCGCCGTCGAGCGCAAGGGGCACGCCGCGGTCGGGACCGAGGCCGAGCCGGGGGTCACGATCGGGGACGACTTCGCGCGCGCCCTCCACGGCGCGGACGTGTACATCGACTTCACCGCCCCCGAGGCGACGGGGACGCTGGTGGCCCAGGCGGCCGCCCGGCGCGTGGCCGCCGTGATCGGCACGACCGGCCTGTCGCCCGAGGCGCGGACGGCGATCTTCCACGCCGCCGCCGACATCCCGGTGGTGGTGGCGCCGAACTTCTCCCTCGGGGTGAACCTCCTCCTCGGGCTCGCCGAGGAGGCGGCGCGCGCGCTCGGCCCCGAGTACGACGTCGAGGTGGTCGAGATCCACCACCGCCACAAGCGCGACGCCCCGTCGGGGACGGCGATCGCGCTCGCCGAGGCGCTGGCCCGCGGGCGCGACGCCGACCTGGCGCAGGTCAAGCGCTTCTCGCGCGAGGGCGACGTGGGCGCCCGCGCCGACGGGGAAATCGGCGTCCAGGCGGTGCGCGGCGGCGACGTGGTGGGGGAGCACACCGTCCTGTTCCTCGGTCCGGCGGAGCGGATCGAGCTCGCCCACCGGGCGGGCTCGCGCCTGATCTTCGCGCGCGGGGCGGTGCGCGCCGCCGCGTGGGTCGCGGGCAAACCGGCGGGCGTCTATTCGATGAAGGACGTGCTTGGGCTCTGACACATCTGACGTATGGGAACGCCTGCCCACCGAGAAGGTGCGGCGGCGCCCGCTCGACACGATGTCCCCCGCCGCGCTGGTCCGCCTCCTGTGCGCCGGGGAGCGCGCGAGCGTGCGCGCCGCGACGGCGGCGGCGGCGCGCATCGCGCACGTCGCCGCGGCCGCCGGCGACGCCCTCGCCGCCGGCGGGCGCCTCATTTATGTGGGCGCGGGGACGAGCGGGCGCCTGGCCGCGCTCGAGGCCGCCGAGAGCCCGCCGACGTTCGGCTCCGACCGGGTGGTGGCGGTCGTCGCCGGCGGCGCGCGCGCGCTGCGCCGCAGCGTCGAGGGCGCCGAGGACCGCCGCGCCGACGCCGAGCGGGCGCTCCGCCGCCTGCGCGCGGGGGCGGGCGACGTCGTCGTGGGCGTCGCCGCCTCGGGCGTGACGCCGTTCGTGCGCGCGGCGCTCGCCGCCGCCCGCGCCGCCGGGGCGCGCACCGCGCTGGTCACGGCCGCGCCGGGCGCGGCCGTGGGCGCCGCCGACGCGATCATCGGCCTCGCCGTCGGGCCCGAGGTCCTGGCCGGCTCCACGCGCCTCAAGGCCGGCACGGCCACCAAGATCGTCCTCAACGCCCTGACCACCGCCGCGATGGTGCGCGCCGGCAAGTGCTACGGCGCCTGGATGGTCGACGTCCGCGCCACCAGCGCCAAGCTGCGCGCGCGGGCGCGCCGGATCGTGGCCGAGCTGGCGCCCGGCGATCCCGACGCGCTGCTGCGCCGCGCGGGTGGCGCGGTCAAGACGGCCGTCGTCATGGGCCGGCTGGGCGTGCCGCGAGCGCGCGCCGAGGCGCTCCTCGCCGCCGCCGGCGGCCGGCTGCGCGAGGTCATCGGTTGAAGCCCGCGAGCGGAGGCGAAGGCCACGCGCCCCTGGAGCGAGGTGCAGCCGAGCGACCCGGCGCGCTGAGCCGAAGCGAGCGGGCGGTGCAACAATGATCGCAGATCTCCTGCGCCTCCGCGATCGCCCCCGCCGCATCGTCGGCCTGAACAGCGGCACCAGCGCCGACGGCGTCGACGTGGCCCTGGTCGAGATCGACGGCGCGGGCGAGACCACGCGCGCGCGCGTGCTTCGCTTCGCGAAGGTGCCGCACCCGGCCGCGCTCGCCGCCCGCCTGCGCGCCCCGCTCGCCGCGGGTGAGATCGCCACGCTGTCCTTCGAGCTTGCGCGCGCGTTCGCCGCGGCGACGCGCGCCGTCGTGGGCGGCGAGCCGTTCGACCTCGTGGCGTCGCACGGCCAGACCATCGCGCACCACGGCCGCGCCGGCACGCTGCAGATCGGCGAGCCGGCGGTCCTCGCCGAGATCCTCGGCCGCCCGGTCGTGTCCGGGTTCCGCGCCCGCGACGTCGCCGCCGGGGGCGAGGGCGCCCCCCTGGTGCCGCTCGCCGACTATCTCCTCTTCCGCCGGCCGGGCGCGACCCTCGCGTGCCAGAACCTCGGCGGCATCGCGAACGTCACCATCGTGGGCGACAGCCTCGCGGCGACGTTCGCGTTCGACACCGGCCCCGGCAACATGCCGCTCGACGAGGTGGCGCGCCGGCTGGGCGAGCCCTACGACCGCGGCGGGGCGCGCGCCGCCGCCGGCGCCGTCGACGAGGCGACGGTGGCCGAGCTCCTCCGCCACCCGTATTTCTCGCGCCCGCCGCCGCGTACCACCGGGCGCGAGGATTTCGGCGCCGCCTTCGTCGAGCCGCTGTGGGCGCGCTTCGGCGGGCGGGCCGACGACCTCCTCGCCACGCTCACCCGCTTCGTCGCCGTGTCCATCCGCGACGCCTACCGCCGATTCTGCCCTCGCGTCGACGAGGTGCTCGTGTCCGGCGGGGGCGTGGACAACGCGACGCTGCGCCGCCACCTCGTCGCGCTGTTCGCCCCGGTCCCGGTGCGCTCGACCGCCGAGCTGGGCATCGACCCGGGCGCCAAGGAAGCCCTCGCGTTCGCGGTGCTGGCGAACCAGACGATCCACGACCTCCCCGGCAACGTGCCGGCCGCGACCGGCGCGACCGGACCGCGGGTGCTCGGGGCGATCTCGCCTACTTGACCCCCGCGCCGCGGCCTGCTCTCATGCCGGCCGAAGGAGGCACCATGCGCACCCTGCCCGTCGTTTTCGCGATCGCGCTGGGCGGTACCGCCGCGTCGGCTCAGATGTTCCCCAAGCCGGCGCCGGAGCTCGACGCCATGGCCAAGCTCATGCTCGGAACGTGGGCGTGCGACAGCACCGCCAAGGTCGGCAAGAACGAGCAGAAGTACACGCTCAAGATCACGTGGACGCGCGAGCTCGGCGGATTCTGGCTGGTCGGCCGCTCCGAGGCCAGCGTGCAGGGGATGAAGCTCGAGAGCGTGTCGTACCTCGGCTACGACGCCGGAACGAAGACGTGGATGCAGGTCGGCGTGGACAGCGAGGGCTCCCTCGTGTCGCTCACCGCCAAGGGGGGCCCGGACAAGCTCGAGTTCACCGGCAAGGCGCGCGCCATGGGCCAGGAAATGTCGCCGACGATGACGATGGTGAAGAAAGGCGACCGCGAGGTCGTGCTCACCTCCTCGGCCACGATGGGCGGCCAGGCGATGACGGAAGAGATGGTGTGCAAGAAATAAAGGAGGATCACATGAGGATGTGCAAGGTGCTAGTGGCCGTGGGGTCGATGCTCGCCGCTGTTCCCGCGTTCGCCCAGGGCGCTCCCGGCGCCCCGGCGCAGCCCGCCAAACCGGCCGAGCCGCCCAAGATGGAGGCGCCCAAGCCCGCCAAGGAGCTCGAGGACCTCGCCAAGGGCATGAAGGGCACGTGGAAGTGCGAGGGCAAGGTCGGCGAGGAGGGCAAGCAACGGCCGACCAAGCTGTCGGTGCAGTGGGGCGCGGAGCTCGACGGCTTCTGGATCGTCGGCAAGTTCGCCGAGACCAAGTCCAAGGACAACCCCATGCCGTACAAGGCGGCCACGTACATCTCCTACGACTCCGCCGCCAAGCAGCTCGTCCGCACCGACTTCGACAACTTCGGCGGATGGGCGACGATGACGGCGAAGCCCGATCCCGCCAAGATCGAGTGGACCGGCGAGGGCGTGATGATGGGGCAGAAGACGCCCCAGCAGGAGACCATCGCGAGGACGAGCGACAAGGAGGTCAACGTCTCCGGGTCCGCCGGCGCGTTCAAGTGGGCGATCAACTGTAAGAAGTAGGCTCCACCGCCAGCGCCCGCAACCGCCCCTCGATCTCTCCGATGCGCGCCTCCTCGGCGCGGATTTCCTCTTCCAGCGTCGCCAGCGCCCGATCCAGCTCCGGCGTCCGGCCGCGCTGCGCCCGCGCGCGCGTCTCCGCCAGCTCGTCGCGCAGGCGGCCGATCTCCTTGGCGGCGAGCGCGCGCGACGCCGACGTCTCCTCCTCCGCCGCCGACGCGCGCGCCTCCGCCTCGGCGAGCGCCGCGCCCAGCTCGGCGACTTTCGCCTTGAGCTCGCCCGCCTGGCGTTCGAGCTCCGAGCGCTCGCGCTCGGTACGGCTGAGCAGATCCTGCGTCGACACCAGCTTCTTGGACGCCTCGTCCACCGCGCGCGTGAGCGCGACCTGCGCCGCGTGGCGCTGGGCGCGCGCGTTCTCCACCGCCTGCTCGCGCCCGGACGCGAGCTCGCGCTGCAGGTCGCCGATCTTGCGCCACAGCTCGTCGCTCTTGCCCTCCGCGTCCTTCCAGTTCTGCTGGTACTTGTCCGCCTGTTTCGTCTTGTCGGCCAGCGCCGTCTCGAGCTCGGCGACGCGCGCGTCGATCGGCGGCCCCGGCGGCGGGGGCGTGGACCCCTTGAGCAAGAGCCCCTCGGCGCGGGCGAGCCGCGAGCGCATCTCCTTCAGCTCGGCGTCGAGCGCCGCCGCGCGCGCCTCGGCCTCGCGCGCCGCCGCGGCGGCCTGCGCCTGGGCGCGGCCGGCGTCCTCCAGCTCTCCCTGCAGCTCCTCGACGAACGCGTCGCGCTCGGCGAGCTCCTCCAGGCGCGCCTCCATCTCGGTTTGGTGCGCCTCGGCGGCCTTGACGATCACCTCGAGCGGGGCGCTCTCCAGGCGCATCGCGGCGATCTCGTCCTCGCGCGCCTGCAGCTTCTCCTCCAAATCGGCGGCGCGCCACGCCAGCTCGCGCCGCTCCGCCTGGGCCGCCGTGCCCTCGGCGTCGCTCGCCGTCAGCCGCGCGCGCGCCTCCTCCCCGGCGCGACGCTCTTCCTCCAGCTCGCGGGCGGCCTGCGCCGCGACGCGCCCGACCTCCTCCTCGGCGTGGACCAGGCGCTGGCGCGCCTGCGCCAGGTCCACCTCGAGCGCGTCGGCGCGCGCCCGCGCGTCGTCGTTGTCGACGGCGAGGGCGCCGCCCCCTCGCGCCGCAACGACCGCCGACAGCCCCTCGTCGGCGGGAAGCTCGACGGCCATGTACCCGCGCGCGGGGCCGTCGATCGGGCCGGCCAGCGCGATGTACTCGCACACCGGATCGCGCCCGCCGCCGAGGTCGGTGAGCGACGTGTCGAGCTCCAGCTCGGTCAGCTCCTCATCCTCGGCGAACTCCACCACGGAGAAACCGACGAACGGCGCGACGCCGATCATGCGCACCGCGCCGAACGCGGGCGTGAGGCGCGCCACCAGGTCGTGGTACGCGTGCCCGCCGGTCGGGCTGGGGCGATCGGCGCTCTGACACAGGAGGACCAGGTGCCCCGAGCGCCCGATCACCCGCCGCATCTCCTCGAGGAAGCCGGGCGCGCGCAACGCGTCCTCGCCTTCCGGGCACAGGGCCACGTCGACGCTGCGGTCGGGGAGATCGATCGCCGCCCAGTCGGCGTGGGCGAAGGACAGGTTGACCGCGCGGAAGCGCGCGCGGGCGCTCTCGACGAGCGGCGCCTGTCGCTCGACGGCGACGACCGACGCCGCCCCGCCGCGCGCCAGGTGGTAGGCGGCGGCGCCGTCGCCGGCGCCGACCTCGAGGACGCGGCGGCCGCGCGTCAGATCCCCCAGGTAGAGGTACGCCGGCAGCCGCCGGTAGAGATCCCGCGTCCGCCCGGGGCGCAGCGTCTGGCGCTTGTCCATCGAGCCACGATTCTATCCCACATTCTGGTAGCCTTCCGCGCATGTCGCGTCGTCTCCGCGTGGGCATCCTGTTCGGCGGGAAATCCGCCGAGCACGAGGTGTCCATCCTGTCCGCGCGCAACGTCCTCGTCGCGCTCGACCCGGACAAGTACGAGCCGGTGCTCATCGGCATCGACAAGGGCGGCCGGTGGCTGCTCCAGCGCGCCGACGAGCTCCTCGAGGCCAAGGGCGACCCGCGCCTGCTGCGCCTTTCTGCCTCCGCTCCGCCCGTCGCGCTCGAGCCGCGCCCGACCGGCGGCGAGATCGCCGTCGCCGCCGCGCCCGCCGCGCACCTCGACGTCGTGTTCCCGGTGCTCCACGGTCCGATGGGCGAGGACGGCACCGTGCAGGGGCTTCTCGAGCTCGCCGATCTGCCCTACGTGGGCGCGGGCGTGCTCGGCTCGGCGGTCGGCATGGACAAGGACGTGATGAAGCGCCTGCTCCAGCAGGCGGGCGTCCCGGTCGCGCGGTTTCGCACGCTACGCAAGGTGGACTTCGAGCGCGACCCGGCGGCGACGGCGGCGCGCGCCGCCGAGGTCGGCTTTCCGCTGTTCACCAAGCCGGCGAACCTGGGCTCGTCGGTGGGGGTGCGCAAGGTGCGGGGCCGCGGCGAGCTCGACGCCGCCCTGCGCGAGGCATTCATCTACGACGTGAAGGCGCTGGCCGAGGAGGCGGTGGTCGGGCGCGAGCTCGAGTGCTCCGTCCTCGGCGACGAGGACCCGATCGCGTCGGTCGCCGGCGAGGTGATCGTGAGCCACGCGGACGGCTTCTACTCGTACGACGCGAAGTACGTCGACGAGCACGGCGCGACGATCTCGATCCCGGCGCGCGTGTCGCCGGCGGACATGGAGCGGGTGCAGCGCTTGGCGGTGCGGGCGTTCCAGGTGCTCGAGGCCAGCGGGATGGCGCGCGTGGACTTCTTCCTGCGCGAGGACGGCGAGCTGCTGGTGAACGAGATCAACACCATCCCCGGTTTCACCGCGATCTCGATGTATCCCAAGATGTGGGAGGCGAGTGGCATCCCCCCGCGCGAGCTGGTGACGCGCCTCATCGACCTCGCGCTCGCGCGCAAGGCGCGGCGGCGGGCGCTCAAGACGAACTTCTGACATACACTACGTCCGTGCCGCGCCCTGGCGACCCCGTCGACCTCGAGATCGACGACAGCGGAGAAGTGCAGGTCGTGTCGCGCGCGGCGCAGCGCCGGCTCGCGTCCGCCGCGGGCGGCTACCGGCTGCTGCCGTCGACGGGGGATCTCCTCCTGTTCCAGCGGCAGGACGACGAGGTGCGCCCGTCGCGGCCGTCGGGCGTGTCCCTGTGCGGCGAGATCGCCGGCGCCGGGACGCTCGCCAACGTTCTGAACTTCATCCATTTCTGCCAGTTCGAGGGGACGCTGGCGGTGCTGTCCGGCCCGCTGCGCAAGCAGCTCACGTTCCGGCGCGGGCAGCTCCTCAGCGCCGGCTCCAGCCTTCCCGAGGAGAGGGTCGGCGCGCTGCTCGTTCGCTTCGGCAAGATCGATCCGGTGAAGCTCGACGAGGCGCAGGAAGAGGTCACGCTCGAGCGCCGCCTGGGCACGATCCTCGTCGAGCGCGGGCTCGTGTCCGCCGGCGATCTTTACGACGTATCCAAGCGCCAGGCCGAGGAGGTGTTCTTCTCGACGCTGCTCATCGCGCGCGGCTCGTTCTACTTCGTCCAGGGGATCGAGGAGGACAAGCTCCCGGTGCGCCTCCACCTCGACACGCAGTCGCTGCTCATCGAGGGGCTGGCGCGCATCGACGAGATGAGCTTCTTCCGCTCGCTCATCCCGTCGTCGGCGGTGATCCTGTCGCGGCGGCGCCCGACGATGCCCGGCTTGCCGACGTCCGAGCCGCAGGGCGAGGCGCGCCTCCTGTGGCAGGTACTCGACGTGCCGCGCACGCTCGCCGACGCCGCGCGCCTGACCAACCTGGGAGAGTTCGCGGCGACCAAGGCCGCGTTCGCGTTGGCGCAGATGGGCTACCTCGAGGTGCGCGAGCCGAGCGAGCCGGTGGTGACCGCCGACGTGCCACAGACCGGGCTCGGCGAGGCGCTGCTCGAGGCGATCGACGCGGCGAACGCGGCGCTGGCCCGGCTCCTCGGCGGGGGCGAGGGGCGGGCGCTGCGCCAGGCGGCGCAGGCGTTCGTCGACGGACACACCCGGTTTCACGATCTGTTTCGCGGCGTGGCGCTGGCCGAGGACGGCACGCTGTCGCGCCGCCAGGTGCTGCTCAACGTCGACGGGCTCCCCGACGCCGAACGGCTGGGCATGGTCCGCCGGGGGCTCGCGGACCTCGTCCACTTCGTGGAGTTCATGGCGAACCAATGAGCATGGACGCGATCCTCGTCCCCTATCACCTCGACGAGCGGGTCGACGGGCTGGCGTTCGCCGGCGCGACCGTCGTCCACGCCGGGACCCTGCCCGACGCGCCCGCCTGGGCGCGTCTCGCGCATCTGTACGAGCCCGTCGCCGCGGCCGTGGCGCGGGTCGAGCGGCCGCTCGTGGTGTCGGGCGACTGCACGACGGCGCTGGGCGCGCTCGCGGGGCTGCAGCGGAGGGGCATCGACCCCGCGGTCGTGTGGCTCGACGCGCACGGGGACTTCAACACGCACGAGACGACGCTGTCCGGCTATCTCGGCGGCATGCCGCTCGCCCTCGCGGTCGGGCGCGGCGACGCGACCGTGCGCGACCGTCTGGGCCTGCGGCCCGTGCGCGAGGAACGCGTCGTCCTCGCCGACGCGCGCGACCTCGACCCGCCCGAACGCGCGGCTCTCGACGCCTCGGCCGTGCGCCGCTCATCCGTCGCCGACCTGGTCCCGCCCGACGGCGATCTGTACGTCCACGTCGACATCGACGTGCTCGACCCCACCGAGCTCGCCGGGCTCCGTTTCCCCGCGCCCGGCGGTCCGCCTCTCGCGACGGTCGTCGCGGCGCTCCGTCGCCTGTCGGCCACCCGCCGCATCCTCGGGGTGGGCCTGGCGCTGACGTTTGATCCCGACCGCACGTCGCGGGGGCAGGTCTCCGCGGTCATCGCTTCGGTGCTCGCCGCGCTCGACGCCTGAGCCGCGGCGGAGCTAGAACCGGATCTCGAAC
>DATFWE010000141.1:0-41910 GCA_035259575.1 Haliangiales bacterium
CGCGCGACCGCCGGCGCGCCGTGGTCCCCTGCCTCGCGGCCGCGGCGGCGGCGGTGCTCGTCGGACTCGGGCCGACCGCGCCGGTGGCCTCCCTCTGGGTCGCCGCCACGCTCGCCGCATGCCTCACCCGCGACCTGGTGGCGGTGCCGGGGACGATCCTGGCCACGACCGTGCTGACCATGGCGGCGCTGTCGGTGCCCAACGACCCGCGCATCTTCTTGCAAGGGCAGCCGTTCGCGCTGCTGCTGTCGCTGTGGGTCGTGTGGCGCGCACTGGACCTCGCCGATCGTCTCGGCGGGCGGGAACGCACCGCGTCAGTCGCGGAGACGACCGGATGGGGGCGAGCGGGCAAAGTGGTCGCCGCCGTCGCGATCGCCGCCTGCGGCGTGCTGGGCGTGGGGACGCTCAAGGCCCTGGTCGCGCGCGCCGGCGCCGTGCCGCCCCCGGCCGTGCGGCTCGCGTCCGACGCTGCGGAGCCGTGGATCCGCGCCGTCGGCGAGCGCGCCCCCGAGTACGCGCCGCTCGTGCCGCGGCTGGAGGTCCGCCTGGCCCGCATTCGCCCGGACTACCGCATCGCGCTCGCGCCCGGGGAGCGCGTCGCCCACTGGAACCCCGTGTTCAACGCGGCGCGCCCCTACGGCGTCACGGTGTTCGAGACGCGCCCGTGCATTTTCGGCTTTCACCAAGAGTACTCCGACACGAAGCCGGCGCTGCCCAAGCTCTACGCCGTCTTCCCCGGAGCGCTCGACGCATTCGGTTCGGACGAGCTCCTGTTCGTCGGGGTCCCGGTCGTGCGGAACCTCGAAGGCTCGTCGTTCGAGGTGGTGGCGATCGGCCGCGAGGCAGACGGTCCGTCGAGCCTGACGTTCGCGCCGGCCTCGGTCCGCGCGCAGCACGCGCGCGCGCTGGCGCGATGATCCGCCTCTGGCCACGCGGCCGGCGACCCGCTACCGTCCGGGCGATGGCCACGCATCGGACTCGTCCGCTGGCCTGCGCGTTGCTCCTCGCATCCGCCTGCGCGGCGCCGCTGCAGGCCACGCGGCCGCCGTCGTCTCCGCGCGAGGAGCGAGCGGGCGACGTCGACCGCGGCTGGGAGACGTTTTCCGGCTCCGGCGGCGTCGAGCTCTTCGGCCAGTACTGGAAGCCGGCGCGCCCGGCGCGCGGGGTCGTCATCGTCCAGCACGGCCTCAAGGACCACGGCACGCGTTACGCCGCGTTCGCCGCGCGCCTCGTCGCCGAGGGCTACGCCGTCTACGCCATGGACCTGCGCGGGCACGGCCGGTCGAGCGGACGGCGCGTCACGATCGATTCGTTCGACGAGTACCTCGACGATTTCGACATCTGGGTCCGCCGCGTGAAGGACAGGGAGCCGGGGCGGCCCATCTTTCTTTTCGGCCACAGCATGGGCGGTGGGGATCGTCGTCGGATGGAGTCTCTGGGGCGGCCGCTAGCCCCTGCCGGACGTTGGACCTCGCTCCGAGATGCGCGCTCGCCGTCGGCGACCTGTCGATACCGTCTAGAGGCGGCTGGCGTCGATGACGATCTCTGGGGGATGGTGAAATACGATCGCCTCGGCTGGAGGATGCGCCAGCGGAAGCGTGTCGGGCCGGACCCCGGCGAGGAGCTCGCGGTTCATCGATGTCCACGGTTCGAACCAGCGGCTGCGCGCCAGCGCGTCGCGGCCGAAGTCGCGCTCGTCCACCACCAAGTAGCGGACGCCGCGACGGCGGGCGAACTCGCGCACCTCGCCGAGATCGCGGGCGTAGTAGGCGCGGAAGAAGTCCTCCATCCTGGCTTCGATCTCGCGCGCGTAGGCGTAGTAGAACGGCGTATTCGTGGACGCAGAGAACAGCGTGGGACGGCGTGCCCACGTCTGGACGAACGACGAGGTCTCCGGGTGCGCGGCCACCAGGGCATCCGGCGGGACGGTCGCCAGAAAATCGATCGCGGGCGTGTGGTGTTTGGACCAATCGAAGATGTTCCCCAGGCGCGGCAACCCGTCTCCGGCCCAGACGAGGAACCCTGCGGCGACAGCCACATGGAGGATGCGTTCCCGCCACTCGTTGTGACCTCGGCCCGCCTCGCGAATGAGAAGCGGGATCCCGAGCGCGAGGGCGACAGGAAAGGCGAAGGTGATGGGCCTATCGGGGAGGTAGAGCCGATACGCGGCGATCGAGATGACGGCGAACATCGCGAGGCCTGCGGCGGGAAGCGCGGCCAGGATCGACGGAAGGCGGCGGATGCGCGTACCCGCGCCGAGGAGCAGTGCCCCCAAGAGCACCGCCTCCACGACGTGCCGGTTCTTCTGGGCAGCCGCCTGCGCCGCCGGGAGGATCGGCGCGCCCGACGGCTCGAACGCCAGATCGAGCACCCAGACAATCGACGGCAGCGCCGGCGGCAGGGGGTAAAACGGCTGGTAGCCCCCCTTCTGCATCTGCCGGAGCGTCGCCGCCTGGGCGTAGCTTGGCGGCAAGCCGATGCGGGAATCAACCCGCAGCTGTGACACCGCCGCCAGCGACACCGCGAGGGCTCCCGCGACCGCGAACCGAAGCCAGGCCTTGCGGTCGCGCCGAAGCGCGAGCACGAGCGCGTAGGCCGGGCCGCACAAGACCAACACCGACGGGTAGCACACGGCCGCAAGGATCAGGGTCGCAAGCGCGCGCCGCTCATTGCGGTCCGCGACGTAGCGGACGAACGCGATCGTGAAGGGAAACCCGAAGCCGCGCGAGTTGAAGCCGATGAGGCGCGCCCAGATGCAAAAGAAATGCACCAGCAAGAAGACGGTGAGGGCGACGCCGGCCGGGCCCATCCGGCTGCGCGCGAACGCGATGCTGTGCCACAGCACCACCGCGAACGCCGCGAACGGCAGGAGACGGCTGATCGTCAGCGGATCGGTGAAGAGGGTCCCCACCCAGTAGAGGAGCTTCCACCCGGGTGTGCCGTAACACTTCTCCATGTAATCCACGACCAGATCGCCGGCAAAGAGGCCGGTGCCGTGAAATCGCCAGGCGGGGAGGGTCGTGCCGCGCGCATCCCATTCGAGGAAGTGCGGGTTGCCGATCTGTCCGGCCTGGCGTACCAGAAACGCGATCGTGTACACGGCCACCGCCACCAGGCAGGCGACGTCGAAAATCCTCCGTGCGCGGAAAGTCCGTTCCTGGGGCTCGGTCACAGTGGCTGCTCGCAGTCTAACCACGAACCGGCGTGCCCAGCTCACCGTGACGCCCATGCCCCCGGACGCGGCCCGCTCGTCGACGACGTCGTCGCCTGGCTGAACGCGCACACCGGCGGACCGCAGCCGCCCGCGGCCGCGCCCGCCGCGGACCTGCGCGAGCGCCACCCGCGGTCGGCTACCGCCCTGACGGCGCTGCGCTACGCCCGCAACGTCGATGCGGATGCCGGCCGGAATCTCTTCGCGTTCGGCCTGCGCAACCGCGCCTTCCTCGGCTCGTCCCTTCGCTGGTGCCTCGGCCTGGACGCCGGCATCCGCATCGGCCGGAACACCCGCTACTGGGACGACGTGACCGCCGGAGGCGGCGCCTATGTCGGCGCCACCTTCCGGCAGGTCATGCGCACGAACGTGCTGGGGGTCGTCGTGGGATGGAGCCTCTGGGGCGGCCGCTAGCTCGACGGGTCATCGCGGGCGGCGCTCGAACACGCACACCGCGTCGCCGCGCGCCTGGCAGCTCGTCACGGCGACGTCCACCCCGAGGACGCCGGAGAAGAGCGCGGCCTCGTGCTCGCAGATCTGGGGAAACCTCGCCGCCACTCGAGCGATCGGGCAGTTTTGCTCGACGACGGCCAGCCCGTGCGGGCGCCTCCTGATGGACGCCATGAAACCGAACTTCGACTGGTGTGCGGCCAGCGCCTGCCAGCGCGCCCGGGGGTCGGGCGGTAGGCCGTCTCCGAGGTGCCGCTCGAGGTCCGCCTGCCAGCGTCCGAGGATCTTGGTCAGGGCCTCCTCGCCGAGCTCCGAGACGATCGCCTCCACGAGCTTGACGGCGAACAGATCGTAGCGTTTCGGGAACAGGGAATCGGCCGCCGGCGTCAGCCGGAACCGCCTGACGGGGCGTCCGACCGGCCGATGATCGTCGCTGTGCGCGACGAGGCCGGCGGCGGTGAGGCTTCGGAGGTGCGCCCGCATCGCCACCGGCCCGCCGCCCAGCATGTTCGCGAGCTCGCCCGCGGTCGCCGGGCCGTGAGCCTTGAGCGCGTCCAGGACGCGACGCCGACGTCCCTCGGTCTCGGGCGGCTGGTCTTGTCGGGAGCGCTTCACGGTTGGGTCCGCGATCCTACACCAGGTCGTTACGGCGACTGGGCTACTCGACGAGGTCGCCCTTCTCCCTCACGCGAACCTCTGGGCGACGCGGTCGTGAGCCCACGGGAAGATCGCCAGGCCCAATCCGAATGTCAGGTGGGCCGCCCAGCTCCAGAACGCCGGAACCTGCTCGGCCCAGATGTCGTGGCCGTGCAGCGCGTTCATCGCGAGCGGCAGGACGAGGTTGACGTCGACGACCTGGCTCAGGAGACCGATCGCCGCGCCGAGGGCGACGAGACGGGCGCCGCGGCGCACGTCGAACGCGTGGGCCGCGGCGCCGAAGACGATGCTCCAGAAAAGGGCGGGACCGAGCTGGTGGAGGACCAACCCGGCGAGGAACGCGGGGAGGTGGAACCCCTGGATCCCCCTGTCACCGAAGATGAACGAGCCGATCACCTGGACGGGGTAGAGAGGGCCCTTGCCCAGGAAGATCGTGAACACGGCCATCACGACGACGGCCATGATGAGCCCGGATATCTGACCGGTGACGGCGGCGGCGGCGAGGTCCAGGCGCAGTGAGGATTTCGCGGGCTGCGCGCCGGGGCTGTTGTCCCCCACGAGCGTGGCTGCGGCTTGCTTCATGATGATTCTCCTTGTCGCAGGCTTTCTCGAAGCCTTCTCCCTATTAGATACTTACGACAAGCAAAAGTTTCATATTATGTTCAGCCCGGATGGCCGCCGCGGCCTTCCGAGCGGGGGAGCGCACGAGGGTTGGGGGGGGTGATGTCGCGGCTCGCGACAGCGGTGGACGAAGCCCGGGCGACCTAACCGCGGCTGACGACGCCCGTCTCGAGGTTCAGCTGGTAGGTATGCGTTCCGTCGAGCACGACGGTCGCGGTGCCGTTGGCGTGGAACGTGACGACGGCGTCGAGGTCGAACGACCCGCTGCTGGACGAACCGCCGTTCGTCACCATGTGCTCCGCCGCGATCGAATAGTGGATCGACCCGCTCACCGGCCGGTGCTGCGCGTTGAGGCCGATCTGCTGGTAGGCGGCGGCATAGTCGAGGTGGTACGTGGCGGTCACCGGGCGGAACACCGACTGCACGGCGAGGTCGAACTGGAACGTGCCCTGACCGTTGAACGTGGGCGTGCCCGACTGGATGCCGGACAGCGTCCAGTCGCCCGAGCGCTGGATGCTCGCCTGCAGGTGCGAAAGGTTCAACATCCCCGACCACGACACCGTGAGCTCGGCGCGATCGGTCGTGGCGTCGCACACGGCGAGCGTCTGCCCCATCAGGTTGGTGCATTGAAGCGTGTAGTCGTAGCTCAGGCCGAGGCGCGAGCCGGTGATGTGGCCGCTCAGGTTGAGGGTCAATCCGGCGGGCATCACCCCCGTGGCCAGGTTGGCCGCGTCCGACATCGAGCCGACCTCGCCGCCGCCCCCACCCGTCGCGGTAGTGCTGCCGACTGCCTGGGCGACGTCGTCGTATTCCGCCTGCGTGATCTGGTGAGCGCTGCTGCCGCCGCAGGCGACCGCCCACACCAAGGGAACGAGCGTGAACATTCGCTTCATCGGTGCCTCCTCTGCAGGGTGGCCAAGCAAGAGCGGCGCCAGCGACGTGCACGCGGCGAGGGCCGTGCGTTTTCGAGAGGATCGCCGCCGCGGCCGCCGCGGCCGGCGTGCGCCGGATCGCAGCCTGTCGGATCCCACGACAGCGCCGTGTCCGCGCGTTCACGTGAACCGGAGGCGGAAAACCGCGCCCAACCGCCACATTGCGTCAGATCCGCTCGGTCAGCGCCCGTCATCGCCGCGCCCGGCCGGGCCCGCTACCATGCCGTTCATGCGTCCGGTCCTCGCCACGCTCGGGCTGATCTGCGTCGCCGCGGCGTGCGGCGACGGCTCGACGGCGTCGACCGCCGACGCGCGCCCCGCGTCGTTCTCGGTCACGGTGATGCCGAACCCCATCCACGAGGAGCCGTGCGGCGGCTGCGGCCCGGTCACCGGGCAACTGTGGGCCGTCGGCACCGTGATGGTGGCCGAGTCGGCCGGGACCGGCGGCACCGTCGAGAGCATTGGCGTACGTCTCGTCGGCGGCGCGAGCCAGGTCATCGCGGAGGGCGGCTTCGATGCGGCGGCGATCCGCTCCCTCGCGGGGTCCAACCGCGTCCCCGGCGGCGGCATGCTGGTCGTCCCGGAAGTCGGGCCCCACTACGACCAGGCGGCGGGAGGCTCGCCGTCGACGCTGACGTTCACCGTCGATCTCCGCGACGACGGCGGCCGCACCGACCGGAAGACCGTCGCAGTGCCGGTCATGCCCTGAGTTAGGATGGGCGCCATGCGCGCTCTCTGGCTCGTCTTCGCCCTCCCCACCGTCTCGTCCGTTCCCCCGGTCGCCCCCAAGCACACGCAGGTCAGCGAGCTCCACGGCGACAAGCGCCGCGACGACTATGCGTGGATGCGCAAGAAGGGCTCCCCCGAGGTCACCAAGTACCTCCAGGCCGAGAACGCGTACACCGCGGCGGCGATGCGCCCGACCGAGGAGCTCCAGGGGCGGCTCTACACCGAGATGCTCGGGCGCATCAAGGAGACCGACCTCACCGTCCCCGTGCGCGAGGGCGGCTACCTCTACTACACCAAGACCGAGCAGGGGAAGCAGTACGTCGCGCACGCCCGTCGCAAAGGCGGCATGGACGCGCCCGAGGAGATCATCCTCGACGTGAACCAGCTCGCCGAGGGAGAGAAGTTCACCGGCGTGGGCAAGCCCATCGTCTCCGACGACGCGAGCCAGCTCCTCTACCGGATCGATCACACCGGATTCCGCCAGTACACCCTCCACGTGCGCGACCTCGCGTCCGGCAAGGACGCCGCCGAGGCGATCCCGCGCGTGGACTCGATGGCCTGGGCGAAGGACGGCAAGACCATCTTCTACGTCGTGGAGGACGACGCGAAGCGCCCGTACCGGCTGTACCGCCACGTCGTGGGCGCCGGCGGAGCGGACACGCTCGTCTACGAGGAGGCCGACGAGCGCTTCGTCCTCAACGTGGAGCGCAGCCGCTCGCGCGACTTCATCGTCCTCACGGCCGAAAGCCACACCACGACGGATGTGCGCGTGATCCCCGCGGACAAGCCCGAGGCCGAGCCGCGCCTCGTCGCGCCCCGCGTGGACGGCCGCGAGTACTACGTCGAGCACCGCGGCGACCTCTTCTACATCCGCGAGAACGGCGGCGGCCGGCGGAACTTCCGCGTGGTGACGGCGCCGACGTCCGACCCCGCCGAGGCCAAATGGAAGGAGCTCGTGCCCACCGATGCCAAGGTCATGATCGACGACCTGGACGTGTTCGCCGACTTCTACGTGCTGCACGAGCGCCGCGGCGGGCTGCCCAAGATCCGCATCGTCGACTTCCACACCGGCCAGTCGCGGCAGGTGGAATTCCCGGAGCCGTCGTACTCCCTGCGCGCGGAGCCGAACCCCGAGTTCCGCACCCTCGCCTTCCGCTTCCGCTACAGCTCGCCGACGACCCCCGAGACGGCGTTCGAGGTCGACGTGATCACCGGGGCGCGCAGGTTCCTCAAGGAGCGGCCGGTGCCGGGCGGCTACGACCGCACGCGCTACCGCGTGGAGCGGATCAGCGCCAGCGCCGGCGACGGCACCGAGGTGCCGATCACCCTGGTCGTGCGCAACGGCACGCAGCTGCCCGCGCCGCTCCTGCTCGAGGGGTACGGGGCCTATGGCTTCCCCAACGACGCGGACTTCGACTCCGACATCGTGAGCCTCCTCGACCGCGGCGTGATCGTGGCGACGGCCCACATCCGCGGCGGCGGCGAGCTGGGCAAGCGCTGGCACGACGAGGGGCGCATGAAGTACAAGATGAACACGTTCACCGACTTCATCGCCTGCGCCGAGGCGCTGGTGGCCAAGGGGTGGACGAAACCGCAGCGCCTGGCCATCCGGGGCCGCAGCGCCGGCGGCCTGCTCATGGGCGCGGTGACGAACCTGCGCCCCGATCTGTTCCACGCGGTCGTGGCCGACGTGCCGTTCGTCGACGTGCTGAACACCATGCTCGACGAGACGCTGCCGCTCACCGTGGGCGAATTCGAGGAGTGGGGCAATCCGAAGGTCAAGGGCGAATACGATCTCATGAAGCAGTACTCCCCGTACGACAACGTCGCGGCCAAGGCCTACCCGGCGATGCTGGTGCAGAGCTCGCTGAACGACAGCCAGGTGATGTACTTCGAGCCGGCCAAGTGGGTGGCGAAGCTGCGCGCGCTCAAGACCGACAAGAATCCGCTGCTCCTGCGCATGCGCATGGAGCCGGCGGGCCACGGCGGCGCGTCGGGGCGGTACGACAAGCTCCACGAGGAGGCGTTCGCCTACGCGTTCATCCTGTGGCAGCTCGACGCGGCGCGGCTGTAAGGCGAGTGTTCCGACCCCTACGCACGGAACCCGGCTACGTTCTTGGCTCTGCGCTCTGGTCGTATTTCCGCCGAAGCTCGGCGAGGGAGAACAGCGCGTCCTGCCGCTCGTCGAGCGCGACCCTGCCGGCGCGCAGGACGACCAGGTGATCGCAGGCGCCGGCCACCGCCTCGAGGTCGTGCGTGGCCACGAGGATGGTGCGCCCGGCCTGCTTCTCCCGCGCCAGCACGCGCGCCAGCGCCGCGGTGCCCTCGCGGTCGAGGCCGGTGAACGGCTCGTCGAGGAGCAGCACGCGCGGCCGCGGGAGGAGCGCCCGCGCCAGCGCGAGCCGCTGCAGCATCCCGCGCGAGAACGTGCGCGCCGGCCGCCCGCGCGCCTGTCCATCGAGGCCGACGTCGTCGAGGAGCGCCGCCGCCCGCGCCGGCAGGCCGTCCACGTCGTAGAGCGTGCCCCAGAAGCGCAGGTTCTCCTCGGCGGTGAGCTCGGCGTAGACCATCGCCTCGTGGGCGAGAAGGCCGATCTCCGCGCGCGGCGACCGGGGCGCGGGCTCCCACACGATCTCGCCCGCGGTCGGGCGCACCAGCGTCGACAGGAGGCCGATGAGGGTCGACTTGCCCGCGCCGTTGTGGCCGAGCAGCGCCGTCGTCCGCCCCGGCTCGAGATCGAGGCTCACCCCGGCCAGGGCCCGCTGGCGCCCGAACTGCTTGACCAGGTTGCGGACGTGGATCGTCATCGCGGCTATTTGCGCGCGGTCTTCGACTTGTCCGCCCGGAGCTCGTCGAGCTCGCGGTGGACGAGCACCAGCTTGGCCACGAGCTCCTTGCGCTGGGCGTCGAAGCGCTCCGGCTCGATCTTCCCCGCCGCGCGGCGGCGCTCCAGCACGACCAGCTCGTCGTAGAGCTGGTCGCGCCGCCTTTCCAGACCCTCGCGCTCCGGCGGTCGGTCGGCCGGCGGACGCGGCCACACCGCGGCGGCGAGCGCGACGCCGAGGAGCAACGCCACCACGATGCCCACGAGGAGCCGCAGAAACCTGTCGCGCGGCGCCTCCACCGGCAACCCCGTCACGGTGAACGCGAGCGTCTCCCCCGCCTTCACGCCGAGGTCGCGGAGGGTGAGGAATTCCCTGCCGTCCTCGCCGCGCCGCACCTCCGCCGGCTTGCCCGACGGGGTGCGGACGTCGAGCCCGGGCACGTTCTCGATGGCGAGCGATCCGCTGAACACCCCCAGCGGCGCGGGCAACGCGAAGTCCACGCTGCCCCGCTCCGACGCGAGGAAAAAGCGCACCACGGCGTCGTGCTGCCCCGGCGGGATGATCCCTTTCCAGATCACCCCGCGGTCCGGCTCCACCGTGATGCGGCGGCCCATGTCGTTGGGGATCGCCGCGCCCCGCGCGTTCGCCGGCAGCGGCAGCACCAGGCCCTTCTCGCCGACGTCGAGCGGGGCGCCGGTGGCGTTGTACACGACGAGCTGCAGCTCGAAGTCGAGCCCGTCGTCGTCGAGGAGCCCGCCGCCCTGGAGGGCGAGCAGCGGCTCGCCGTACGCGACGATGAGCACGGTGACGCCGGCCGCCGCGCTCAGCATGAAGGGCGACGACAGGAACGGGCGTCCCTCCGCCTCGGCGACGTAGACGCGATCCGGGCCGACGGGGACGCCGGTGAAGCGCGCCGTCCCGTCCGCGCTCGGCTCGGCCTCGGCGACGATCGCGGACGGATCGCCCAGCCGGCGCACGCGCACGCGCGCCGACGGCCGCCCGCGCAGGACGACCTCGACCGTGCCCGGCGGCGGCAGCGGCTTTCCGTCGCTGGCGTGGCGGGTCGCGTCGTCCACCGGATCGCCGATCGGCTTGCCGGCGGCGTCGAGCTTGCGCCCGGCGAGCATGAGCCGCACGCCCACCTCGGGGGGAAGGCTCACCACGTCGGACTGCAGCCGGTCCTCGCCGAGGATGGCGAGCGCGTAGTACGCGACGGAGCCGTCGCGCGCGAGGCGGGTGAACTCCGCCCGCCCCTCTTCGTTCACGGCCGCGGTCGTGAGCGTGGCCCGGCCGTTGGCCGCGACGCCGACGAGGTGCACCTGCGAGCCCTTGGGCGCGAGCCGGCCGAGCTCGCCCTGGACGACGCGGACGGTGAGCGTCCCGGCGGGCACGGCCTGGTCGGGGCGCGGGATGCCGCTCATCTCGCGCACGTCGGGCATCTGCGGCGCCCCCGCCATCTGGGCGTGCGCCGCCGACGACGCCACGAGCGCGACCACCAGGATCCTCTTCATGCCGACAGTTTCTTCCCGCAGCCCTTGCAGAACGCCGCGTCGTCGTCGTTCGCCTTGCCGCAGGCGGCGCAGATGTGCTTCTCGGCGGCGAGCCGCTTGGCCAGCTCCGCCTCGATGAGCGACCCGTAGTCCTTGGCGGCCTTGCCGTCGGCCGGCTCCAGCGCGCGCAGGATCTCGATCGCCCGCGCGCGGTACCCCTGGATGATCGAGTCCGCCTCCCCGGCGTCGAGCTTGTGGAGCTCGCGGTCGAACTCCGCCTCCTTGATCGCCTTGAGGAGGAGTTTTTTCTCGCGCTCGAGCTCGGCGCGGTGGTCGTCGGACAGCGCCGCCTCGCCGACGTCGCGGCGCCCGAAGTCGACGCTCACCGCCCGCGCGAGGAAGTATGCCGTGGCGAGGAGCGACATCCACCCGAACACGAGGAACACCGCGCCCAGCGTCGGCCGCCAGCGGTAGAGCCACAGGACGAGCACGACGAACGCCGCGACGAGGATCGTGGCGATGAGGGTGAGGATCGTCTCACCCCTAGTCCTCATCATCCAGCTCCTCGTCCAGCTTGTCATCGTAGGCCGTGCGCGCCGATTTGCGCACGTCCGCGCCGGCGCGGGCGTCCGCGGCGACCTTCTGGCCGCGCCGCACCCACGTCCGGACCGCGAACCCCACCAGGACCGCGCCACCGCATAGAGCGAGGATCGGCAACAGCCACGTCAGCCGGTTGAACGCGTTGTCCAGGGGCACGCGCAGTACCTGCTGGCCGCCGTAGCGCGACACGAACGACACGACCACCAGGTCGTAGGCCGCCCTCTCCTTGTCCGGGGTCGACAGGTCCTTTCCGGCGAGGAGGGCGAGGACGCGCTCGCGCTCCTGCGCGGCGAAGCCGCACGGGCAGTCCCACAGGGTCTCGCGCGCGCACCCGCCGCACAGGCAGACGAGGTCGTGGTAGAGCTTCTGCGCCACCGCCGGCGCCGACGCGCGATCGTCGCTGCCGCCGACCACGGGCTCGTGCGGGCCGCCGGCGCGCGCGCTGCCCGCCGCCAGCATCAACAGGAGCAGCGCGGCCGCGGCGCCGCGGCGCGGCTTGAGCAGCGCGAGAAGCCCAGCCGGGAACAGGCACACGAACGTCCCCATCGCGAGGATGCCGAAGCCGATCCACACGAAGTTGACGAGCGGCTTGAGGTACACCGTGAAGTTCGCCTGCTGCGACCGCCCGTCGAACCCGTTCAGCACCAGGTAGACGTCCTGGACGAACTGGCTGCGGATGATCGCGACCTCGTTCGTCGTCTCCTGCGTCCCGACCTTGTACTTCCATCGCGCCGGCTCGGCGTCGGCGAACGGCTGCCCCTCGTGCGAGACCTTCACCTTGGCGGTGAACATGTCGCGGTTGGGGTTGGAGGTGACCTCGATGCCTTGGTAGAGGAAGTCGTACGATCCGAGCCGCCAGGTCGCGCCGGGGCGATCGACGGTGACCTGGCGATCGCGGTCGTACATCTGCCCCACGAAGCCGAAGAACATGACCGCGATCCCCAGGTGGACGAGATAGCCGCCGTACTTGCGCCGCTTGGCGAACGTCACGCCGACGAGCGACGTGAGCCAGTCGGCGCCGGTCTGGCGGCGGCGCACCGCCGTCCCGCGCCAGAACTCCTGCGCGATCGTCGCCAGGACGAACGCGACGAGCCCGAAGGTGAACAGGGCCAAGGGGAGCTCGACGAACAACAGGCCCGACGTCTTGCGCGCGGCGGGAACGAGCAGCCCCAGGGCGCCCATGACGACGACCGCGAACGCGGTCGGGAACAGGAACTGCTCGGCGAGCCGGCGCGGCGACGTCTGCCGCCACGCCAGCAGCGGGCCGGCGCCCATGAGCAGGAGCAGGAACAGCCCCATCGGCGCCATGAACCGGTTGTAAACCGGCGGCCCGACGGTGACGCGCGCGCCCAGCGCGTACTCGCTGATCGTCGGCCACATCGTGATGAACAGCACGGCGAAGCCGCAGGTTAGCAGCGCGATGTTGTTCATCAGGAACGAGAACTCGCGCGACAGGAACGAGTCGAACAGGTGCGGCGAGCGGAGCGCCGGGAGCCGGTAGAGGATCAGCCCGAACGACACGACCAGCATGACGCTCATGAACACGAGGAACAGGAGCGCCAGCTCGTTGTCCTGCCCGAACGCGTGCACCGACTGCACCACCCCCGAGCGCGTCATGAACGTGCCGAAGATCGTGAGGAAGAACGTGATCACGACGAGCATCACGTTCCACGTCTTCAGCATGCCGCGGCGCTCCTGGATCATCGTCGAGTGGAGGAACGCGGTCGCGGTGAACCACGGGATGAGCCCCGCGTTCTCGACGGCGTCCCATGCCCAGTAGCCGCCCCAGCCCTGCTCCTCGTAGGCCCACAGGCCGCCGAGGATGAGCCCGAACGACAGGAAGAACCACGGGATCATCACCCAGGTGCGGACCGAGTACAGCCACGAGTCGTCGAGCCGCCCCGACGCCAGCGCCGCGATGCAGAACGCGAACGGCACCGTCATCCCCACGTAGCCGACGTAGAGGGACGGCGGATGGATGACCATCCAGTAGTTCTGCAGGAGCGGGTTCATCCCGCGCCCCTCCGACGGCGGCGCGGTCAAGAACGTCTGGAACGGATTCTTGGAATAGAGCAGGAGCGCCAGGAAGAACACCGCCACCACCCCGACGGTGGCCACGACGTAGCCGATCATGTCGCGGTGGCGCCGGCGGTTCACCAGCACCGCCGCGGCGGAGAACAGCGACAGCACCCACACCCAGAACATGAGCGAGCCGTCGAGCCCTCCCCAGTACGCGGTGAGCAGGTAGAACGTCGGCATCGTGGTGTCGCTGTAGTGCGCGACGTACTTCAGCCGGAAGTCGTGGCTGACGAATGCATAGATGATGAGGCACGTCGCCACGCACATGAGCGCGGCCCACGCCCACGAGGCGTGGACGGCGCTGTCGACGAGGCCGGGGCGGCGCAGGCGGTGCCCCAGGATGCCGGCGACGGCGGCGTAGGCGACGACGACGAAGGCGACGTAGAGGACGATGGTGCCCAGCGCGGCGACGGGAGAGGCCGACAGGGGCGCCATCTATTTTTTCCCGTCGTACTTTGAGGGGCACTTGGCCATGATGCCGCGCTCGCCGCCGACGGTCGTGAGGAGGTATCCCCCCTCGGGCGTGCGTTCGAGCTTGCCGGTCACCACGGTCTCCGCCTCCTCCTTGAACGTATCGGGGGTCACGCCGGCGTGCGACACGGCGATGGTCTTGCCCTTGGACTCGAGGTCGAAGCGGGTCACCGAGAGATCGCCGACCATCGCCCCCTGGGCCGGCACGTGGTGGGCGAACCCGTGCACCTGCACCACGCGCTCCTGCACGTACTTGTCGGGGTTCGCGAGCACCTCGTCGACGTGCGCGTAGGGGGCCACCTCGCCGAGCGACTGGTAGGCGAGGAAGCCGATGCCCCCCGCGACGACGGCGATGGTCAAGAGGACTTTTACCGAACGCGACATCCGCTAGCCTCCGACGACGACCATGTGTTTCTTCGGCGCACCTGCTCCCTCGAGGGTGAACCCATGGCCCTTGCGTTTGATTCCCACCGCGGCCGAAATCGCGGCGTGGATGGCCTCGTCGTCGGCGCCGGAGCGCACGAGCGCCTTGAGATTGGTCGCATCGTCGTAGGCGAGACAGGTATGGAGGTCGCCGGCGGCGGTGAGCCGGACGCGGTTGCAGTCGTCGCAGAAATGCTCGGTCATCGCCGAGATGATGCCGAACTTGTGGTCGGTGCCGGCGACGCGCCAGTAGCGGGCCGGGCCGACCACGCCGGACCGCGCGTCGTGGACGAGGGGGCCGCATCGCTCCTCGACGCGGGCGCGGATCTCCGCCGCCGACACCACGCGCGCCCCCTGGTAGAAGACCCCGTCGGAGAGCGGCATCCACTCGATGAAGCGCGGGGTCACGGCGCGGTCCCAAGCCCACTCGCACAGGTCGGGGATCTCGTCGTCGTTGACGCCGCGCAGCACGACCGCGTTGATCTTGACGGGCATGAGCGCGCGGGCGGCGTCGATCCCGGCCATGACGCGCGCGACGTCGCCGCGGACGGTGAGGCGGCGGAAGCGGTCGGGGTCGAGCGTGTCGAGGCTGACGTTGACCTGGGTCAGGCCCGCGTCGGCGAGGCGGGCGGCGAGGTCGGCGAGGATGTGCCCGTTGCTGGTCATGACGACGTGGCGGATGCCGGGGATGGCGGCGACCGCCGCGACGCACTCGACGACGTCCTTGCGCACCGTCGGCTCGCCGCCGGTCAAGCGGACGCGGACCACGCCCAGGCCGGCGAACACGCGCACGATGCGGGCGATCTCGTTCACGGTGAGGACGTCCTCGCGATCGGTCGGGTGGACGCCCTCCTCGGGCATGCAGTAGACGCAGCGGTAGTTGCACCGGTCGGTGAGCGAAACCCGGAGGTACGTCACGCGTCGCGCGTGCGCGTCAGTAAGGACAGGCAGGGTCACGTCTTTTTGAGCTCTCCTACCAGATGCCCGATCTCGGGTCCCAGTAGCTTTTCCATCGCCAGTCGCACGGCCTTGGCGGAGCCAGGCATACATGCCAGGAGGGTTCGCCCATACACGCCCGCAGACGCACGAGAGGCCAGGGCCCGCGAACCAATTTCGGCGAAGCTTAGCATACGAAACAGCTCGCCGAAGCCATCGAGTCTCTGCTGGTATAGACGCTCCACGGCCTCGATGGTGGTGTCGCGCGGGGCAACGCCGGTGCCCCCATTCAACAGGATCGCGTCCGCGCTCGGCGCGAGGCGCCGGCATTCGGCCTCGACCTCAGCGGGATCGTCGCGGACGATCCCGTACGAGACGACGTCGTGACCGGCGGAGAGGACGATTTCCTTGCAAATCCATCCACTTTCGTCGTCGGCGGGCGTGCGCGTGTCGCTGACGGTGAGGACGGCCACGCGCGCTTTGGCGTGAACTGAGTGCGTCATTCGCCTACTTGTAACACGATGGCAGCTTGACAGCCCTGATCGCGTGTGCAACATAGCGCGCGACGTATTCCGCAAGTACGGAGGGAATCATCTTTGGAAGCAGCCACCGCAACGATCCCAGACAGCAGCACGACCCGAGGTTCCACGCTCGAAGGCCTGTGGGTGCTCTTGGTGGAGGAAAACGGCACCAAGACCCCGCTCCTGGCCAAGGCCGGTAACGGCCTGTATCTTTTGGCTTTCAAGACAGGGTTCACCGCCCGCAAGTTCCTCACCGAGAGCCGCGCCGAGCAGTCGGTCGAGCCCCGCATGGTCGTGTCCGCGAACCGGCCCAAGATCGTGGCCTCGGTGGCGGACAAGGACGTCGCGGGCGTTCTGGTCGACTACGACTTCGCCAACCACACATACAAGTCGGCGGCTAGCTTCAACTGATCAGTCGGCCCGCGCGCGCTTGGCCGCGTCGCGCGCCAGCATGCGTTTCGAGTAGGCCTCGAGGGAGGGGAAATCGCCGAGGGTGCCCGAGATCCGCGCCCAGCCGAGGACGCTCCCGAGGAGGAGATCGGCGGTGGTGAAGCGATCGCCGACGAGGAACTCGCGCTCGCCGAGCGATCGGGCCACGCCGGCGAATGCGTCGTGCAGGCGCGCGCGCATCTTTTCGGCGATCCACACCACGCGCTCGCCCTCGGGCAATCGGGCGTGGTGCTCGAAGTAGAGCACGAGCGCCGGCTCGATCGTCGCCGGCCCGTACACGCACCACTGGTAGTACGGCCCGCGCAGGAGCGATCCGGGCGGCGGGGCGAGCCCCTTGTCGGGGAACTTGTCGGCGAGGTACATGCAGATCGCCGACGTCTCGTAGATCGCCGCTTCGCCGTCGACGAGGGTCGGCACCTGGCCGAGCGGGTTCAGCGCCAGGTACGCGGGCTCACGGTTCTGGCGTCGCGCCACATCGAGGCGGACGAGCTCGTAGGGGGCGCCGATCTCCTCGAGCATCCAACGGGCGCGCGTCGAGCGGGTCTGGGGAACGTAGTAGAGCTTCACGTCATTCTCCAAAGGCGTAGAACGAGCCGCCGTAGGTGGCCTGGCGGTGGCATTCCCAGCAGGTGCGGTGGTACGTCTCGCCGTCGGCGGCGGACTTCTTCGACGTGAACACCCAGCCGCCGTCCACGGGCGCGTTCACGTTGCGGTTGCCGACGTAGCGCTGGATCTCGATGACGCTGAGGTCGGTGTGCGCCGCGTCGCGGAAGACCTCCTTGACGAGGATGGTGCCGATCGGGTACTGGCCGCCGCCGGGGTAGGACCGTCCGATCGGGTTGACGTAGACCTCGCGGAACGTGTCGCCGTGCCCGGGCACGTCGCCGGTGAAATCGACGGAGAACCAGCTCTCGTAGCCGGCGATCGAGTACTCGGACAGGAACTGCGGGTCGTCCACGGCGGACCCGACGCACGCGCCGGTGAGGACCAGAAGGAAGATCGATCTCACTGTTGCACCGCTCGCACGCGCCGGCTCGGGGCGCCGGGTCGCTTGGCTGCGCCTCGCTCCAGGGGCGCGTCGATCCTCGCCGTCGCGTGCTCGCTCACGGCGGAGCCCCCGCGTGGAGCCACGAGCCGAGCTGCGTCCGCTGCGCGTCGGTGAGCGGGAGGGGATTGGAGATCACCTGCGCGAGCGTCGGCGGCGGCATCTGCAGCTGCTGGACGACCTGCCGCCAGGCGCGGCCGCGCAGCGCCCGGATCCCCTGCAGCGTCGTGAAGTCCGTCATCGCCACCTTGCTGTCGGCGTTGCCGTTGTGGCACTGGCCGCACACGTCGCGGAGAATGGCGCTGACCGAGTTGTAGGTCTGGGTGGTCGTGGCGTGGCTTATTATGACCGGCGGGCTCGTGACCGTCGTCGTGTTGCCCTCGGCGTCGCGCAGCATCGCGCGCAGCCGCCAGGTCGTCCCCTCGGTCACGCCGGTGGTGTTCCACGGGACGGTCACCGGGCCGGGCGCCGGGATCGTGACCGTGGCGGTGGGCCCCACCTGCCTCTCCTCGCCGCCGTTCGCCGGGTCGCCGCGCACGGCCGTTAAGGTGAGCGTGAGCGCGCCGCCCTCGGGATCGGAGGTGACGAGATGGACCGAGAACGGTGAGTCGCGGTCGGCGATGAGGAGATCGTCGCCGAGCGGCTGGAGAAAATCCGCGAATTCCACGCTGGGCGCCGTGCCGTTGGGGTGGGTCACCGTCACGCTGCCGAGCGTTTGCGTGTGCTCGGAGAGCCCGTCGGACATCACCGCGGAGATCATGTACGTCCCCGGGCGGACGGTGCGCGTGTCCCAGGCGAGCGAGTTGCGCCCCTCGTGAAGCTCGGGGGGGATGACGTCTCCGGCCCCGGCGCCGAACGTGAGCTTGCCGATCACGGGATCATCGTCGGCGTCGGCCACGATCAGCGTGATGCCCGCGGCGGCGAGCGTCCCCTCGAGCGTGGCGGTGGGGGGATGATTCGTCGCGTGGGAGCCGAGCGCGCGGTTCCTCGCCCAGTTGCGAAGGATGTCCTTCTGGCGCTTGTCGAGCGAGGGTCCGACGGGGGGATGATCGCCGGCATCGACCTTGGCCGACACGAACTCCGCCATGCTCTTGGCGCCGCGGATCGTGCGCGTCCCGACGGTGGTGTCGTCGTAGACGTCGAGCCGAAACCCCGTCGGCGCGGCGCTCGGCTGGTAGTGGCAGCGGACGCAGTTGGCCGACAGGATCGGCTCCACGTCGGCGACCCACGTCGGCACCGTGGGGGCGCTGCCGCCGCACGCCGCGAGGAGACCGAGGAGGAGCGCGCGTCGCGTCATAGGTAGTAATGCACCTGCAGCATGACGAGCTTCGACGACGCCCCGTCGGCGGATCCCGAGCCGTCGACGACCCAGCGCCCGTAGAGGTAGGCCTCGAAATGGGCGTGGAAGAACCACTGCAGCGACGCGCCGAACGCGGTGCGCGCGACGCCCTTGACGGCCAGATCCTCGTCGTAGCGCTCGAGGACGAGCTGGGCCATGAGCCCGCGCACGAGGAAGGTCGACGCGCCCAGATAGCCGACGAGCTGGGCGCGCGACGCGTCGGCATCGGTGAAGTGCTGGCGCACGACGTCGAGCTCGCCGAGGAGCAGGATGTTCGGCCCCTCGACGAGGTACTTGCCGACGACGCCGGCCTGGAGCCGGTTCTCGATGTCGGCGAAGCCGGCGCGCGCCTGGGCGCCGATCGCCGCGAGGCCGAGTCGCGTCTCGAAGTAGGCGGCGCCGCCTTTCTCGCGGTAGCCGACGGGTCGGGAGAAGCTCGGCACGAACGCCGTCGCGTGGAGCTCCCAGTCGTCGCTGACGTACCCGCCCGAGAGGCCGTAGGTCTCCTCGAGGGTGCTGAATCCGAGGTAGCGGCGGATGAACGTGAGGTGCTCGACGACGCGCAGCCCGTAGGGGGCGAAGAACCGGCCGACGCGGACGTAGGGGCCGACCGGATCGGGGCGGAACGTGAGGGTGTGCTCGCGCGACACGAGGCGCGAGAATGGCGGGGCCGTGTCGGACCGGGGCGTGCCGCGGTAGCCCACTTTGACGTACGCGGAGAACGCGCCGACCGCCGCGCGCGCGTAGAAGTCGGCCTGCATGGGGAAGGCCTCGACCTCGGTGCCGAAGTCCGCGCCCACGTTGTTGAGGACGCCGGCGAGGCGGACGTCGCCGCCGAGGGCGAGCCACGACGGCGGGGTCCACAGGCCGTGGAGGAAGCTGCCGTCGCCGCCGAGCGAGATCGTATCCCCCGCCTCCTCGCGGCCGTAGCCGTTGATGAGGCCGCCGCCGGCGGGCGCGAAGTGGCACTGGTTGCAGCGCACCGCGCCGGTCTGGAACTGGAACTGCGGGTAGGCGCCGGCGACGGCCGGGGCGAGCGCAACGAGAAGGGCGAGCGCGCGCATCAGTCGTCCTTGGCTCCGGCGAGGATCCATTTCTCTATCAGGCGGATGTCGGCCTCGGGAATCGCCTGGTCGGGGGGCATCTTCCAGATCTCGCGCCCGCGCAGGAGCTTGAGGAGCGGCGAGTTGTGGAGCTGCCCGGGGAGGACGAACCGCTCCAGCGTCAGGTAGACGTAGGACTGCTCGCGTTGCTCGAGGACGATGCCGCCGATCTGCGCTTGGGCCGAGTGGCAGCCCGAGGTCGTGCAGTTGGGGACGAGGATCGCGGCGTGGATGTACGTGAACGTCGCGGGGCGGTCGTCGACGTCCGATCCGCATGCGCCGTAAGCTAGGACAAGCAGCGCGCCCGCGATCACGCGTCGCACCATGGAGACCACCTTACGAACGTTTGTCGAAAAACGCCAGGAAGCCGGCCGAAAATTTGCCCCCGCGATCGTCGGCCACGAGCATGGCCGCATGGCCCCCGCCCTCCTCCGCCGCGCCGCGCCCGCCCCGATCGTCAAATGGGCGGGCGGGAAATCGAAGCTCCTCGACGAGCTGTGCGCGCGCGCGCCGACGAGCTTCGGGCGCTATTTCGAGCCGTTCATGGGCGGCGGGGCGCTGTTCTTTCGCCTGCGGCCGGTCGAGGCGACGCTGTCGGACCGCAACGAGGCGCTGATCGAGTGCTACCGCGCCGTGCGCGACGAGGTCGACGATGTGATCGACGCGCTGGTGCGGCACCGCGCGCGCCACCGCCGCGAGTACTACTACGACGTGCGCGACGCGTGGAACGCGGGGATGCGCGAGGCGACGTCGGCCGAGCGGGCGGCGACGTTCATCTATCTCAACAAGACCTGCTACAACGGCCTGTGGCGGGTGAACAGCCAGGGGGAGTTCAACGTGCCGATGGGCCGCTACGAGCGGCCGGCGATCCTCGACGCCGCGGCGCTGCACACCGCGGCGGGCGCGCTGCGCGGCCGCGCGCTCCTCGCGCGCCCGTTCGAGGCGGTGCTCGACGAGGCGGACGCGGGAGACTTCGTGTATTTCGATCCGCCCTACGTGCCCGTCGGGGCGACCGCGGATTTCACCGGCTACACCGCCGGCCGCTTCGGGCTGGCCGACCAGGAGCGACTCGCGCGCGCGTTCCGCGAGCTGGCCGGCCGCGGCTGCGCGGTGATGCTGTCGAACAGCGACACGCCGCTGGTGCGGCGCCTCTACGCCGGCTTCCGCATCGATCGGGTATGGTGCAGCCGCGCCGTGAACAGCCGGGCCGATCGCCGCGGCGAGGTGGCCGAGGTGATCGTGACGAGTCGGTACTGAGTCAGCTCGACGGCATCTCGGCGCGGCCGATCGGGCCGCCGCCCCTGTCGCGCCAACCCACCGTGAGGAGCCAGGTGCGCGCGGGCGCGACCGGCGGCTCGGCCGCGGGCTGGGTCGGCGGCACGTCCCAGCCGTCGAACCACGCGGCGGACGAGTACTCGTCCGTCGGTCCGCGTTGCGCGCGGTGCCTGTGGGCGGTGACGCGCCCGTGGACGGCCGCCGCGGTGCGCGCGTTGCGCTCGAGCGGCCGCCCACCGGCGCTTGCACAACCGCTTCCGCACGACATTCGCGCGACCGCGATATCTGCCCGCGGTCGCGGTTGCGCACACCGCCCACAGGTTGCTGCAGCTGGCAGAGAGAGAAAAGCCCCCGCCCCCCCCAATATATGCCGAAATGGGGGCGGGGCCGCGCAGGTAGGTAGACGCTCGCGCGGAGCCGGGGGCCTGGTCGCCAGTCACCCCTCACGTGGGGGCGCGCGGCGCCGTGCTCGCAACACCCGCCGAATTGTCCGCCGGGACCGTGCGCGTCGCTTCTCTGATCGGGGGGCGGGGGATTTTTTTCAACTCTAGGCGGGGCGGCCGTCCACAAGTCGCGGCAACCGTCCACAGGCCGCACCGAGCGTCTGCCTGTCGAAACCCTCACGTGGGCGCGCGCAGCGCGTGCTCGCAACACCCGCCGAAGTTGTCCGCCCGGACCGTGCGGGTTGCCTCTCTGCTCGGGGGGCCGCGGTGTGTCGCGGCACAGTCGCGGCACGTCAGGATCCAACACCTGAGGTCGCGGCACCGTCCACCGGCCCGCACCGAGCGTCACCCCTCACGTGGGGGCGCCGCGCGAGGCCGCGAAAACGGGTCACCGCGCCGGTGCGATGACCTGGATCTTCCCCGGGCGAGCGATACGCGCACGCTCACCCCGCCTGCGCGGTGTCGTACTCCGCGAACTGCATCGTGTACGTCGCGCGCCCCTGCGACAGCGAGCGCAGATCCGTCGAGTACCCGAACATCTGCTGCAGCGGCACCTTCGCCTGGATGGTCTTGTTCACGCCGCGCATCGACACGTCCTCGATCCGCCCGCGCCGCTGGTTGAGGTCGCCGATCACCGGGCCCAGGAACTCCTCCGGCACGACGACCTCCACCGCCATGATCGGCTCCAGGAGCGACGGCCCGGCGTCGCGGCACGCCGCGCGGAACGCGTTCGACGCGGCGATCTTCGTCCCCACCTCCGGCGCCGCCCCGTCGCGCGTCTCGATCGCGAGCACCGTCACCTCGATGTCCTCCAGCGGATAGCCGCCGGCGGGCCCGGCCTGCGAGGCCTCGCGCACCCCGTCCAGCGCGGCCTGGACCAGGTTCGGCGGCGTGGGCGGAAACTCCGGCAGCGCCGCGCGGAACGTGTTTCCCGCGTGCCGCGGCCGCGCCGCCACGCGCACCTTGGCCTTGCCGTAGATCTCCTCGTCCTCCAGCCGGCGCTCGAACTTCCCCTCCGCCTCGGCCGAGCGCGCCACCGTCTCGCGGAACACGACCTGCGGCTTGCCGGCGCGCGCCTTGACGCCGTACTCGCGCGTCATCCGGTCGACGATCACGTCGAGGTGGAGCTCGCCCATGCCGCGGATGATCGTCTGCCCGGTCTCCGCGTCCTCATGGACGCGGAACGTCGGGTCCTCCTCCTGCATCTTGGCCAAGGCCAGGTCCAGACGCTCCTTGTCCACGAGCGTCTCCGGCTCGATCGCCGCGCTGATCACCGGCTCGTAGGTGTCGATGCGCTCGAGGAGGATCGGCGCCGCGGGCGCGCACAGCGTGTCGCCGGTGGTGGCGTGCTTGAGCCCCATCGCCGCCACGATCATGCCGGCGCCCGCCTTGTCGATCCGCTCGCGCTTGTCGGCGTGCACCTGGAACAGCCGCGAGATCTTCTCGTTCTGCTTGACGCGCACGTTGAGGACGTCGTCGCCCGGGCGCAGCGTCCCCGAAAACACGCGCAGGTACACGACCTTGCGCCCCTCGTCCATCGCGACCTTGAACGCGAGCGCCGCGAACGGCGCCTTGTCGTCGGGAAGCCGGCGGACCTTCGTCTCCGGGTGCTTGGGATCGATGCCCTCGACGGGCGGCACGTCGACCGGCGAGGGCAGGTAATCCACAACGGCGTCGAGAAGTGGCTGGATCCCCTTGTTGCGCAGCGCCGCGCCGGCCAGCACCGGCACCAGCCGGACCGCGGTCGTCGCCCGCCGGATCGCCTTCCTGAGCTCGTCCGCCTCGATCGTGTGGCCGTCGAGGAACTTCTCGGCGATCCCGTCGTCCACGTCGGCGACCGCCTCGAGCAGGTGCTCGCGCGCCGCGCGCGCCTCGCCCTCCAGCGAGGACGGGATGTCGCCCTCGACCGGCGCGTCCGCCTCCTCCCCGGTGAAGCTCACCGCCCGCATGCGCACGAGATCGACGATGCCCTCGAAACGGTCCTCGGCCCCGATGGGCAGCACGATCGGCGCCGGCTTGGCGCCCAGCCGCTTGGCGATCTGCGTCACCACCGCGGGGAAATCCGCCCCCACCCGGTCCATCTTGTTGACGAACGCCACGCGCGGCACGCGGAACTTGTCCGCCTGGTGCCACACCGTCTCCGACTGCGGCTCGACCCCGTCCACGGCCGAGAACACGACCACGGCGCCGTCCAGCACCCGCAGCGACCGCTCGACCTCGATCGTGAAGTCCACGTGCCCGGGCGTGTCGATCAGGTGGATCTCGTGCCCGCGCCACACCAGCACCGTGGTGGCCGCGGTGATCGTGATCCCGCGCTCGCGCTCCTGCGGCATCCAGTCCATCTGCGTGTCGCCCTCGTGGACCTCGCCGATCTTGTGGATGCGTCCGCTGTAGAAGAGGAAGCGCTCGGTGACCGTGGTCTTGCCGGCGTCGATGTGCGCCACGATCCCGATGTTCCTGACTCGTTCGATTTTCGCCATGGCCGTAAAACTGCGGGTCTTTATATATCGCCGGATGGGGCCTTGCGCTAAAATCTCGCCGCCATGCGGACACTTGTAGTCGTCGTTGGCTTGACGATGATGTCGGCGGCCGCAGCGCTGGCCCAGCCTCGAGACACCGAAGCCGCCAAGCGTCATTATCTTCTGGGCAAGGACGCGCTCGCCAAGAAGGACACCGACCGCGCGGTCCGCGAGTTCGTCCAGGCCTACGACCTGTCCAAGGACCCCGCGATGTTCAAGCAGATCGGGGCCGCCTACGAGCAGGGCGGGCGCGGCATGGAGGCGGCCATCTACTACCGCCGCTACCTGAACGAGGTCGCGAAAGCCCCGGACGCCGACGAAATCAGAAAGAAGATCGAGAAGCTCGACGCGCCGCCCGCACCCCCCGCGCCGCCCGCGCCGGCACCCGCGCCCGCGCCGGCCCTGCCCGACGCCAAGGCGCCCGCGCCGCCGGAGGCGACCGCGATCCCTCCCACGCCGCCTTCCTTCGTCGAGGAGGAATCGCGCAGCTGGCGCACCGCCGCGTGGATCTCGGTCGGCCTCACCGCGGTCGCCATCACCACCGGTGCCGTGCTCGCGACCTCGGCGCAGGCCCGCGAGGAAGACATCCAGCGCCTGCTCGACTTCCGCGATCCCACCACGGGGCAGCCGCACGCCTACACCGGCTCGACCAAGCAGGACTACGACTCCAAGGTGGATGAGGGTGACAAGCTCAATCGTTACTCCCTGATCGCCTTCATCGGCGCCGGCGCGTTCGCGACCGCCGCGACGATCTTTTTCATCGTGGACGCGACGAGCGGCCGCAAGGTGCCCGAAAAGGACAAGGGAAACGTGAGCATCCAGCCGTTCCTCGGCCCGGGAACGGCGGGCGTGGTGGGGAGATTCTGATGCGCCGGGCCGGGCCCTGCCTGCTCCTTCTCGCCGTCGCCTGCTTCAGCAAGCCCAAGGCGCGGTGCGGCTTCCTGTGTGGGCAAAACGGCGAGTGCCCGACCGACTACAGCTGCGTGGCGGCCGACAATCGCTGCCACCTCGTGGAAAATGGCTCGCCCGTGGGCAGCTGCAACGAGCCGACGGTCGACGCCCCGGTCGCCGACGTGCCGGTCGCGATCGACGCGCCGGAGATGATCGATGCGCCGCCGGCGATCGACGCGCCGCCGCCGCCACCCATAGACGCGCCGCCGCCCATCGACGCCCCGCCCCCCATCGACGCGCCGCCTCCGGCCATCGACGCGCCCCCACAAATCGACGCCATGTGATTGAACGTTCCCGCCCGGTCGGCTATACCCGCTGCGCCATGGGCATTTTCGACCTCCTCAGCAAGGAGGGCCGCAAGAAGGGCGCCCTCGAACGCCACATCAAGAAGACCGCGGACAAGTTCGCGCAGTCGGAGGACCGGTTCGCGGCCATGGAGAAGCTCCGCGAGGACGGCAGCGACGAGGCGCTCTACGGCCTGTGCCGGCGCTTTTCGTTCGTGTACGACAAGACCATCCAGGACGAGACCGAAAAGCAGTGGGTCGCCGATACGTTGGCGGGATTCGGCGAGCGCGCGATCCCCGCGGTGCGCAAGTTCATCCTCGCGGCCGAGACGGTGTCGCACTCGCTGTCGGTCCTGGACCGCGTCGCCCCCGCCGATACGATGCTCGCGATCATCGATGAGCTCGCCGCGCGCGAGGAGCCGGGCTACACGCGCGACCCGGACAAGAAGATCCAGTTTCTGACCTTCCTCGGCGAGTACCACAAGGCCCCGCCGGGGGAGACGGCGCGTCGCATCGTCCCCTACCTCGGCGACTTCGACGAGGGGGTGCGCTTCGCCGCCGTCGAGGCGCTCGCCCACCAGACCGAGGACCCCAAGCTGGAGGAGGTCGCGCGCCTGCCGCTGCTCCAGGCGATCGTCCGCCCGGCGGAGGAGTCGCGTCGCATCAAGGTGCGCATCGGCGAGCTCCTCGCCCAGGTCGGCTGGCGCGTCACCGAGGAGAAAGAGGCGGTGCAGAAGCTCCTCGGCGGCGACGTCCCCGAGTTCGCCATGCAGCACGACAAGCTGGTGAAGAAAGGCAAGTAGGTGCCCAAGCGTACCGACCTTCGCTCGATCCTCCTCATCGGGTCGGGCCCGATCGTCATCGGCCAGGCGTGCGAGTTCGACTATTCGGGCACGCAGGCGGTGAAGGCGCTCGAGGAGGAGGGTTTCCGCGTCGCGCTCGTGAACTCCAACCCGGCCACGATCATGACCGACCCGGAGCTGGCGGACGCGACGTACGTCGAGCCCCTGACGGTCGACGTGCTGGAGCGGATCATCGCGAAGGAGCGCCCCGACGCGCTCCTGCCCACGCTGGGCGGGCAGACCGCGCTCAACCTGGCCGTGGCCGCGGCCAGGGCCGGCGTCCTGGACCGGCACGGCGTCGAGCTCATCGGGGCCTCCGTGGCCGCGATCGAGAAGGCCGAGGACCGCGACCTGTTCAAGCAGGCGATGGCGCGCATCGGCCTCGACGTGCCGCGCTCGCGCTACGTGCGCTCGATCGACGAGGCGCGCGCGGCGACGAAGGAGATCGGCTTCCCCGCAATCCTCCGCCCGTCGTTCACCCTGGGCGGCTCGGGGGCGGCGATCGCGGCGACGCCCGCCGAGCTCGATGACAAGATCGCCTGGGGCCTGCGGCAGTCGCCCCGCGGCGAGGTCCTGGTCGAGGAATCGGTGCTCGGGTGGAAGGAGTACGAGCTCGAGGTGATGCGCGACGGCAAGGACAACGTCGTCATCATCTGCTCGATCGAGAACTTCGACCCCATGGGCGTGCACACCGGCGATTCGATCACCGTGGCCCCGGCGATGACGCTCACCGACAAGGAGTACCAGCGGATGCGCGACGCGTCGGTCGCCGTCATCCGCGAGATCGGCGTCGCCACCGGCGGGTCGAACATCCAGTTCGCGGTGGACCCGCGCTCGGGGCGGCAGGTCGTCATCGAGATGAACCCGCGCGTGTCGCGCTCTTCGGCGCTCGCGTCCAAGGCGACCGGATTCCCCATCGCCAAGATCGCCGCCAAGCTGGCGGTGGGCTACACGCTCGACGAGGTGCCGAACGACATCACCAAGGAGACGCCGGCGTCATTCGAGCCGACGATCGACTACGTGGTGGTGAAGGTGCCGCGTTTCGCGTTCGAGAAGTTCCCCGGCGCCGAGCCCCTCCTCGGCCCGCAGATGAAGTCGGTGGGCGAGATCATGGCGATCGGGCGCAGCTTCCGCGAGGCGCTGGGCAAGGCGGTGCGCTCGCTGGAGATGGGGCGGTTCGGCTTCGATGCCAAGCTGCCCGACGACCTGGACGAGCTCGAGCGGCGGATCGCTACCGCCACCCCCGATCGGCTGCTCGAGCTGGGGCGGGCGTTCCAGCTCGGCCTGCCCGTCGAGCGGGCGTTCCAGCTCACCGCCATCGACCCGTGGTTCCTGGCGCGCGTGCGCGACCTGGCGCTCGCCGAGGAACGCATCCGCGCGGCGGGGTCGCTGGCGGCGATCGCCGACCTCGGCGAATTCAAGCGCCTCGGCATTTCCGATCGGCGCATCGCCGCGCTCGCGGGCGCGACCGAGGACGAGGTGCGCCGGGCGCGCCTCGCCGCCGGCGTGCGCGCGGTGTACAAGCGCGTCGACACCTGCGCCGCCGAGTTCGAGGCGCGGACGCCGTACCTCTACTCCACCTACGAGTCGGAGTGCGAGGCGCAGCCGACCGACCGCAAGAAGGTGATGATCCTCGGCGGGGGCCCCAACCGCATCGGCCAGGGGATCGAGTTCGACTACTGCTGCGTGCACGCGGTGCAGGCGCTGCGCGCCGACGGGTTCGAGACCATCATGGTCAACTGCAACCCGGAGACGGTGTCGACGGACTACGACACGTCCGACCGGCTGTACTTCGAGCCGCTCACGCGCGAGGACGTGCTCAACATCATCGACGTGGAGAAGCCCGACGGGGTGATCGTCCAGTTCGGCGGGCAGACGCCGCTGCGGCTGGCCGTGCCGCTGGCGCAGGCGGGGGTCAGGCTCCTGGGCACGAGCGCCGACGCCATCGACCGCGCCGAGGACCGCGAGCGCTTCGGCGAGCTGGTGGCCAAGCTCGGCCTGCGCGCCCCCCGCTGGGGTGTGGCCAAGAGCGCCGAGGAGACGCTGGGCGTGGCGCGGCGCATCGGCTTCCCGGTGATGGTGCGGCCGTCGTACGTGCTCGGCGGGCGGGCGATGGAGACGGTCCACGACGAGGCCGGGCTGGCCGAGTACCTGGCGCGGACCGCGGTCGCCCGGGGCGACGCGTCGCCGGAGCACCGCACGCTCCTCGTCGACGAGTTCCTGCGCGACGCGGTGGAAGTGGACGTCGACTGCGTGGCCGACGGGCGCGAGGCGGTGATCGGCGGGCTCATGGAGCACATCGAGGAGGCGGGGATCCACTCCGGCGACTCGGCGTGCGCGCTGCCGCCCTACACCTTGCCGCCGGCGATCGTCGCCGAGATCAAGGCCCAGGCGCGGGCGATCGCGCTCGAGCTGGGCGTCGTCGGCCTGATGAATGCGCAGTTCGCGGTGCAGGACGGCACGGTCTACGTCCTCGAGGTGAACCCGCGCGCGTCGCGCACCGTGCCGTTCGTGTCCAAGGCGACCGGCGTGCCGCTGGCGCGCATCGCGGCGCGGGTGATGGCGGGGAAGACGCTCGCCGAGCTGGGCGTGCGCGAAACGGACATCCCGCACGTCGCGGTGAAGGAGTCGGTGTTTCCGTTCGCGAAGTTCCCGGGGGTGGACACGATCCTCGGACCGGAGATGCGATCGACCGGCGAGGTGATGGGCATCGCGCCCGGTTTCGCCGGAGCGTTCGCCAAGGCCCAGCTCGCCGCCGGGAACGCGCTGCCGGAGCGCGGGCGCGCGTTCCTGTCGGTCAAGCGCGAGGACAAGCCCGGGCTGGTCGACGTGGCGCGACGGCTGCTCGACCTCGGCTTCGCGCTGGTGGCGACGCGCGGGACGGCCGAGTTCCTGCGCGCGGCCGGGCTCCCCTGCGACGTCACCAACAAGGTGAACGAGGGGAAGCCGGACTGCGTGGACCTCCTGGCCGCGGGCGAGATCGACATGGTGGTGAACACGACCGCCGGCCCGCAGGAGATCAAGGATTCGTTCTCGATCCGGCGCACCGCGCTCACCCGCGGCATCTCCTACTTCACCACGCTGCGCGGTGCGCAGGCGGCGGTGGCGGCGATCGCCGCCGAGCGCGCCGGCGCCGCCGACGTACGCTCGCTACAGGAGTATCACCGTCATGGCTGACAAGATCCCGATGACCCCGCGCGGACAGATCCGCCTCAAGGAGGAGCTGAAGCGGCTGAAGGACGTCGAGCGCCCGGCCGCGATCAAGGCGATCGAGGTGGCGCGCGGCCACGGCGACCTGTCGGAGAACGCGGAGTACGACGCGGCCAAGGAGCGGCAGGCGTTCGTCGAGGGGCGCATCCGCGACCTCGAGGCCAAGCTCGCGCTCGCCGACGTCATCGACCCGGCGCGCCTGTCGGGGGACCGCGTCGTCTTCGGCGCGACGGTGACGGTCGCCGACACCGAGACGGCGGAGGAGACGACCTACCGCATCGTCGGGGAGGACGAGGCGGACATCAAGCTGGGGCTGATCTCGGTGAGCGCCCCGGTGGCGCGCGCGCTCATCGGCCGTGTGGTGGGCGACACGGTGCGCGTGCGCACGCCGAAGGGGCAGCGCGAGCTCGAGGTCGTGGGCGTGCGGTTCCAGGCGATGCCGGAGTGAAGCTGGCGCGTCTGCGTGGATGGCGACTGGACGTGGACGTGGACGCGGACGTGGACGGCGACGTGGGCGTTGACGGCGACGGCGACGGCGACGTGGCCGATCACGCGCGATCGGCCACGTCCACGTCGCCGTCGCCGACCACGATCACGTGGGCGACCACGATCACGACGACGATGACGACGACGACGGTGACCTAGCTCGCATCGGGCTGGGGCGCGTCAGGGACCGGCGCATCGGCCGGTCGCGCGTCGGGGATCGGCGCATCGATCGCGGGGGCCGCGTCCGGCGACGACGATGCGCTTAGGATGCACGTCATGGTGTTGATCGAGCAGGTGAGGTTGACGTCGCAGTCGGCGTCGACCTGGCAGCGGTCGCCCTCCCCCTGCTTGCTGCAGCCGACCAGCGCGAGACACAACCCGAAGACACACGCGAACCGGAACATGGGGCTCCGTCTATAACATATCGCGCACGCAGCGGAAGCCGCGGCTGGGCGACCGGTTGCCCGGGTCGGCCGCGCTCCTCACGTACGTGCGGCTGAGATAGTGCGGCTCGTCGTAGGCGCCGCCGCGGACCGCGCGCCAGCCGAAGCGCCCGGGCACGGTGTTGAGCGGGTTGATGGGCGAGAGGCCGGCGTAGCCCACGTCGCCGAGAAAATCCTCGACCCACTCCGCGACGTTCCCGGACATGTCCTGCACGCCGTAGGGGCTCGCGCCCCAGGGATAGGCGCCGGGGGCGCTCGGGCCCGACGTGCCGTCGCGCGGGTCGGGCACGTAGTCGGGCACCCACTCGTGCAGTCCGAAGTTGAACGTCCACACGACCGGAGCGGCGGCCTGGCCGCGGTTCGCGCGCGCGTCGCCGTCGGTCATTCCCCACGGCCAGCGCCGCCCGTCGATGCCGCGGGCGGCCTTCTCCCATTCCGCCTCGGTGGGCAGACGGCCGCCCGCCCAGCGGCAATAGTCGCGCGCCTCGTGCCACGTCACGTTGGCCATGGGCAGCTCGTCGAGCAGGCCGCGCGTGTCGCCCGACACGAGCGGCAGGCGGTCGCATCCGCCGGCGGTCACGCAGGCGCGGTACTGGCGCACCGAGACCTCGTAGCGATCGATCGCGTAGGCCGACAGGTACACCTCGCGCGTGCGGCCGAGGAGCTTGTAGAAGAAATCGTCCTTCTCGCACAGGACGGTCGATACGCCGAAATGCTCGGCGCGGCACGCGCCGCGCAGGTCGTTGATCTCGATGAGGTCCACCCCCTGGATGAAAGTGCCGCCCGGGATGGTCACCAACTCGACCGACGTCCCGCGCACGTCGGCGGGGCGGCCCGTCGCGATCTCGGTCGCCGCGGCCGCGCCGCCCCCGAGGAGGATGCCGCAAGCCAGGACCAGCGCCGATCTCACCCGTGCAAGCATAGCAGAGGTCATCGCTTGGACTGGACCCGGCCCTCGCGGGTTGCCCCGAGGAACGCCGACGCCAGCAGCAGCCGCTCGCGGGCTCCGCCGGCGCCGCCGAGCAGGCGCAGGGCATCGGGCAGCCCGGACAGCAAGCCCTCGCGGGCGAGGAGCGCGGCGAGCCCGGCCGAGCGGACCTCGGGGGAGGCGTCGGCGAGCAGCGCCTGGCGCAGCTGCGCCCCGTCGAGCGCCGCCGCCGAGGCGGCCCGCACCCGCACGTCGTCGTCGCCGGCGCGGCGCGCCGCGGCCTCGCGGGCCTCCGGCTCGGGGCGCGCCGCCAGCGCCGACACCGCCGCCTGGCGCACGTCCGCGGCACCCGCCTCCGCCAGGCGGAGCAACGCCTGCAACGCCTCGGCGCCGGGGACGTCGGCCAGCCCGCGCGCGCACGCCGCCCGCACCATGGGGTCCGCGCCCCGGCTGGCGCGGAGGACGTCGGGCGCCGCGCGGCGGGCATCGAGCCGCGCCGCCGCGGTCACCGCCGCCACGCGCACGCGCGGATCGCGGTCGGCGATGAGCGCGATCGCCGCCGCGAGCAGCGGCCGCGACCGCACGCCGCGGTCGGCCGCCTCCGCCAGGCCCCCGGCCGCGGCGGCGCGCACGGCGGCGTCGCCGTCGGCCAGCGCCCCGCGCAGCGCCCCCGCCGCGGCGTCGTCGGCCGCCGCCCCCAGCGCGGTCGCCGCGGCGACGCGCTCCGCCTTGGGGGCGCGCCGGTCGGCCAGCACCGCGGCGAGCGGCGCGACGCTCCGCTTCTCCCCCACCGTGGCGAGCGCCGCCAGCGCGGCGAGGCGCTGCTCCTTCCCCGGCCCCGCCCCCGCCAGCGCGGGCTCGACGACGCGCCACACCGCCGCCGACTCGCCCATCGCCGCGAGCGCCGCCGCCGCCGCGGCGCTCCGCTCCCCCGCCAGGCGCGCCGTCACGTCCTTGAGCAAGGCCGCCGAATCATGGTCGCCCAGCGCGCCCAGCGCGCGGATCGCCGCCGTCTGCAGCGCCAGGTCCGGCGCGTCTTGCGCCAGCCGGCGCAGCGCCGGCGCCGCCCGGCGCCACCCCGCCGCGCCGATCGCCTCCGCCGCCTCGACGCGCAGCCCCGGCTCGCGCGCGTCGAGCAGGGCGCGCTCGAGGATCGCGCCGGCCACGTCCCGCGCCAGCGCGACGCCCTCGGCGCTCGCCGGCTCCTCGGCGATCCGCTCCAGCGCCTCGCCGACGCGCCCGCGGCCGACCAGGAGCGGCACCGCCCGCGCGACCTCGTAGCGCCGGCGATCGATGCGCGCGCCGGCCACGCCGTCCCGGCGGGCGTCGACGGCGAAGCGCCATTCGACGTAGACGTTGCCGTCGTCGGAGCGCAGATCCTCGGGCGGGGGCGGCAGCGGCGAGCTCGCCGTCACCACCTCGCGCGCCGCCTGGTCGAGCTCGGCCACGCCGCTCGACCGCGCCGTCGTGACGGCGACCGCGCCGGACGGCGCGACCGCCACGCGGAGCGTCACCGCGAGCCCCGGCTGGTTCACCGGATGCGACGCGGGGAGGAGCGTGCGCGCCTGCTGGAGGAAGCTCTCCACCCAGCGGGGGTGGAACGCGCGGTGCACCGCCTCCAGCCAGTCGCGCCCGACGAGGTCGGCGGGCACCAGCGGCTCGGGCGCGGCGAACGCGGTCGCATCGGTCCGCGCCGCGGGCCGCGCCGCGCCGCCGCACGCCGCGGCGAGCACCACGAGCTCAATCGCGATCCGCCGCATCGATACACGCCGGCACGCCGGATGCACGCTTCATGTCGAGGTCGCTCCCACGTCGATGCCCAGCCGTTTGCGGGCAACAAAGTACTCCTCGGAGGCGGCGAAGGCCACCAGGTCGAGGAGGCGGTCGCGCGCCGACAAGGAGGTGAGCGCGCCCTTCTCGGTGGCGACCGCGCGCGCCGCGGCGGGCAGGCTGCCGCACACGAGCAGCCCCGCGCGGTTCGCGGTGAGGTCGGCGGCGCCCACCCAGGTGAGGACGTCCGACGACACGCGCCCCAGCAGCACCGCCGCGTGCTCGCGCGCCGCCGCCGGGACGGTCCGGTGCAGGCGGGCGGCGAGCTTGTCCGCCGCGCCGGCCGCGGGGGTGAGACCGCACGCCGCGCGCGCGGCGGCGACCGCCGCCTCCAGGCGGGGGACCGTCCCGAGCGCGACGATGGCATAGCGCTCCGGCCGGAACAGCGCGAGGAGCTTCGCCAGCGGGAACGCGGCGTCGATGTCGCGCGCGGGGTCGCGCGCGGGGTCGCGCGCGGGGTCGCCCGCGGGCGGCGGGACGAGCAGCGCCGCGACGAGGCGGCCGTGGTCGTCGATGTGGGCCGCGTGGGGCGCGGCGAGGCCGGGGCGGATGTGCACCTCCGGCGCCGGGGCGACGCCGAGGGCGGCGGCCGCGTAATCGCAGATGGGGTGGGCGCCCGGCTCCTTGACGTTGAGCGAGGCGCGGGTCTCGGCGACGGTGCCGGCGAGCGCCGCGGCGAATGCGGCCAGCGCGCCGCCGAGCGCCCGATCCTCGCGCGGATGCTGGATGCGCGCCCACGTCTCGTCGTCGAGGGCGCGGGCGACGCGCGGCAGCGCGCGCGGCCGCAGCGCCTCGGCGCGGGCGCGCTCCGCGTCGCCGGCCTGGCCGAGGAGGACGAGCACCTCGGCCAGGCAGTAGGCCTCGTCGCGGCGGCCGGCGTCGGCGTAAAGGCGTGCGAGCAGCGGGTAGACGTCGTCGCGCTCGGGCGTCGCCCGGAGCAGGGTCTGCAGCTCGACGACGGCCTTGTCGGACCACGCCGGCCCGGCCTCGACGTAGAGCCGGGCCATGCGATCGTGGCCGGCGAGGTCCTCGGGCTCGAGCGCGGCGGCCGCCTCGTGCGCCGATACCCCGGCGTCGCGCTCGTCGAGCCTGTGCCACAGGACGTCGCCGAGCTTGCGCCACAGCGCGGCGTTCTGGGGGTGGCGCTTGAGCTCCTGGCGGTAGGCGCGGGCGAGGCCGCGCCAGTCGCCGCGCGCCGTCGCCAGCCGCTCCACGCCGGCGAGGGACTTCGACTGGCCGTCCTCGGCCGCGCGTTGGTAGTAGAGGAGGGCGGCGCCGTCCTCGTCGAGCTCGGTCTCGGCGATGCGCCCCGCGGCGTAGAGGTACTCGCCGCGGACGGCGCGATCGTCCTCGCGCTCGATGAGGCGGTCGAGCGCGGCCAGCGCCCGGCGCCAGTCTCGCTCGGCGGTGTGGATCTCGAGGACCTTGTGATGGAGGACGCCGTGGCGGGGCCGCAGCGCGAGCGCCTCCTCGTAGCTGCGCAGCGCGGCGCCGGCGTCCCCGCGCTGGGCGCGCAGGTCGCCGAGCTCCTCGAGGACGCGCGCGCGATCGTCGCCGGCGGCGGGAAGCGCGGAGAGCAGCGCCTCCTCGGCGGCGGCCGCGTCGCCGCGCGCGCGCGCCAGGGCGGCGATGCGCCGCCACACGTCGGATTGCAGCGCGGGGGCGAGGGGACGCGCGGCCGCGTCGCGCAGCCGCTCCTCGGCGGCGTCGCCCTGCCCGAGAGCCTGCAGCGCGCGCCCGAGCCCGACGGTCGCCTCCACGCCCTCGGCGGCCGCCCAGTGCTCGGCGGCGGCGGCCGCGTCGCCCACCGCCTCGGCGACGCGGCCGTAGAGCGCGTGCCAGCGCGGGGCGGGGTCCTTGCGGAGGAGCATCTCGAGCACCGGCCGCGCGTCGGCGTGGCGACCGGCGTCGACCCAGACGGGGGCGACGATGCGCCCGGCCTCGACGTGATCGGGGTCGAGCTCGAGCGTGCGCGCCGCCAGATCGGCGGCGTCCTGCCCCAGCTCGCGCCGGAGGCCGGCCGCGCGCCACAGGAGGGCCGCGCGTTCCAGCCGGCTCGGGGTCCGCCGCTCGGCGTCGAGGTAGAGCGTGACCGCGCGGGCCAGATCGCCGCGTCCGCGGGCGATGTCGGCGAGCGCGACGAGCGCGGGCGCGTGCGCCGGGTCGCGGGCGACGGCGCGGGCGAAGCGCGCCTCCGCGGCCGCGACGTCGCCGAGCGCGCGCTGCGTCTCGCCGGCGCGGTGCCACAGATCGGCCGCGCTGTCGGGCTGGACGACCGCGTCGTAGAGGCGGGCGAGCGCGTCCCAGCGCCCGGCCGCGCGCCAGATCCGCTCCAGCGCGCGCACCGCGTCGGGCGCGCGCGGCTCGAGCTCGAGCAGGCGCTCGTAGGCGGCGGCGGCGCGGGGCGCGCCGTCGCGCAGATCCTCGAGCTCGGCGGCGAGGCGGCGGTACAGCGCCGGCCGCTCGACCGACGGGACGACGTCGCTGAGGCGCTCCAGCGCGCGCAGGTGGTCGCCGCCGCGCCCGGCGCGCTCGTAGAGCTTCACCAGCGCGCGCAGCGCCGCCGCGTTCGCCGGGTCGACCGCGAGCGCGCGCTCGTAGGCGTCGATCGCGGCCGCGGCGCGCGGCAGCGCGGTCTCGTGAAGGTCGCCGAGCTCCAGCCAGGCCGCGGGGTCCCTCTCCGCCCGCGCGCGCGCCGCCAGCGTCTCGGCCAGCTCGCCCCACTTTTCCTGGCGGCGCTGGATCGCGGCGAGGCCGCGCAGCGCGTCCCCCCGGGTCGGGTCGAGCTTGAGCGCCTCGCGGAACGAGTCGGCGGCGTAGCCGGGGTGGCGCAGCTTGTCGGCGTAGAGGCGCCCGAGGTGGCTCCACAACGCCGCGTCCCTGGCGTCGCGCACCACCTCGGCCAGCTCGGCGACGAGGTCGTCCCAGGCCCGGTCCGTCTCGGCGAGCCGCTCGGCCTCGGCGAGCGCGCCGGCGTCGCCCTCGCGCACCGCCGCGAGCAGCGCCGCCCGCGCCCGTCGCGGCTCCGCCGCGAACGTGGCCGCGACCTGGCGCAGGAGCGCGGCGCGCGCCTCCGGCGCCGGCTCGACCTCGACGCGCGCGAGGAGGATCTCGGCGCGCCGCTCGGGGTCCGAGCGCGCCCGCTCGGCGAGGGCGTCGAGCGCAGCGCGCGCCTCCGCGTCGGCGGGGTCATCGGCCAGCCGCGCGCACCAGGCGTCGACGTCGTCGTGCGGCTCGGGCGCGCCGGCGCAGGCGTCGGCGAGCGCGTCGAGGAACTGCGGCGGGACGCGCTCGAGCGCGTGCTCGGCGGCGAGCGCGTCGGGCACGTCGCCGACGACGAGGTGCGGGCCGGCGGGCGGCTCGAACGAGGCGAACAGCCGGTCGAGGAGGAGGGCGAGGTCGGGATCCCCGGCGCGGAAGCCGACGAACAGGAGCGTCCCCTCGCGGTAGACGCGGCCGACGCGCTCGCGCGCGGCCGACGGCGGGATCCACGCGCGCCGCAGCGCCGCCGCGTCGGCGATCCCCGCCAGGAGCTTGAGCACCTGCCGGCCGTCGTGGGCGAGCGCGTCGTCGTCGCGGGTGGTCCACACCGCCGGGATAGGCAGGCGCGCCAGCTCGGCCGGCTCGATGTGCCTGCCCACCACGAGGGCACAGCGTCCCGCGCGGATTCGCTCGACGAAATCGCGAGGGTCCACGAACACGATGTAGCATGAGCCGTGCTCCGCGAGATCGCCGACATCTATCGCGCGTCCAAGAAGAAGCGCGACATCAACCTGTGGACCGAGTGGGTGTGCCGGCCCCCCGCCGCGGCGATCGTGTACCTGATCCGGGGGACGCGCGTCACGCCGAACCAGGTCACGATCCTCGCCACCGTGGTCGCCGCGCTGTCCTGCGCGCTGTTCGTGTTGCTCCCCGGCTGGGGGGGCGCGGTCGTCGCCGCGCTCGCCTTCGAGCTGTCGTTCGTCCTCGACTGCGTCGACGGCCAGCTCGCCCGCCTCAAGAAGACCACCTCGCTCGTCGGCCACCACCTCGACTTCCTCATGGACGAGATCAAGGCGTTCCTCGTGTTCGCCTCGGTGACCGCGCGCCTGTGGCGCTTCTCAGGCGACACGAACTACCTCCTCGTCGGCCTCGCCGGCATGGCGTGCCTCGGCGCCGGCCTGTCCATGACCACGTTCATGCGCCGCCCCGAGTACGGCGCGCCGCCGCCCACCGACGACGGCCAGCCGGCGACGCTGCGCGAGCTGCGCGGCCCCGTCGGCATCGCGGTCGGCCTCGCCGAGCGCGCCGCCCGCTTCGTGGTCCACTACCCCTCCTACATCCTCCTCGTCGCGCTCGTCCCGCCCGGGCGCCTCGACTTCTATTTCTGGGCCTACGCCGCGGTCAACGCGCTCTATGCCGCGCGCTGCTTCGCGGCGATCGTGTGGAAACTGGGCAGAACATGACCCCCCGCCGCGCCGTCGTCGTCGCCGCAGGCCTGGGCCGCCGCCTCCTGCCCTACACGGACACGATGCCCAAGTGCCTGGTGCCCGTCGTCGGCCGCCCCATGCTCGCGCGGGCGTGCGACCTGTTCCGCGCCCACGGCGCCGCCGACATCGTCGTCGTGCGCGGCTACCGCGCCGACGTGCTCGAGGCGCGTCGCGGCGAGCTCGGCCCCGGCGTCCGCTTCGTCGACAACCCGGACTACCGCGACAACAACATCCTCGAGTCCCTGTTCTGCGCCGAGGCGTTCCTCAACGAAGCGTTCTACTTCACCTACGCCGACATCGTGTTCGCGCCCGACGTCATGGCCGCGCTCGCCGCCGCCGACGGCGACGTCTGCCTCGTCGTCGACCGCGCCTTCCGCGACGTCTACGCCGGCCGCACCGACCACCCGCTCCCCGAGGCGGAGGTCGTCGCCCTCGACGCGACGGGCGGCGTCGCCAAGGTGGGCAAGCGCGCCCTCCCCGCCGACGAGGCGTTCGGCGAGTTCATCGGGCTTGCCAAGGTCTCGGACGCCGGCGCGGCGGCGTTCGTGTCCGCCTGGCGCGACCTCTGCGCCGCCTATGCCGGCCGGCGCGACGCGCCGTTCCAGCGCGCCCCGTCGTTCCGCGCCGCCTACCTCACCGACCTCCTCCAGCACCTCATCGACGGCGGGCTGCGCGTCTCCCCCGTCGCCATCGACGGCCGCTGGCGCGAGATCGACACCGTGCAGGATCTCGACCGGGCCCAGTCGGCCGTGGACTGGTAAGATGCCCCCATGCGCTGGCGATTCGCCGTCCCCCTCCTGCTCGTGTGCGCGTGCAGCCGCCCCAGCGAAGAAGAGTGCCGCCGCGCCCTGCTCAACGTGCAGAAGATCCGCGGCCTGGCGGACAGCCCCAACGCGCCGGATCCCGAGCCCGCCGTGCGCAAGTGCCGCGCGACGGCCAGCAAGGACCAGGTGGAGTGCCTGACCGCCGCCAAGACCGACAAGGACGTCGCGGCCTGCCAACAGAAGTGAGCGAGCGGAGCCGCGCACGAGGCGACTTCGAGCGAGGCGGAGCCGCGCGGCGACGCGAGCGAACGGAGCGACCAGAAGTGAGCGAGCGGAGCCGCGCACGAGGCGACTTCGAGCGAGGCGCAGCCGAGCGAGGCGGAGCCGCGCGGCGACGCGAGCGAACGGAGCGACCAGAAGTGAGCGAGCGGAGCCGCGCACGAGGCGACTTCGAGCGAGGCGCAGCCGAGCGAGGCGGAGCCGCGCGGCGACGCGAGCGAACGGAGCGACAGTGACGTGAACGTCCTCTTCGTCGCCTCGGAGGTAGCACCCTGGGCCAAGACGGGCGGGCTCGCCGACGTCGCCGCGGCCCTGCCGAAGACGTTGCGCAAGCACGGTCACGACGTGCGCGTGTTCCTGCCGTTCTACGCGCGCGTGCGCTCGCAGGCGCACGACTTCCAGGAGGTGTTCCCCGAGCACGTCGTGCAGCTCGGCCGGCACACTTACCGCTTCGCGCTGCTGCGCGCCCCCGGCGAGGCGACGTATTTCGTCCACTGCCCGCCGCTCTACGGCCGGCACGCGATCTACACCGCCGATCCCGACGAGCACCTGCGCTTCCTCCTCTTGTGCCGCGCCGCGCTGGAGAGCTGCGCCCGCCTGGCCTTCGCCCCCGACGTGATCCACTGCAACGACTGGCAGGGCGGGCTCGTCCCGCTGATGGTGAAGACGCAGTTCGCCGCCGATCCCCACGTCGGCCGCGCGCGCACCCTGCTCACCATCCACAATCTCAACTACCAGGGGATTTTCCGCTCGGACATCCTGCCCGACACGGGCCTTCACGCCTACGCCGGCATGTTCCATCAGGATCAGCTCCGGCAGGAGCGCGTGAACTTCCTCCTCCACGGCATCCTCTACGCCGACGGTCTGTCGACGGTGAGCCCGACCTACGCGCGCGAGATCCAGACGCCCGACCACGGCGCCGGCCTCGACGAGCTCCTGCGCGCGCGGTCGACGCGCCTCGTCGGCATCCTCAACGGCGTGGACTACGAGGAATGGAGCCCGCAGACGGACCGCTACATCCCGTTCCGCTACGGCCCCGACGATCTCGCGCCCAAGGAGCGCAACAAGGAGGTCCTCCTGCACAAGCTCGGCCTCCCCTACCGCCCTGGGGTGCCGACGCTGGGCATCGTGTCGCGGCTCGCCTCGCAGAAGGGCTTCGACCTCCTGTTCGAGACGCTGCCGCAGCTCCTCTCCGCCGTCGACCTCCGCGTCACCATCCTCGGCAGCGGCGAGCACCGGTTCGAGCACTTCTTCGAGCGGATGCAGGGGAGCTTCCCCGGCAAGGTGTGCTTCTGGAACGGCTACAACAACGAGCTGGCGCACCTCATCGAGGCCGGCGCCGACCTGTTCGTCATGCCGTCGCGCTACGAGCCGTGCGGCCTCAACCAGATGTACAGCTTGAAGTACGGCACCGCGCCGATCGTGCGCCGGACCGGCGGCCTCGCCGACACCGTCGACATCTGGAACCCGCACACCGGCGAGGGGACCGGGTTCCCGTTCGAGCACTACGACGCGGCCGGGATCCGCTGGGCGATCGCCTACGCGCTCGACACGTACCGCGACCGGCGCGCGTTCGAGCGACTGCAGCGCAACGGCATGGCCAAGGACTTCTCGTGGGACCGCCAGGCGCGGCACTACGAGGAGCTGTATGCGCGCCTCGTCGCGCTGTAAGCTCCGCCCATGCACGTGGTGTTCATCGAGCCGCGTTTCCCCGGAAACCAGAAGCAGTTCGTGCGCGCCCTGGCCGAGGTCGGCGCCGACGTGACCGCCATCGGGGAGGGGTCCAAGGAGTCCCTCGACGACGAGCTCAAGCGCTGGTTGCTCCACTACGAGCAGGTGCCCAGCGTGGTGCATGAGCCGTCGCTCCTGGAGGCGGTGCGCTTCATCCAGTCGAAGAAATGGGTGGATCGGCTGGAGGCGACGGTCGAGGCGCACATCATGGCCGCGGCCAAGGTGCGCGAGGCCTGCCACATCCCCGGCACGTCGGTGAGGACGGCGTTCCTGTGCCGCGACAAGCCGGCGATGAAGGAGGCGCTGCGCGCCGCCGGCGTGCCGACCGCGCAGTCCGCCGGCGCCGACTCCGCCGCGGACATCCGCGCGTTCATCGACAAGGTGGGCTACCCCATCATCATCAAGCCGCGCGACGCCGCCGGCGCCTCCGGCACGTCCAAGGTGTCGAACGACGCCGAGCTCAACGAGGTCCTGGCCGGGCTGCGCGGCTCGGTCGCCGTCGAGGAGTTCATCGAGGGGCACGAGGGCTTCTACGACACCATCGCGGTGAACGGCCGGGTGATGCATGAGTTCGTGAGCCACTACTACCCCAACGTGCTCGACGCCATGCGCACGCGCTGGATCTCGCCCCAGTTCATCGCCACCAACCGCATCGACGCCGTCAGCGGGTACGACGAGCTCAAGGTGCTCGGCCGCAAGGTCATCGAGGCGCTCGACATCGGCACGTCGGCGACGCACATGGAGTGGTTCTACGGCCCCAAGGGGCTGAAGTTCTCCGAGATCGGCTGCCGGCCGCCGGGCGTGCGCGCCTGGGACCTCTACAACGTCGGCAACGACATGGACGTCTACCGCGAGTGGGCGATGGCGATCGTCCACGGGCGCGCGAGCCAGCAGCCGTCGCGGCGCTTCGCCACCGGCATCATCGCCCTCCGCCCCGAGTGCGACGGGATCATCGTCGGCTACGACGGGCTGGAGGCGGTGCATCGCGCATTCGGCCAGTGGATCATCGACGACCACCTGCCGCCGCCCGGGTCGCGCACCCAGGGCGTCGGCAGCGGCTACATGGGCAACGCGTGGATGCGCTTCAAGCACCCCGACTACGACGAGCTGCGCAAGATGCTCAATGCGGTGGGCGAGACGGTGAAGGTGAGGGCCCGCGGGGGATGAGCGAGCGAGCGGCGGCGAGGATTGGGGCGCCCCTGGAGCGAGGGGCAGCCGAGCGACCTGGCGCCCCGAGCCGCTGCGAGCGAGCGGAACGACGATGATCATATTGTTGGGCCCGCAGCGCCTCCGCCCCACGCTGCCCCAGGTCATGGCCGAGCACGGGGTGAGCGGTCCGGTGGCGACGGTGACCGCGGGCTGGCAGGAGCGTGAGGAGGACGACCAGGAGCTCCACGACGCGCTGGGCGGCGCGTCGCGCAACCTCCGCCTGTACGCGCGCGCCGAGGAGGTCTTTCGCGAGGACCCGGACCTGCACCAGGCCTACCGGCGGCGGCAGGAGCGCCTGCGCGCCATGCAGGACTACTACCGGATCCGCCTCGACTACGCGCTCGAGGCGGTCGCCGCGCTGGCCC
>DATFWE010000142.1:0-29815 GCA_035259575.1 Haliangiales bacterium
CGGGGGTCGTCGCCGCCGCGGTGACCGCCGCCCTGTTCCTGGCGGCGATGATCCTCCCCGGCGCGAAGCTCGTCGCGTACGCGATCGTCGGCGCGGGGCTGGTCGGAGTCTGCGTCGTCGGGCCGTCGCGACGCAAGCCGGGCGCGCCCGGACCGCACGCGATCTACCTGCGAGCGAAGCGGACGGCGGCGCGGCTGTGGAAATCGTTGGGGTAGCGGTCACGGCTCCTGGAACTGCGGCTGCTCCCAGATCCGCTGGGAGAGATAGCCTTGCACCCGCCCGATGTAGTCCTCGGCCGGCTGGGTGTGCCAGCGTCCGGCGAACCAGCGGCCGATGCACCCCCACGCGTCCCCGGCGGCGTAATTCTGGCCGCGCTCGACGGTGTTGAGCCAGGTCTCGTACCCCTCGAAGCACGCGCGCCAGATCGCATAGGCGGTGTCGGCGTTGAACGCGGTCGAGTCGGCGATCCCCGGCCACGCCGAGACCTCGTAGGGATACCGATTCTGCAGGATGCCCCAGCTCTCCGGGCACTGCCCCGGCTGGCCGTCGACGCCGAGACCGTGGCCGGGCGGGCAGCGGCTGGCGTCGGTGCCGAAGTCTCCCTTGGTGGTCTGGCGCCACCACGACTCGATCGCTGCCTGCGCCCGGACCAGGTCCTCGTCGATCCCCCACTTGCACGCCGCCCATTGCAGGATCTCGTCGGTGGTGCCGACGAAGTTGCCGTCGACGCGCGGGACGATCTCGGCGTTCGCGCGCGGGTCGTCGCCGCTCATGAAGTTGCTCGCGAGCCCCTGGTTGCCGCGGGTGGCGTTGTAGGTGACATTGACTCCCTTGTTCTCCGGACGTCGCTTGACCGACGCGGCGCACGTCGCACCGCTCGGCAGCGCTGACCCGGGCGGCAGCGTGACGAAGTGAGTCACCGGCAGCACATCCGCGCCTCCCGGAGCGGCGTCGACGGTGCCCGGCGGGCGCGCGTCGGGATGTACGGGCGGGGGACCGTCGGCAGAGCTCACGACCGGTGCGTCGGCCGTGCCCGCGGTGGCGACGACACCCCCCTCGCAGGCGGTGAGGCCAAACACCATCAGGATCGGCAGATAGGGGTTCGCCGCCACCGAGGCTGACTATGCACCGCGCGTGCCCGCGAAACGCGCAGCAATCCCGGAATCTGCGCCGTCGCCGGTGAGACTGTCCCCCCCGGGGCGGGGTGCGCAGCCCCGGGCCGCAGCGCAGCGTCCCACCGTGTCCCAGTGTGCGCCATACCTGCGGGCTCGTGACCTTGGCACGTCCGGACGGGATACTGGGTGATACCCTGTCTTAGGAAGGTGGAGGCCCGCGACGATACGACCACGCCGCTCTCCGGCGATGGGGCCACGATCCGCACCGAGGAGCTGGCGCGGGTTCGCCTCACGTACACCGTGGGCTCCCTGGTCGCCGGTCGGTACAGGATCGAGGCGCTTGTGGCAAAAGGTGGGATGGGCGAGGTCTACCGGGCCCGCGACATGCTCCTCCATCACGACGTCGCCCTCAAAGTGGTAGGCCGCACCGCGGACGGCGCGACCGCGCAGGCGCGTTTCCGGCGTGAAATCCAGCTCGCGCGCAAGGTGGCGCACCCGCGCGTGGCCCACATCCTCGACGTGGGCGTCGACGGCTCGCATGTCTTCCTCACGATGGAGCTCCTGCGCGGGGGCACTCTCGCGGAGCGGTTGCGCAAGGTTGGGCCCATTCCAGTCGCCCAGGCGTATGCCATCGCATGTGACATCGCGGCCGCGCTCGACGCCGCGCACCGCATGGGTGTCATCCACCGCGATCTCAAGGCGTCGAACGTGATGTTCGATCAGGGCCGGGCGGTCGTGACCGACTTCGGCATCGCCCGCGACGCGGCCGGCTCCCCGGACGAGTCGGTCACCGGCGACGGCGTGATGGTGGGGAGCCCGCCGTACATGGCGCCGGAGCAGGTGGAGGGCCGCAAGGAACTGACCTGTCGCGTGGACATCTACTCGTTCGGCGTCGTGCTCTACGAGATGGTCGCGGGGAGGGTGCCGTTCCAGGGCGAGACGGCGCTCGAGACCGCGATGCTGCGTCTCCGCGACGCCCCGCGCTCGCCGCGCGCGCACGTCCCCGAGCTGCCGCGCTCCTGGGAGGCGGCGATCCTTCGCTGCCTGGAGCGCGACCCCGCTCGCCGGTTCGCGACCGCCGGGGACGTCGTCGCCGCGTTGTCGCGGCCGCCTCGGCGCCGGTGGCCCCTGGCCATCGCCGCGGTCGCTGTGGGCGCGGCGGCGGTCGGCGTGGCCGCGTACCGCTGGCCGGCGCGACGGGAACCGCCGCGCGCCGAGGTCGTTGCGCTCCACGACGAGGGCAGGCGTCAGCTCGACCGATATGCCTGCGCCGCGGCGCGCGCGCCGCTCGAGCGCGCCGTCGCGGCCGACGACGCCTTTGCGCCGGCCCATTCGGCCCTCGCGGAAGCTTGGTCGTGTCTGGGTCAGGAGACGCGCGCCCTGAACGAGGCGCGCCGCGGAGTGGAGCTGGCAGCGGCGCAGGGAGACGATGCGCGCGAGGCGGCCGAGGCCGAGCTGGCCGAGCTCGACGGCAAGGCCATGACCGCGGTGCAAAAATACCGCGCGCTGTTCGCCCGCTTCCCCGATCGTTTCGACTACGGACGGCATCTGGCGGAGCTCGAGATCGACATCCCCACCGGCCAGCCGCACGAGACGGTGTCGCTGCTTCGACGCATCGCCGGACGCAACGGCGCGGTCGTCGATCTCCTCGAGGCGCGCCTCGTCGCGGATGACCCGCGCGCCGCGGTGGACGCCTATCGGCGCGCCGAAGCAAGCGCGGAGGCCGAAGGCTCCCGCTTGGTCCTGGCCCGCGTCCTCCTCGAAGAAGCGGTCGCGCTGGCCCGCGGCAACCGGATGGCCGAGGCGAACGCCGACGTCCAGCGAGGCCTCGCGCTGTACCGTGACGCGGGCGACACGGCCGGCATGCTGCGCGCGCTCGGGTTGGTGGTCGCCGGCTACGCCATCGCCGGCGACGCCGATGGGGTGCGCCGCACCCGGGCGGAGGCCCAGGCGATCGGCGAGACCCTCGACAGCAGCAGCTTCGTCGAATTCGGCGAGTCAGCGGCATTCACCTTGCGCTCCCAGGGCGATGAGCAAGGGGCCATCGCCGCGGAGGAGGAGCTCAGGGACTGGGCGCGCCGGCGCCGGCGTTTCGTGGACGAGGCCTGGGCGCTGCAACGCCTGTCGCGATTCAGCCTCGACGTCGGGGATCCGCTCACCTCCGCCCGCCAGACCGCCGAGGCCATCGCGCTGGTCGCCGGGACGCGACCCGTGGCCGCGGACGAGATGCGGTTGAGCCTCGCGGTGAGCCTCGCGCTGATGGGCAAGCTCGACGATGCCCTGCGCATCGAGCAGTCCGGCCATGGCTCCGCGACCAGCCGGCTGGTGCAGAACGGCGGGGCGGATTGGGTGGCGGGCATCCTCGCGTTCGTCGATGGCCGCTACGGCGATGCCGCCGAGCTCCTCGCTCGCGCGCTCCCGCGCCGTCGCGGTGCGACGAGCGACGCGGTCGCCATCCAGCTCTTGCGCGCCCGAGCGCTCATCGAGCTCGGCCAGCTCGACGAGGCGAAGAAAGACATCGACGCCGTCGCGTCACACCTCGGAGCCCAGTACCCGAGCGTGTTCTACCAGACCGACCTCGACATCACGCGCGCCGCATGGCAGAGCGGAGGTCGTCGGCCCGAGGATCTTGCCGATGCCGAGGCGACGCTGACCGCCGCCGTGGCGAGGCTGCGACAAGCCGGCCTCCACGGCCTGGCCGTGGGAGCCGAGCTGTATCTCGGCCGGGCGAAGGCGTGGCGCGGCAAGACCGCCGAGGCCGACGCGATCTGGCGCGCGGTCGAGGAGGAGGGGCGCGAGCGCCACCTGGGGTACTTCGCCGAGCTGGCGTCCCGGTCCAGGGCTCACGACGGCGCGTGGTGACGCCGCGATCGCGTGCCTATTTCGCCACTTGCATGACGTTTCGCACGACGTAGCGCCCGATCCTTTGGCCCATGTCTCGACCCACTACGGTCGAGAACCGGTAATGGAAGCCGGCCCAGATGCGCGCTTCGGCGATCTCGTCGGCGAAATCCCGCAAGCTGGTCCAGCGGTGGGTCACGCCGGCGGCGGTGGCGCTCGTCATCGCGACCTCGGGGATGTCGTTCGAGCCCAGCATGGCCTCGAGGACGGCCGTGGCGGCGCCGCTCTCGATGCAATGGGCGCAGGGATATTCCGGATGCATCGGCGTCGTGTCGATCGGCGACCAGGTCGGCTCCCGCGTGGTGGCCGGATTGTCGTCGATATCGCCGTTGCGGATCGCGGTCAGCGGCCGCCAGAACTGGTAGTGATACTTGGAATCGAACACCGCGATGTACGCATCCGTCAAGGCGACGGAATACAGCGCCATCAAGCGCGCGGTGTCGATCGCGTCCATGCCCTTCGCGCGGGCGATTTGCCGCGCCACCGGGTGATAGGCGGGCGGGCCCACCATCAACCAGAAGCGCGCGGTCTCCGTCTGCTGCGGCGAGCGCTTGGTGCTGGTCTTGCCGCCATAGTCCTTGATCTCGTTGTACGCCGCCGCCCATTCGGGGCTGGTGAGCGCAACCGGCGGCGGCGCACGAAATTGCGACGCCTCGGCCAGGGCGAAGGGTCGCATCCGCGGCCACGTCGATCCGACCGTGAGCGCCGTCGGCACATACCGACCCGGCCTCGTCTCGGGCCTGTAGTCGTCGGGTGCATCCCCCCCGTCGTTCGCCCGCGCGGCGAGGACCTTGGCCGCCACGGCCTCGCCGAGCTTGATCCCCTCGGCCTTGCCCGGGCCGTCGGCGATCGACGCCAGATACGACGCGAGCGCCGCCCGGATCGCGCCGGCATCCTGACCGGGCTGGGCGGCCAGGATGGCCGCCGCGGCGCTGGCGGCGGCGGATTCCTTGGACGCATCCGCGGTCGCCCCCAGCTGGACGAGGTACGGCCGATAGCGATGCCCGATCGAGTTCACGGCGTCGAACATCGCCACGTGGACCAGGGCCATGATTCGCTCGCCGGCCGGCGATGGAGGAACGAGGGCGACCGCCTTTTCGTCCCAGTCGGTGATGACGTTGGCCGCGGCGGGTGCGTCCCAGGCCAACCACGCGCCGAGCACCCACGCCAGAGGCGCTCGTGCCAGAATCGTTCGCGACAGCGACATGGTGCTCCTTTGCCGCTGTCGTGGAAGGAAGGCGACGCGGCGCCGCCCATGAGTGCAAGGCTCGCGCCCGCGCTATGGCCGTGAGAGCACGCGTCGCATCACGTGCCGCCGAACGACCTCCCATGGGTCGGGCCCCCGGGACGTCACTCTGCGCGTGCCGCGACCGGTCACAGGTGCGGCAGCAGCCACTGCAGCTGCGGCGCGTCGACGGGGCCGCTCGGCTCGAGCGTGAAAAAATAGTTGCCCCACCACGGTCCGGCGGCCCACCAGCTCCAGCCGATCCAGCGGTCGCGATTCGCATCGATGTGGTCGAGCATGGCCCCGACGGCGTCGCGGCACGTCACGTTGTCGCCGCCCGCGAGCTCGCCGAGGAAGGCGCGCCGACCGTGGTCCCGCAGCCACTGGGTGAACGCGGTCAGCCGCTCGACGCCGATGGTGTTGCTCACGCACGTGGGGCTCGTGCCGGAGCCGTCGACGTCGAGGTACTGGTGCACCTCGTAGGCGTAGTTCCCGGCCGGATCGACGACGCCGAGCATCACCTGGGCGTTGGGCGTGCCGTACCAGCTCAGCGACCACGTCCAGGCGCCGGTCCATGCGTTGCCCGGCACGAGAACGAGGTTCGACGCCCCGGCGCCCCGGATGGCGGCGATGGCCGCGTTCGCGGCGGCGAGCCATTGCTCCGTGGGCATCGTGTTCGGCTCGTTCACCAGGCCGAAGACGACGCGCGGGTTGGGGCCGTAGCGGGCGGCGAGCCGTCCCCAGAAGTCGGCGAACGCCGAGTAGGGCACCTGCGCCGAGCCGACGAGGCTGCCATGGTACCGGGCGTAGTTGTGGGGATCGAGGATGACGCGCGCGCCCGCGGCCGTGGCGTAGCCGACGATGGCGTCGAGCCGGCCGGCCTCAGTGGCGTCGAGGTCGGCGTTGAGCGCTCGTTGCAGTCGCTCCCACCGGAACGCGATGCGGAAGATCGTGAGCCCCTTGCCGACGAAGTAATCCACCTCGCCCGCGTTGGGGTAGATGTAATCGGTCCCGTAGGTGCCGGGAAGGTTCTGATCGCCGAACTCGGCGCCGGCCAGGTTCACGCCCGTGTACCAGATGGCGACGACGCCGGCGTCGCTTCCGCCGGTGGGCGCGTCCGGCACGCCCCCGCCGATGGGCGCGTCCGGCACGCCCCCGCCGGTGGGCCCCCCATCCGGCACGCCCCCGCCGGTGGGCGCGTCCGGCGTCTCGCGGGGCGCATCTGCCACGCTGTGGACGCTCGCGTCGCCGCACGCGACGAGCGCGCACGCGAGCAGGCCGACGCGGCGCATCTGCTCATGGTACCAACTTCCGACGGTGGGGACACCCTGATTACGTGGACTGCTGGTCTGCCTGGCGACTCGGTGTTGGAGTGGATGGGATGAAGCGCTTGCTGTCCTTCCTCTTGCGCGGGCAGCCGTTCCACGCGGCGGAGTGCGAGTATCTCAACGCGCTGCCGGGAGGCTAGTCTTCGCGCGTTCGCGCAGGTCGGTCCTCCGGGCGCGCCGCCGAAAACGCGAGGGGCCCCGCAACGGAGCCCTTTCGTTTCCAGTGGAGCTGAAGGGGATCGAACCCTCGGCCTCTAGAGTGCGATTCTAGCGCTCTCCCAGCTGAGCTACAGCCCCAGAAAGGCTGGGAAGATGTAGCAACCCGGGCGCGGGCTGTCAAGCAAGTGTCGCATGTTATCCTCCCACGGTGCTTCATGCCCAGGTCGGGAACTACCGGATCCTCGAGGAGATCGGTAGGGGCGGGATGGGCGTCGTGTACCGGGGCGAGCACGTCCTCCTCGGGCAGACCGTCGCGGTCAAGCTCCTCCACCCGGAGTGCTCCGTCCGCGCGGACATCGTCAACCGCTTCTTCAACGAGGCGCGCGCCGCGGCCCTGGTGAAGCACCCGAGCATCGTCGGCATCCTCGACTTCGGCTACCACGGGCAGCAAGCGTACCTGGTGATGGAGCACCTCGACGGGGAGACGATCGCCGAACGACTCCACCGCCACGGCCCCCTCCCCGAGGCGCGCGTCGTCGCCTACGCGCGCCAGGTCGCGCTCGCCCTCGCCGCCGCCCACGAGAAGGGCATCATCCACCGCGACCTCAAGCCCGAGAACGCGTTCGTCGTCGCCGACGCCGAGGCCCCCGGCGGCGAGCGCGTCAAGGTCCTCGACTTCGGCGTCGCCAAGCTCACCGCCGACGCCGCGCCCGTCCAGAAGACCCGCACGGGCGCGGTCATCGGCAGCCCGGCGTACATGGCGCCCGAGCAATGCCGCGGCTCGAGCCAGGTCGATGCGCGCGCCGACGTGTACGCGCTCGGCTGCATGATGTTCGAGATGGCCTGCGGCGAGCTGCCGTTCGCGGGCGAGGGCGGCGGCGAGGTGATCGCCAAGCACATCTACGAGCCGCCGCCGTCGCCGCGCGCGCGCGTGCCCTCGCTGTCCGTCGAGCTGGAGCGGGTCGTCCTGCGCTGCATGGCCAAGGCCCCGGGCGATCGCTACGCGTCTGCGGCGGACCTCGCCCGCGCGCTCGAGCTCTGGGCGCCCCCGCCGCCGCCCGCCGCGCGCGCGTCGGCCGCCGACACCGCGCGGTTCCGGCGACGCGCCGTGTCCAGCACCACGCTGGGCGGCTCGGCCGCCGAGGCGCGCCCACCCGGCCGCGGGAGACGCAAGGTCCTCGCCATCGTCGCCGCCGGCGCCGCCATCGGAGCGCTCGGCGCCGCCGGCCTGTTCGTCTGGCGCGCGCGCCCGACGAGCGAGCCGCCCGCGCCGCCGCGGGTCGTCGTCCCCGCGGCGGCCGCCGTCCCCACAAGCGACGCGCGGCCCGCGATCCTCCCGCCCGACGCCCCGCCCCCCCCGCGCCGCACGGTCCGCCTCGAGATCGTGACGACGCCCGACGGGGCGGCGGTCTACCGCGCCGTGGACGGCGTGCGCCTCGGCACCACGCCGTTCTCGCGCGAGTTCGAGCGCACCGACGGCCAGGCCGAGTTTCTCATCAGGAAGCCGGGGTGGAAGGACCAGCGCATCACCTTGCCCACCGACCACGACGGGCTGACGGGCATCAGGCTCACTCCCGAGCGGTGAGATGGCGCGCGAGCGGCTCGACAAGATCCTCGTCGATCGCGGGCTCGCGCCGAGCCGCGAGCGCGCCCGCGCGCTGATCCTCGCCGGCCTCGTCGAGGTGTCCGGGCGCGTGGTCGACAAGGCGGGCGCGCTGGCCGAGCCCGACCAGGTGGCGCTGCGCGCGCCCGATCATCCCTACGTCTCGCGCGGCGCGCTGAAGCTCGTCCACGCGCTCGATCGGTTCGGCATCGACCCCGCGGGCGCCGTCGCCGTCGACGTCGGCGCGTCCACCGGCGGCTTCACCGACGCGCTGCTCCGCCGCGGCGCGCGCCGCGTGTACGCCGTCGACGTCGGTTACGGCCAGCTGGCGTGGAGCCTGCGCCAGGACCCGCGCGTCGTCGTCCTCGAGCGGGCGAACATCCGCACGCTCGATCCTGCGCGCATCCCCGAGCGCGCCGACCTCGCCGTCGTCGACGTGTCGTTCATCTCCCTCACGCTGGTCCTGCCCAGGGTCGCCGCGCTCCTCGCCCCCGGCCGCCCCATCGTCGCGCTCGTCAAGCCGCAGTTCGAGGTCGGCAAGGGTGAGGTGGGCAAGGGCGGCGTCGTCCGCGACGAGGCCAAGCGCCGCGCCGCCGTGGCCAAGATCGCCGCCTTCGCCCGCGAGATCGGCCTCGCCGTCCGCGGCGAGACCGAATCTCCGATCTTGGGGCCGGCCGGCAACGTCGAGTATCTTCTTCACCTCGAGACATGACCCGCATCCTCGTCACCGGCGCGGCCGGCTTCATCGGCTCCCACCTGGTCGAGCGCCTCGTCGCCGCCGGCCACGACGTGATCGGGCTCGATTCGTTCGACGGGTTCCTGTACCCCGCGGCGATCAAGGAGCGCAACGTCGCCGCCCTCGCCGGTCGCCCCGACTTCCGCCTCGTGCGCGGCGACCTCCTCGACGCGGCGCTGTGCGCGGAGCTCGCCGCCGGCTGCGAGCGCGTCGTGCACCTGGCCGCGCTCGCAGGCGTGCGCCCGTCGATCGTCGAGCCGGCCCGCTACGCGCGCGCCAACGTCGAGGGGACGGTGACCCTCCTCGAGGCGTGCCGCGCCGCCGGCGTCCGCCGCTTCGCGTTCGCATCGTCGTCGTCGGTGTACGGCGCGCGGGGCGTCGCGTCCGCCGCGTTCTCCGAGGACGACCCGTGCCTCGCGCCCGCGTCCCCCTATGCCGCCACCAAGCGCGCCGGCGAGCTCGTGTGCCGCACCTACCGCGACCTCCACGGCATCGGCGTCGTGGCGCTCCGCTACTTCACCGTCTACGGCCCGCGCCAGCGCCCCGAGATGGCGATCCACAAGTTCACGCGCGCGCTCGCCGCCGGCCGGCCGGTCCCGCTCTACGGCGACGGTTCCACCGCCCGCGACTACACCTACATCGACGACATCATCGACGGGACGGTCGCCGCCGCGCTCGCCGTCGATCCCGGCGACTACCGCATCTACAACCTCGGCGGGTCGCGCACGACGACGCTGCGCCGCCTCGTCGAGCTCATCGGCGACGCGCTCGGAGTCGCGCCGCGCGTGGAGCACGAGCCCGACCAGCCGGGCGACGTCCCCATCACCTACGCGGACGTCACCCGCGCCTGCCGCGATCTCGGCTACGCCCCCAAGGTCCCCATCGAGGAGGGCATCCGCCGCTTCGTGGCCTGGTACAGGGGCCAGCCGTGACGTGGCGCCCGACCCTCCGCGCCGGCGTGCGCATCGACGAGACGGACGCTGGCTGGCTGATCGCCGACGAGATCCTCGATCGCCGGGTGGAGCTCGCCCGCGACAACGGCGCCCCCGCCCGCCTCCTCGACGGCACGCGCGGGCTCGACGACTACCTGCGCGACGGGGGCGAGGCCGCGGAGCCGCTGCTGCGGCGGCTCCTGCTCCTCAACCTGATCGAGGGCGCCGGCAAGGACATCGTCGACCGCTACGCCCGCATCGCGCGCGGCGACGAGCCGCTGCCGTGGAGCATCCTCGAGGAGGCGCGCTTCGAGTGCCAGGGATCGGGCGAGTGCTGCCAGAACTACGTGTTCGGCCCGCTCGAGGACGAGGACATCGAGCGCCTCGGCAAGCTCGACATCGCCGGCGCGTTCCCCCACCTCGGCCCCGGCCCCTACGTGGAGACGATCGAAAAGGAAGGGGCACCGCCGTTCCGCTCCCTCGCCACCGTCGACGATCGCTGCGTGTTTCTCCAGGACGACCATCGCTGCGGGCTGCACGCGCGCTTCGGCGCCGACGCCAAGCCGCGCTTGTGCCGCCAGTACCCGACGGAGGCGTTCGCCACGATCTCGGGCATCAAGGTGTACGACAAGGGAACGTGCGCCACGTTCGCGCGCAGCGCGCGCGCGGGGCTGCCGATCATCGACGATCTCCCGCGCATCCGCGGCCTGCTCCCCAAGAACTACCACCTCTACCATCCCATGGTCATGCTCGGCGACGGGATCCCGCTCGACTACGGGCACTACCTGCGCTTCATCGACGCGGGCGTCGCGCTGGTGAAGCGCCGCCGCGGCACCGCCGCCGAGACGGTGCGGGCGCTGTGCCGCGGGCTCGTGCGCCTCGCCGGCGCGCTCGCCGCCTGCCCGCTCGCGCCGGGCGAGCCCGACGCGACCGTGGCCGCCTGCCTCGCCGATCCCGACGCGTGGTACGAGGGCGAGCCCGCCGCCGACTCGCCGGCGGTGCGCGGCGGGGCGTTCCGCACGGCCGAGCTCGCCGACGGGCTGCTCACGGCGATCGGCGGGACGATCGGCAACGCGGCGGCGGCCGGCCGCGGCTACATGTCGCACCGACTACTGCGCGAGGTGGCGCAGCCGCTCCATCTTCTCGTCCACGAGGCGATGCGCGCGAGCGGGGCGCCCGCGTCGATGGAATACTACGACGCCGTCGCCGCGGTCGCCGTCGACGACCCCGAGATCGACGTCGTGCTGCGCATCTCGCTGCGGCAGAAGCTGTTCGGCACGCGCTCGCTGGTGGAGGCGCGGGCGTTCCCGGCGCTGCTCCGCCTCGGCATGGTCCTCAACCTCACGGTGTGGGGCGCGCGGCTGCGCGCCGCGGCGGCGGGGCGCTCCGCCGCGATCGCGGACGACCTCAGCTACGCGCACATGCTCGCGTCGCGGCTGTGCGAGCTCGGCACCGTCGAGGACGAGCTGGTGCGCTACGAGGTGAGCGCGCCCGCCGTGCTCGAGGCGCTGCCCGCGGTGGCGAGGCTGCGCTCGTCCTCGCCGACGTAGCGGGCGCGCGGGCGCAGCGCGAAGCCGGCGCGGCGCTGCTCGAGGGCGTGCGCGATCCAGCCGGCCGCACGGCCCGCCGCGAACAGGGCCACCGCGCCGCCCGCGGGCAGACCCAGGGCCCCCGCCAGGGCGCACAGGCCGAGATCCACCGTCGGGTGCTCCTGCGACGCGAGCGCCATGGCGTCGACGAACGCGCGCACGCTGCGCACCACGCGCGAGCCGGGGGCGAGGGCCTCGGCGTGGGCGAGGAGCGGCGCCGCGCGCGGATCGCCGCCTGGATAGAGGCGATGCCCGAAGCCCGGGATCATCTCGCCGCGACGAAGGCGCTGGCGCACGACGCGGAGGGCGCCCTCGGGGCCGCGGGCCTCGGAGAGCATCGCCTCGACGAAGTCGGCGGCGGCGCCGTGGAGCGGGCCGGACAGCGCCTGGATCGCCGCGCCGACGGCGGCGAGGAGGTCCGCCCCGACCGATGCCGGGATGCGCGCGGCGAAGCTCGACGGGTTGAGCTCGTGATCGGCCACCAGGATCAGCGCCGCCTGGACGGCGCGGACGCGCGCCGCCGTCACGCGCGCGCCGAACGCCACGAGCACCGATTCGGCGACGGTGTCGGCGGCGAGCGCCGCCGGGAGGCGATCGGCGCGCCCAGGCAGCGCCACGCTCGCGGCCAGGCGGCGGCACAGGACGCGCCCGCGCGCGACGGCCGCGTCCTCGGTGGCGTCGCCGCGGCTGGGGACGGCGACCTCCAGCGCGGCCAGGGTGAGGATCATGGCGTCGAGCGGCCGCGCGGCCGCGGGCAGGAGCGCCGCGAGCCGGCGCGCCGGTACCCCCTGGCCGCCGGCGATCCAGCGCGGCGGGAGCGCGGGCAGGGCGCCCGTCCACAGGAGCTCCGCCACCGCCTCGTACGAGGCGTCGCGAGCGAGCGCGAGGGCCGGGCGGCCGCGGTAGCGCGGGCCGGCGGCGGTGATGTGGGTGAGCGCCGACTCCAGCACTGGCTCGCCCCAGCGCATCGCGCCCGCGGCGGCGGCGCCGTGGCCGGCGTGGGCGTCGCGGCGAGCGCGCAGCGTGTCCAGGTCGGCGCGGAGGTAGCGCCGGCTTCGCCCGTCCACCGCGGGTACGCTGCGGACGAGCCCGCGGCTCACGTAGGCGTAGAGCGTCGCCCGGCGGATGCCGAGCAGCCCGGCCGCCTCGGCCGCGGAGATCCACGCCCGTCCATCATGTTGATCCATGAATCAATCTTGATCGATATGGCCGGCGACACCAAGAAGTAGGCATGACGAGCGCATCCAAAGGCGGTCTGGAAGGCATCTCTGTCGCCGACACCGAGCTGAGCCTGGTGGACGGCGAGCGCGGCGAGCTGATCCTGCGCGGGCACCGCGTCGAGGACCTCGCCGGGAGCGTCACGTTCGAGGACGCGGTCGCCCTGTTCTTGGACAGGGACGGGCGGCTGCCCGGCGCCGGGCGGCGCGAGGAGCTGCGCGCCGCGCTCGAGCGGGGCCGCGTCGAGGCGTTCGAGCTCCTGCCGCGCCCCGCGCTCGAGCTCCCCGACGGCATGGAGGCGGTGCGCGCCGCCGTCGCCGGGCTCCCCGACGCCGGGGCGGCGGGACGCTTCCGCTTGATCGGCACGGTCGCCGTCGTCGCCGCGGCGTGGGCGCGGCGCGGGGCGGGGCGGCCGCCGCTGCCCCCGACGCCCGGCCTGCGCCACGCCGAGGACTACCTGGCGATGGTGCGCGGCGCGCCGCCCGCGCCGGCCGAGTCGGCCGCCGCCGACGCGTACTTGGTGACGGTGGTGGATCACGGGATGAACGCGTCGACGTTCGCGGCGCGGGTGGTGGCCTCCACCGGCTCGGACGACGTCTCCGCCGTGACGGCCGCCGTCTGCGCGCTCAAGGGGCCGCTCCACGGCGGCGCGCCCGGGCCCGTCCTCGATATGCTCGACGCCGTCGGCCGCGCCGATCGGGCCCGCGCCTGGCTCGACGGCGAGCTCGCCGCGGGGAGGCGCATCATGGGCATGGGCCACCGCGTGTATCGCGTGCGCGACCCGCGCGCCGCCGTGCTCGAGCGCGCGATCTCGCACCTCGCCGCCAGCGAGCGGCTGACGCTCGCCCGCGCCGTCGAGCGCGAGGCCGAGGCGCTCCTCGCCGCCCGCCACCCCGACCGGCCGCTCAAGGCCAACGTGGAGTTCTACACCGCGGTCCTCCTCGAGGCCCTGGGCCTGCCGCGGACGTTGTTCACGCCCACGTTCGCGGTCGGGCGCGTCGTGGGTTGGCTGGCGCACGTCGACGAGCAGCGCCGCACCGGCCGCCTCATCCGCCCCGCCGCCCGCTACGTCGGACCGATGCCATAATCCCCTGTATGGGGACCACGGTCCTCTTCATGGCGCTGAGCGCGCTCGCGGGGTCGATAACGATCGCATGGGCGGTCGGGCAGCACGCGCTGCGCCACGCCAACGAGCGGGGCGCGGCGCGCGCGGCGTTCGATGTCGCGGCGGCCGCGCTCGGCACCGAGGCGCGCGGGTCGTGGCCCAACGTGTTCATCGACGCGACGATCGACGGCACACCGGTGAGGGCGCGCACCAACGCCTACGACGCGAGCACGCTGTCGCCGCTCGTCACGCGCGTGTCGGCGCCGGTGGGCGACGCGCCGGCGTTCGCCCTGCACCGGCAGAGGTGCCGCGGAACGCACGCGCCGGGGCGGGGATATACGGTGCCGCTCGCCCACGTGCCGTCGGGTTGGCTGGGCTGGACCGACGACCCGGGCGCGACCGTGCCGTGGATCGACGGCGTCGCCGACCTCGTCGAGCCGTACTGTTTCGGCTCGGACGGCGACGTGTGGGCGTGGCGGGCGGGGGGCGAGGCCGACGGCAAGCGGCTCGTCGCCGCGATGCGCGGCGTCGCCGAGCTGGCCAAGGGGGCCGCGCGCACGGTCGCGCGCTGGGATCGGCTGGCGCGCGCGCTGGGGGCGCGGGCGGTGCCCGGCGCGACGTGGAACCTCCTCTGGCTCGAGGGCTTCCACGCCGGCGTGGCGTTCGTGGCCGAGACGCTGCCCGGAGCCACGACCCAGACGCGCGTGTCGATCGAGCTCGCTCGCGACGCGACGCCCGACGCCGACGACATCGAGGTCGACGGCCGGCGCGCGGGCGTGCTCCTGCCCGGGATCGTGCTCGACGCGGCCCCGATCCGCTCGGCGGTGGAGCGGCTGGCGCCGCTGGCCGCAATTCCGGAAGGTCCCTATCGTTAGCGCCGTCCGATGCCGTGGTACGTGAAGCCCAGGCGGCGCAGCTCCTCGGGATCCCAGATGTTGCGGCCGTCGAAGACGAGCGGGCTGCGGAGGAGCTTCTTGATCCGGCCGAAATCGGGGCGACGGAACTCGTGCCACTCCGTCACCAGCGCCAGCGCGTCCGCGCCGTCGAGCGCGTCGTACATCCCCGGCGCCATCGCGACCTTGTCGCCGTAGACGCGCTCGACGTTGGGCATGGCCGCGGGGTCGAACGCCGTCACTTTCGCGCCCATCGCGAGCAGGCGATCGATGAGCGACAGCGCCGGCGCCTCGCGGATGTCGTCGGTGTTCGGCTTGAACGCCAACCCCCACACCGCCACCTTGCGGCCGGCCAGGTCGCCGAGCTGCCGCTCGATCTTCGTGGCGAGGATCGCCTTCTGCCGCGCGTTGACGCGGTCGACGGCGCCGAGGATGTCGAGCGGCACGTCCGCGCGCCCCGCGGTGTGGAGGAGCGCCTTGATGTCCTTGGGAAAGCAGCTCCCCCCGTAGCCGGTCCCGGGAAACAGGAACTTCGGCCCGATGCGCGGATCCGCCCCGATCCCGCGCCGCACGTGCTCGACGTCGGCGCCGAGCTTCTCGGCCAGGTTGGCGATCTCGTTCATCAAGGACACGCGCGTCGCCAGCATGGCGTTCGCGGCGTACTTGGCCAGCTCCGCCGACCGCGCGTCCATGAGCTGGACGCGATCGTTCGTGCGCACGAACGGCGCGTAGAGGAGGCGCAGCACCTCGCGCGCGCGCTCGTCGTCGGTGCCGATGAGCACGCGGTCGGGTTTCATGAAATCGTTGACCGCGTCCCCCTCCTTGAGAAACTCCGGGTTCGAAGCCACCGCGAACGGGTGCCGGGCGTGCTGGCCGACGGCCTCACGCACGAGATCGGCCGTCCCCACGGGGACGGTGCTCTTCGTGACGATGACGAGCGGACCGGTCATCGCGCGGCCGATAGCCTCGGCGGCGGCGATCACGTACGACAGGTCCGCGGCGCCGTCGCCGCCCTGCGGCGTGCCGACCGCGATGATCGCCACGTCCGCTCCGGCGATCGCCTCGGCGAGGTTCGCGGTGAAGCGCAGCCGACCCTGGGCGACGTTCCGGCGCACCAGCGGCTCGAGACCCGGCTCGTAGATGGGGATCTCGCCGGCGAGCAGCCGCGCGATCTTGTCCCCGTCCACGTCGGCGCACACGACGTCGTTGCCGAAGTCGGAAAAACCCGCGCCCGCGACGAGACCGACGTAACCCGTACCGATGACACCCAGACGCATCGCGGTCTTGTAGCACAATGTGGCCCGTCGGGGGGAGGCGGGCTAGCCTGGCAAGGATGTCCCTCATCGTGTTCGAGCTCTCGCGCCCGCGGCTCGCCGAGGCGGAAGAGCTCCTCCGCGCGGCGTGCGCCTACGATCGCGCCGGCGACGTCGCGGCCGAGAAGCTGTTCGGCGCGGCGCCCCACGGCCCGACGGTCGCTCTGGGGGCGTTCGACGGCGATCTCCTCGTCGGGGTGGCGGCCGTGTCGGCGCGCTGGCTGCGGCTCCTTGCCGTCCACCCGGCGCACCGCGGGCGCGGCGCCGGGACGCGCCTCCTCGCCGAGGCGGAGGCGCGCGCGCCGGGCAGGCTGCGCACCTGCGACCAGCCGGGCAACTATCTCGCGCCGGGCATCGACGCGCGCGACGAGGAGACGATCGGCTGGCTCGAGCGGCGCGGGTACCGGCACGCCGGCGAGAACGAGAACCTCGCGGTGCCGCTTCTGGGCAATCCGCGCGTGAGCGCGCGGCCGCGTCCCGCACCGCCGGGCTACGAGGTGCTCCGCGCCGGCCCCGATGACGCCGGCGCGCTGGCCGCGTTCGCGGGCGGCTTCGGCAAGGCCTGGGCGTTCGAGGCCGCGCGGGCGATGGAGAACGACCCGCCGGGCGTGCACCTCGCGCTCCGCGACGGCGAGATCGTCGCGTTCGCCTGCCACGACGGCAACAACCGCGGGCTCGGCTGGTTCGGCCCGGCCGGCACGGCCGAGGCGCACCGCGGCCAGGGCCTGGGCGAGGCCCTGCTCGTCCCGTGCCTCCTCGACATCGCCGCGACCGGCCATGCCGAGGGGACGATCGCGTGGATCGGGCCGCGCCGGTTCTACGAGGAGAAAGTCGGCGCGCGCGCCGACCGCCGGTTCGTGGTGCTGGAGAAGATCCTCAGCCCGCGAGCGGAGGCGAGCGACGACGCGACCCTGGAGCGAGGCGCAGCCGAGCGACCCGGAGCGGCGAGCCGACGCGAGCGGGCGAAACCATGACGAGGGGCATGATCCTCGCCGCCGGGCTCGGCACGCGCCTGGGGACCCTGTCCGACGAGCTGCCGAAGCCGCTCCTGCCGGTGGCGAACATCCCGCTCGTCCGCTGGGCGCTCGCCCTGCTCCGGCGCGCCGGCATCGCCGAGACGGTCGTCAACCTCCACCACCGCGGCGACGCGATCGCCGCCGAGCTCGACGGCGAGGTGCGCTTCTCGCGCGAGGACACGATCCTCGGCACCGGGGGCGGCATCCGGCGCGCGCTGCCGCTCCTCGACGACGGCGACCCGTTCGTGGTGGTGAACGGCAAGATCGTGTGCGACGTCGACGTGGCCGCGGTCGTGGCGGCGCACCGCGCGGCGGGCGCGGCCGCGACCCTGGTCGTGCGCGCCGACGCCGACGCCGAGCGGTGGGGCGCGATCGACGCGCCCGCCGACGGCGGACCCATCCGCGCCCTCCTCGGCGCGGGCGCGTTCATGTTCACGGGCGTGTCCGTCGTCGAGCCGGCGCTGGCCGCGCGCATCCCCGACGACGGTCAGGCGCGCTGCATCGTGCGCCAGGGCTACGTCCCGTGGCTCGCCGAGGGCGTGCCCCTCCACGCCTTCGTCCACCGCGGCTATTTCATGGAGCACTCCACGCCGGAGCGATATCTGGCCGGCAACGTGAACGTCCTCCGCGGCGCGGTCGGACCCGGGTACGACGGCGTCGACCCACGCGCCGACGTCCATCCGTCGGCGCGCGTCCTGCCGCCGGTGCGCATCGCCGCCGGGGCGGTCGTCGGCGCCGGGGCGGAGATCGGCCCGGACGCGGTCATCGGCCGCGGCGCCCGCGTCGCGCCCGGCGTGCGCGTCGCCCGGGCCGTCGTCTGGCCGGACGCGCGCGTGGACGCCGACGCGGCGTCCGCGATCGTCACGCCCCGGCAACGCGTCCCGGCAACAGTGTGACCGGGGATTCACACCCGCAAACCTAACAATTCCACGGACTTGGGTGTGGCACGCATCGTGCGATGAAGCCTACCCATGAGGCGGATCCTGGCTTTGTTCCTGGTCACCGGTTGTGCGGCGCAGGGAGAACGCGCGCAGGACGGGTGCCCCTCCGATGAAATCTGTGCCCCGCTCGACGGCGGGCTCTACTTCGTGGGCGCCGCGCTCGGCGACGAGGAGCTCGCGAGCGACGACTGGGCGGCGCCGCACACGACCGCCCTCGGCGGGCGCCAGGTCGTGCGCGTGCTCCATGGTCCGTTCGTCTCGTCGCCGCCGTTCGTGCAGCCGTTCAACGCGGGCCTGCGCGGCGACGCGCTCGCGATCGCGTCTCTCGACGGGCCCGACATCGGCATCGTCGGCGTCGCCCCCGGCTCGGCGTACCTCCGCATCGTCCAGCCGGGTACCGGCGACCTCTACGACCGCATCCTCCTGCCGGTGGCGCCGGCGGCGCGCGCGAGCCTCGTGCAGCCCGCGCTGCGCTTCGATGCGCCGCGCCGCACCGGCCGGCTCCACGACTGGGTGATCTGGGCCGGGCGCGACCTGCCGCTCGTCGTGGCGGTGGAGGCGTCGAACGGAGATCGTCTCGTCGACGACGGGATGACGGTCAACGGCGTCGCCGGCCGGCCGTGGGACCTCGTCACGGTGCGGGCGACGCCGGGCCCGGTCACGCTCGGCGTGGTCGCGGGCGGGACGTCCCTGCCGGCGACGATCTACGCCACCGACCTCGCGACCGACGTGGTCGTCGACGGCGTGGCGGCGACCGGAAGCGGCTGGTTGAAGATGTGCTTCCAGGCGATCTCCGGCGCCCGCGACATCTACGGCGCGCCCTACGCCGTGTTCCCCGGCACGCCGACCGGCCAGGTGCAGACGGCGGGCGTCGAAGAGGGCTGCGCGTTCGTGCGCGACACCTACGTCACCGTGCAGGCGGGGAGCGCGGCGCGGACGTTCCGCATCGACCAGTTCCCCGCCGGGAAGCCCGCCGAGGCCGCCGGCGCGGTCGACCCCGCCGCCGCCCCGGGCGAGCGGGCCGCGCTCTAAGGAGCGGCCCTCGCGAGATGACTGCGAAAGGTTCAGTTGTCGGGCAGTGCCGTTGGCGTCCGCAAGTATGGGGGGTTCGGGGGGAGCACCCGCGCGCCGCAGGCGCGCGTCGCGAAGCGGCTCCCCCCGAACTGCGGACCGACGCGTAGCGGCGGTCCGGAATCTGCGGCGGAGCGCCGTAGGCGCGGAGCCGCTCTAGACCCGCTTCTCTTCCCTCTTCAAGATGCGACGGATGTTCCCGCGGTGGCGCCAGACGATGAGCGCGAACGCCGCGCCGCCGAGCCCGAGGATCGCAGCCGGCTCGCCGCGCACCCCCATCGCCGCGAGCAGCGCCGCGCCGCCGCACAATGATCCCACCGACGAGATGCGCCAGATCCCGTACACCACGGCGTAGGTCCCGAACGCGACGCCCGCCTCGATGGGCGCGAGCGCCAGGAACACGCCCAGCGCGGTCGCCACGCCCTTGCCGCCGCGGAAACGCAGCCACACGGGAAACACGTGCCCGACGATGGCGAGGATGCCGGCGACGGCCGCGACCTCCGGCCCGGCGACGCGCAGCGCCGCGAACGTGGGCCCGAAGCCCTTGGCCGCGTCGAGGACGAGGACCAGGACGCCCAGCGGTTTGCCGACGACTCGCGCGACGTTGGTGGCCCCGATGTTCCCCGAGCCGGCCGCGCGGATGTCCACGCCCTTCGCGCGCGCGATGAGCAGCCCGAACGGGATCGAGCCCGCCACGTAGGCCGCGGCGCACAGGAGAACGACGACCATCGCCAGGACTATACGCCCTCCCACCAGCGCCGCACCTGCTCGAGCGCCGACGTGCGCGGCGCCGGCGGCAGCGTCGCCAGGAACGTCCGCCCATAGGCGCGCGACAGGATGCGATGGTCGAGGATCGCCACCACGCCACGGTCGTCGCCGCGCCGGATGAGCCGCCCGAACCCCTGCTTGAGCGCGAGCGCGGCGCGCGGCAGCTGGTAGACCTGGAATGGATCCTGGCCGGCTTCCTCCAGCCGGCGCACGCGCGCGGCGGTGATCGGGTCGTCGGGCGGCGCGAACGGCAGCTTCTCGAGGACGACGAGCGACAGCGCCTCGCCGGGGACGTCGACGCCCTCCCAGAACGACGCCGTGGCGAGGAGCACCGAGCCCACCTGGGCGCGGAACGCGTCGAGGAGCGCGGCGCGCGGGCGCTCGCCCTGGACGAGGATGGGGTAGGGCACGCGGCCGCGCAGCGCGGCGGCGGCGCGGCGCAGCGACCGCCAGCTCGTCGTCAGGACGAACGCGCGGCCGCGCGTCACGTCGAGGAGCTCGGCGACGCGGGCGTCGGCGGCGTCGCCGAACGCCGGATCGTCCGGCGCGGGCAGGTCGCGCGGGAGATAAACCAGCGCCTGCCGGCTCCAGTCGAACGGCGAGTCGAGCAGGAGCTCGGCGGTGACGGCCGGGTCGAGCCCGAGGCGGCCGCTCACGTAGTCGAAGCTGCGATCGGCGGTGAGCGTCGCCGAGGTGAAGATCGCCGACGCGACGTTGGGGAAAATGCGCTCCTGGAACAGCGACGCGACCTCGATCGGGCTGGCGTGCACGGACGCCGCGCGCCCGCGAACCTCGGCCCACACCACGTGGCGGCGCGACGCCCCCTCGGCCACCGTCGCCAGATCGCCGCGGAACCCGTCGGCGCGCCGCGCCACCGCCTCGGCCGGCTCGTCGCCGGCGAGCCGCGCCGCGTGCGCGTGAAGCTCCTCCAGCGCCGCGTCGAGGCGGAACCACGCGTCGCGCGCGATGAGGTCGTCGGGCGCGGTGACGCGGGCCTCGTCGCCGGCCCCCAGGCGCGCGCGCACCGCCGCGAACAGCGCCTCGCCGCACGCCTCGACGCGCGCGAGGACCGCGACCGCGCCGAGCGCCCGCGCGCCGTCGCGCAGGAGCGAGGCCAGGCGCAGCGTCGACACGCTGACGCCGAAATGCTCGGTGGCGATCTCCTCGAGCGCGTGCGCCTCGTCGAAGATCACCGCGTCGTGATCGGGTAGCACCTGCGCGCCGGGATATTGCGAGCGCAGCGCGGCGTCGACGAGGTAGAGGTGGTGGTTGACGATGACGATGTCCGCCTTCGCGGCGGCGCGGCGGGCTTGCGTCACGTAGCAGCGCTCGAAGAACGGGCACTTCGGTCCGAGGCGCCCCTCGGGCGTGGTCGTGACCAGCCGCCAGGCGGACGATTCCTCGGGGACATCGTGGAGCTCGGCGCGATCGCCCGCGAGCGTCCGCCCGACCCAGTCGGAGATGCGCACCAGGTCGGGGTCGTCGGTGTCGCCGGTCTCGCTGTACCGACGGAGGCAAAGGTAGTTCGACACGCCCTTGAGGACCGCGGCGGAGACGTCGCGCACCCGCCGGAGGAGCGGGATGTCCTTCCCGAGGAGCTGCTCCTGCAGGTTCTTGGTCGCCGTCGACACGACGACGCGCTTCCCCGACAGCGCCGCCGGCACCAGGTAGGCGAGCGTCTTGCCGGTCCCGGTCCCGGCCTCGACGAGGAGCGGGTGCTCGTCGTCGAGCGCCGCGCGCACCGCCTCGGCCATCTCGATCTGCTGCGCGCGCTCCTCCCAGCCGGGCGCCGTCGCGCCCAGCGCGGCGAACGCGGCGCGGATCTCACTCACGTCGGCGCGCGGCCTTCTCGGCGTGGCCGCTCCGGCCGAACCGGCGCTCGAGCTCGTCCCAGATCGCCGACGGTGGGACGCCGCGCGCGGCGAGGCCCACGAGCACGTGGTAGAAGAGGTCGGCGGTCTCGTGGACGATCGCCGGTTCGGTCCCGTTCGCCAGCTCGGCCGCGAGCTCCCCTGCCTCCTCGGCGATCTTGGCCAGGATCTTGGGCATGCCGGCGTCGAGGAGGGAGCGGGTGTACGAGGCCTCGGCCGTCGCGGTGCGGCGCGCCTCGATCGCGCGGGCGAGGCGGTCGAGCACCGCGGCGGGCGCGCCCGGCGGGCCCTCGTCGCCTTCGTCGTCTTCGGGCCCGTCGAGGACGCGGAAGAAGCAAGACGGCTTGCCGGTATGGCACGCCGGCCCGCTCGGATCGCAGGCGAGAAGGAGCACGTCGCCGTCGCAGTCGACGCGGATCTCGCGCACGCGCAGCACGTGGCCGCTCGTCTCCCCCTTGCGCCACAAGGCCTGGCGCGAGCGCGAGAAGAAGTGCGCCTCGCCGGTGGCGCGCGTCCGCTCGAGCGCCTCGGCGTTCATCCACGCGACCATGAGGACGGCGCCGGTGGTCGCGTCCTGCGCGACGGCGGGCACGAGGCCCCGATCGTCCCAGGCGATCAGCATGGGCGCACCGGGATGCCGCGCGCGGCGAGGAAGCGCTTGCAGTCCCCGACGGTGAACTGGCCGTAGTGGAAGATCGACGCCGCCAGGACGGCATCCGCTCCGCCCTCGGTCAATCCCGCCGCGAGGTCGGCGAGGTCACCCACGCCGCCCGAGGCGATGACCGGCACGGGCACGCGGTCGGCGACCGCGCGGGTGAGCGCGAGGTCGTAGCCGGCGCGCGTCCCGTCGCGATCCATGCTGGTGAGGAGGATCTCCCCCGCGCCGAGGCGCGCCGCCTCCGCGCACCAGGCGAGGGCGTCGACGCCGGTCGGCGTGCGGCCGCCGTGGACGTACACCTCCCAGCCGGCGCCGGCCCGCTTGGCGTCCACCGCGACGACGATCGCCTGGCTGCCGAAGCGCTCCGACGCCGCGCGGACGAGCGACGGGTCCCTGACCGCGGCGGTGTTCATCGCGATCTTGTCCGCGCCCGCCTCGAGGAGGCGGCGCACGTCTTCCACCTCGTGCACGCCCCCGCCGACGGTCAGCGGCACGAACAGGCGCTCGGCGGTGTGCGCGACGACGTCGAGGATCGTCTTTCGCCCCTCGTGGGAGGCGGTGATGTCGAGGAAGCAGATCTCGTCCGCGCCCTGCGCGTCGTAGCGGGCCGCCTGCTCGACCGGGTCGCCCGCGTCGCGCAGCTCGACGAACGCGACGCCCTTGACCACCCGGCCGTCCTTCACGTCGAGGCAGGGGATGATGCGCTTGGTCAGCACGAGAGCGCCTCCGCCAGGGTGAACGCGCCGTCGTAGAGCGCGCGCCCGACCACGCACATGGGGACGCCGGCCGCGCGCAGCGCGCGCAGGTCGTCGAGCCGGCCGATCCCGCCCGACGCGATGACGGGAATCGCAAGCGCGCGCGCCAGCCGCGCGGTCGCGTCGACGGCCGGCCCGCCGCCGAGGCCGTCGCGCTCCACGTCGGTATAGAGGATGCGCGCCGCGCCCCACGCCTCCGCCCGCCGCGCGAGCTCGAGCGCGTCGACCGACGACGTCTCGGTCCAGCCGGCGACCGCGACCTTGCCGCCGCGCGCGTCGACGGCGACGACGATCCGCCCCGGATGGCGGCGGCAGATCCGTTCCGCCTCGGCGGGCGCGCGCGCCGCCATCGTCCCGATCACCGCGAACGCGGCGCCGGCGTCGAGGACGGCGTCGACGTCCGCGGCCCGGCGCAGCCCCCCGCCGACCTGCACCGGCGCGCCGGCGGCGGCCAGGATGACGCGACGCAGGATCTCGGCGTGGCGCCGCTCGCCGGAGAACGCGCCGTCGAGGTCGACGACGTGCAGGCACGCCGCCCCGGCGGCGGCGAATTCCGCCGCGACCTCCCACGGCGCGGTCGAGTACACCGTCGCGTCCTCGCGGCGGCCCGCCTTGAGCCGAACGGCGGCGCCGCCGAGGAGATCGATCGCCGGGATGATCGTCATGCCGTCACGAACCCGGAGAGTAGCGCCAGCCCCACTTTCTGGCTCTTCTCCGGGTGAAACTGCGTCGCGAACACGTTCGCGTGGCGAACCGCGGCGCAGAACCGGCCGCCGTAGTCGCACCACAGCGCCGCCAGCTCGTCGCGCGCCGGCACGACGTAGTAGCTGTGGACGAAGTAGACGTACGCCTCGTCGGGGACGGCGGCGAGGATCGGGTCGGGCCGCGCCCGCAAGACCTGGTTCCACCCCATGTGGGGCACCTTGAGCCCGGGGCGCTCGAATCGCACCACCCGGCCCGGCAGGATCCCCAGCCCGGCGCACGGTCCGTGCTCGTCGCTCTCGTCGAACAAAACCTGCAGGCCGAGGCAGATGCCGAGATAGGGGCGGCCGGAGCGGATCGCCTCGCGCACCGCCTCCTCGAGGCCGCGACGGCGCAGGCCGTCCATGCAGTCGCGGAACGCGCCCTGCCCGGGGACGACGACGCGGTCGGCGCGCCGGACGACGTCGGGATCGCTGGTCACGACCGGCGCGCCGCCGGCGGCGGCGAGCGCCTTGGCGACCGAGCGCAGGTTCCCCGATCCGGAATCGACGACCGCGATCACGTGGTGAGGGTCCCCTTGGTCGACGGCACCGCCCCGGGGGCGCGCGGGTCGACCGCCGCCGCGTGGTCGGCCGCGCGCGCGAACGCCTTGAACAGCGCTTCGACGATGTGGTGGGGATTCTCGCCGTAGTGGAGCACGAGGTGCAGGTTGCACTCGGCGCGGTTGGCGAACGCGGCGAAGAACTCCTTGGCGAGCATGCAGTCGAATCCTCCCACCCATTTGCCATCGAGACCGGCGACGCGCCACACGAACGCCGGCCGGCCGCCGAAGTCGACGGCGCAGGCGGCGAGCGTCTCGTCCATGGGGATCGTCGCCGACCCGTAGCGGACGATGCCGCGCCGGTCGCCCAGCGCCTGCTTGAACGCCGCGCCCAGCACCAGACCGACGTCCTCGACGGTGTGGTGCGCGTCGACCTCGATGTCCCCGCGGGCGTAGACGTCGAGATCGAACAGGCCGTGGCGCGCGAACGCGTCGAGCATGTGGTTGAAGAACGGGAGCGGGGTGTCGACGGTGCGCTGGCCGCGCCCGTCGAGCGCGAGGCGCACGCGCACGTCGGTCTCGTTGGTCTTGCGGGCGATCTCGGCGGTCCGGGTCATAGCGCGGCGACGACGCCATCGTACCAGCGTTCGAGGTGACGGCGGAACGGCCACATCCAGCCGTAGGCGCCGGACGTGAACTGGCGGACGATGCCGTCGCGGAACGCGGGGTCGCGCACGCGCGCGCGCCCCCACGCCTCGTCGGCGGCGCGGATGGTCTCGGCGTAGGCCTCCTTCTCGAACGCGGCGCGGAACCACGCGAGGCCCAGCGGCAGCGGGAACAGGAGGTAGAGGATCGCCATGCCGACCCGCCCGTAGCGGCGGAACTGGCGCAGGTGGATGCGCTCGTGGCGCAGCGTCACCCAGCGCACGTCGGCGGGGCGCGCGTCCCAGTCGGCGGTGACGTAGACCGTCCAGCCGATCGTCGTCTGGTACGAGGTGAGGTAGCGGCTCTGTGCGCCCAGCGTGACCGCCTGGAGCAGACGATGGATGAACCGCTGCAGGGCGGACTCGGTCTTCTTCATCAGGTGGAAGCCGGGGAACTCGGCGCGGATCTCGTCGAGCAGGGCGCGATAACGTTCCTCCATTCTCTACATCGTAGCGAGGAGCCGGCGCCGCGCCATGCCGACGTAGGCGGGGTCGGCGTCGCCGCCAAGCCAGCGCCGCCCGAGGCGCTCGGCCACGACGAGCGTCGTGCCGGAGCCGCAGAAGGGATCCACCACGAGATCCCCCGCGCCCGACGAGGCGAGCACCAGCCGCCGGACCAGCTCCTCCGGCTTCTGCGTGGGGTGATCGGTCTTCTCGGCCATGCCGTTGCACAGCGTGGGGATGTCGAGCACGTCGCGCGGCTTGGCCCCGAGCGGATGCGGCTCCCACCGATCGCGGCGGACGCCGCCGCCGTACTGCGACGACACCGCCTGGACCCGCTCGGGGTACCGCCGCGTGTGGTCGTTGTAGGGGATGCGCACGTCGTCGACGTTCATGACGAAGCGGCGCGCCTTGCGCAGGTGGAGGAGCGATTCGTGCGACCGGCCCCAGTCGCCGCCGAGGTTGGCCTTGTTGCGGTAGCTCCACACCAGCCAGCGCGCCCCGCCGGCGAAGCGCCGCGCCGAACGCGCCTTCACCTCGGCGAGGATCTCCGAGAAGCCGCACACGTAGGCCGTCCCGTCGGGCGCAAGCGCGCGGTGGACCTCGGCCAGCCACCCATCGCACCAGGCGACGTACGCGTCGAGCGAATCGAACTCGTCCCAGTCCGCCTTGGCGAGCGCGTAGGGCGGATCGGCGACGACGAGCCGCGCCGCGCCGTCGGGGACGCCCGCCAGGAGATCGAGGCAGTCCGCCCACCACAGCGACCCGCGCGCGGTGGCGAGCGCCTCGCCGGGCATATCGCCGAGGTCGGCGGGCGCCTCGAGCGCGGCGCGGATCCTTGGCGGTCGTTTGGGCACACGCGTATGCTACCCGGAATGGCTGACACGCCGTACTTCGCCCACGAGAGCGCGTACATCGACGAGGGGGCGGAGATCGGGCCGGGGACGAAGATCTGGCATTTCTGCCACGTCATGCCGGGGGCGCGCATCGGCGCGCGCTGCGTCCTCGGGCAGAACGTCTACGTCGGCAACGTGACGATCGGCGACGACTGCAGGATCCAGAACAACGTCTCGCTGTACGACGGCGTGACGCTGGAGGACTTCGTCTTCTGCGGACCGTCGCTGGTGTTCACCAACGTCCTCAACCCGCGGGCCGAGATCAACCGCAAGGGCGAGTACCGCCCGACGCGGGTGCGCCGCGGGGCGACGCTCGGCGCCAACGCGACCATCGTGTGCGGGGGAACCATCGGCGAGTACGCGTTCGTCGCCGCCGGCGCGGTGGTGCGCGGCGACGTGCCCGACTTCGCGCTCATGGCGGGCGTGCCGGCGCGCCGGATCGGCTGGATGTGCCGCTGCGGCGTCAGGCTTCCGCCGGAGAACCGGTGTCGGACTTGTGGGGCGACGTACGCCGACGATGGGGGAAGACTCAAGCTCCTGACGTAATGGTCGATATCCATCTCACTGATGGATTCGTTCACATGGGGCGCCCTCGGGCGGCGCTATCATGACGTGAGGGAGGTCTTGCCAATGCGCCGTATGGCTTGGCTGGTATGCGCCGTTTTGGCGGCCTGTGGATCGTCGACGATCACGACGATGGATCTAGACGCGCCGATGCAGGGCGCGCCGGACGCGCCGCCGCCTCCCGGGCCGTGCACCGGGGCCACGAGCTGTCCGATCGGGCAGGTGTGCAACCCCGCGAACCATATGTGCACGGGGAGCCTCGGCTGCACGACGCACTCTGACTGCGGCGCGCAGGCCTACTGCCAGCCGAACGGCATGTGCGCGGTGAACGTGCCGCACGGCCTCTGCGACAACGATCAGAACTGCGTCGGCCAAGAGCATTGCGACAACGGCCGCTGCGGCTGCGGCGGCCAGCTGCTCGGGGCGGTTACGATTGCGCCCAACGTGCTCATTGCGATCGACAGGTCGGCCAGCATGAACGAGGTTATTGGCCCCGGCCAACCGACAAAGTGGAACATCGCCAAGACGGCAATCAAGAACCTCACGAATATGTACAACGACCGCATCCGCTTCGGTCTTGAGCTATGGCCGGGGAAAAACCTGGAGTGTACGACCGGGGGAACGTGTGTCGCGGGCGCGGTGTTCGTGGACGTGGGTCCCGGGACAGCGACGATGATCGCGAGCAAGCTCGACGACCCCAACACGATGACCTGCCATTTCATGACGCCGATCGCCGCTACACTCAATGACCTGGTGGCCTACCCAGGCTTGGGCGACGCCACGCGGTCCAACTACGTCCTCCTCGTCACCGACGGAGAGGAAAACTGCAAAGGCGATCCGGGTGCGGCGGCGACTGCGCTGCGCGGACGCACGCCAGAGGTGAAGACGTTCGTCATCGGCTTCGGCGGCCAGGTGAACGCGGCTCAGCTCAACGACATCGCGACGAAAGGTGGCACCGACAGGACCGGCACCACGAAGTACTACCAGGCCGACGACGCTGCAGGGCTCGAGAGCGCGTTCAACACCATCGTTGGCTCGGTCGTCTCCTGCTCGTACACCCTGTCGCAGCCGCCCGCCTCGCCTGATCGCCTGTACATCTACTTCGGCACGACGCTGATCCCGCGCGACACGTCGCACGCCATGGGCTGGGACTACGACCCCGTGTCCATGTCGCTGACGTTCTACGGATCCACTTGCAATCAGATCAAGGCCGGGACCGCGGGCAACTTGGTCGTGTCCTACGGCTGCCCGGTCATCCCATAGTCCTATCGCGCGCTCCGGATGACGCGCACGCAGAATCCCGCTCCGTGCCCCGCAGCCGTCAGGTCCTTGTCGCCAAACTTGCTGATGCTCGTGAAGCCTCCGGCTACCAGCCAATGCTGGGTGACAGGGTCGATCGCGAGGCCGTGCGCTTCGTCGACATTGGGTCCGCCGTAACGATCGGCCCAAACCACACTTCCGCCCGCCGAGGACGCAAGCACTGATACGAAGGCGTCCCACTCGCTGCCGTTCGCCGCGACTGTAAATGCATCGAACGAGAAACTCTGCTTGAACGCGCCGTCGATGACCACGTTCCCAGCGCCGTCGACAGCGACTCGCTGCGGATAATCATCGCCAGGTCCACCAAAGCGTCGAACCCAGGTCACGCTCCCGTCCGAGGTGATGCCCACCGCGAAGATCTCGCCAGAGGTTCCTGAACTACTGGCGGCTTGCACCCCATTGAAAATGACCGCGTCCGTCGCCATCGCGAGACTCGTATAGCCTGTCGCGTACACTGAATTTCCCGGGCCGACCGCCGCCGAGTAGGCGAAGTTGGAGGTAGGGCCACCGCCGGTCACTACCCACACGAGCGTGCCCCTCGAGTCGTATTTCGTGACGAACGCGTCTCCTGGCCCGCGGGGAGAATGAGGTGGGTCCAACGGCCCGCCGCCGAACTTCGTAGTCCCGCTGAACGAACCCGTCGCCACGATGTTGTGGCTGGCATCGACGACTACATCGGCAACGATGATGCTCGCATTCGGATCGCCGATGGTCTTCGGCGGTGGATCCGACAGAAGGGCGCCGTTCGCGACGGAGTGCCAGACCAGGTACATGTCCTGAAACCCCTTGGTGGGTCGCACGACGCCATCCCCAAGATTGATGGAGCTCGTAAACGACCCGAACACGAGCACCCTTCCCTGATCCAGCGCAACATGGATCGCGGGCTCGTCGGCGGTGCTCGTGAGCACAAAGGACCAGACGTGACTGCCATCTGCTCCGCTCAGCCGGGCGACAAACAGGTCGCCGTTGAAGTCGCTCACCAAAGGCTGCGGTCCCCCCAGGTCGAGCGTCCCGCCAAAGCTTCCGGCGAGAACAATGTCCCCCGTGCCGGGATCGACGACAAAGTCGGACACGTTCGCATAGAGAAGCCCGGTCGTCGGAAAGCCGCGCACCCACCGCGCCGAGCCGTCCAAGCCCGACAACCTAGCGACATACGGCGTCCCTACCCCAAGTGGTGCACTGGGCAGGGGCGCGCCATTCACGTCTCCTTCGCCGGCGTATGTGCCTGCCACGATCAAGTCTCCGCCGACAGTCATGCGAACGTTCTTGATACCGGCGCTGCCGGTGGCCTGCACCTTGACCGCCCAGACCACGTAGCCGCCCTTCTCGAAACGAGCGGCGCCGCTCCTCATCGCGGCGACCTGTACGTTACAGGTCTGTCCGAAGCCGCACGATGCGAAATCTCCGCTCCACCCGGCCAGCCCCGAGCCCGAGGCGGGTGCGGCCGTGA
>DATFWE010000143.1:0-2614 GCA_035259575.1 Haliangiales bacterium
CCAAGGACCAGTTCACGCTCATCCGCTACGGGACGAACGGCATGCTCGACACGGCGGGCTTCGGGACGGGCGGCATCGTCACGACCTCGGTCGGAAGCGGCGACGCCGCGGCGTCCGGGTTGGCCTTGCAGGCCGACGGCAAGCTCGTCGCGGCGGGGCAGGCGAGCAACGGGACGAACACCGACTTCGCCCTCGTCCGCTACGACACGAGCGGCACGCCGGACGGGACGTTCGGCAGCGGCGGCATCGTCACGACACCGATCGTCAACGACGCCGCGGCGGCGGCGATCGTGTACCAGCCGGACGGCTTTCTCGCCGTCGCGGGTTTCGCGACGACCACCCACATGGACGTCGCCGTCGCGCGCTACGAAGGGATCGTCACGACCACGACGACGACGATCGGCGCGACGACCCCGACGCTCGGCAGCACGACGACCACGATCGGCGCGACGACCACGACGCCCGGCAGCACGACGACATCGACGACGCTCATGAAAAGCGTGCTCGTCCCGGGCGGGCCGCCGACGAAGACGAGCTCGGACTGCTACCTCGAGCTGCTCGTCGCGGGCGCGCGGACCTCCGACGTCCAGGGCAACAGACTCCTCGTCTGCAAGGACGGCGATCCCTGCGACGCCGGGGCCGCCGGCGACGGCCGCTGCGACCTCAAGCTCGCCGGATGCGTCAAACAGTCGGACCCGGCGCTGCCCGACTGCAGGGCGCCCGCGACGCTCGCGTCGGCGCGCATAAAGGGCAAGGTGGCGATCGACGTGAGCGCGCTGCTCGCGGGACCGCCGCGGTGCACGCCGTTCGTCGACGTGTCCGTCGTGGCGAAGCGCAACAAGCGGGGCAAGTACGTCGCCGGCAAGAGCAAGCTCGTCCTCAAGGGTCTCGCGAAGGCGCCAAAGGGCGTGTCGCCGCGCATAGATGCAGACAAGTGGACGATCCAGTGCATGCCCGCGTCTTGACAGGGAACCCGCGGGCGGACTCTCCCTCCTCTGGAGAACCTATGGCGCGATCCACCCACTCCATGACGGGCGCGCTCTGGGCGTTCCAGCGCAAGCGCAAGAAGTGGTGGCTCGGGCCCATCATCCTGGTCCTCAGTCCTCGCGCAGGGGTCGGCCGTGGCGCCGTTCATCTACACGATCTTCTGATGCGGGACGCCTCCCCGCGCGCGCTGCGGAAGTTCAGGCTCACGGTCCGCGGGGTATTCCTGCTCCTCGGCGCGGTGAGCTGGTAGCGCGGCCACCTGATCGCCCCGCGCGTCATGTGAGGCGCCGGCGTCCCGCTCGCACGACGCTGTACTGCGCCTTCGTCCGGGCTTGCCGCGCGGCGGGCATCACCGACTTCCGCTGGCGCGACCTTTGGCACACCTGTGCCTCGCATCTCGCGATGGCCCTACCAGCCCAGCGGTAGACATCGGCCCCACCAACCAACGGAGGGAGGCCAGCCATGGAGGACATCGGGATCGACGTGCAGCAACGGGAAAGCCAGGTCTGCATCGTCGACGAGCGCGGGCATGTCCTCATCGAGCGGCGGGTCCGCACCAGTCGCGAGCGGTTTGCGGCGCTGCTTGGGGCGCGCGCGGGGGCGCGCGTGCTGCGCGCGGCGTCGACCGGAGAGTGAGTGGGTGGCGCATGGGGCGCCTACGCGCGCCGGCGCCGCGCGACTCATTTCCGCAGCGTCTCGATCCACCGCGGATCGACGGGGTAGCGCAACGCCTGCGCGCGGAGCGCGTCCCCGAGCGCGACGTCGTCCCGCTGCAGCCGGTGGTGGACGACGGACCGGAGGTAGTACACCTCCGCGTCCGTGGGCGCGATCTCGAGCGCGCGGTCGAAGCTCCGCTCCGCCTCCGCGAGCTGCTGCGCCGCGACCTGCGCCTCGCCGAGGCTCTTGTAGAACACGGCCTGCCGCGGGTCGCGCGCGATGGCCGTCTGGAGGCTCGCGATGGCGTCAGGGACGGCGCCCTTCATCGAGCGCGCGACCCCGAGGTAGTAGTGGTTGAACGCGAAGTCCGGCGCCATCTCGACGGCGCGCTCGAAGTCGCGGAGGGCTTCGTCGACGCGGTTCATCTGCAACAGCATCAGACCCCGGTTGGTGTACCCGGCGGCGTAGCTCGGATCGATCTCGAGCGCGCGATCGTAGTCCCGGACCGCCGACGCCACGTCGCCGACCGCCACGTGGATCGTGGCGCGGTTCGTCAGCGCCTCCATCGACCGCGGGTTCAGCTCGAGACACCGGGCGTAGTCCCGGAGAGCGTTCCGAAAATCGCCGATCCCCTGGTAGTAGGCGGCGCGGCTTCCGTAGCCGAAGTAGTGGTCGGGATACTTCTCGATCACGTCCGTCCAGAGCGCGGCTCCGTTCGACCACACCGCCGTCCGCTGGAACGCCATGACGCCGAGCACGACGACCCAGGCGGCGGCGACGATCGGGAGCGCTCTCCGGACCAGTGCCCAACGGGGAGCGGTGCCGTCGATCGCCGAGGCGAACGCCGACGCCATCACGAAGAAGAGGCCGACGTACGGGAGATACGTGTAGCGCTCGGCGATCAGCTCCGAGCCGAAGGGGAGGACCTGGAGGGTCGGCGCGAGCATGACGGCGAAGAGCATCACGCCGA
>DATFWE010000144.1:0-2488 GCA_035259575.1 Haliangiales bacterium
ACCGCCGCGCCGATGCCGTGACGCGGCGTGCGCATCGGGTCCTTTCCGATCCATCGCCGGCCCGCCACCTCGTACATCTCGTTGGCGCTGAAGATGCGGAACGGCGCCTCGCCGCCGAAGACATAGAGCCGGTCGCCCAGCGTCGCCGCGGCCAGTCCTCCGCGCCCGACCGGGAGTGGCAAGCCCGTCGACCACGCGCCAGTCGCTGGATCGTAGATCTCGACGGTCGTGTATTGCGTGCCCATGAACGACGTGCGCCCGCCGATCGCCCAGAGCCGCCCCTGGAATGCCGCCGCCGTGAGGTGATCGCGCCCGGTCGGCATCGGTGGTCCATCGCTCCAGCGGTCGGCCGCGAGATCATACACCTCGTGCGCGTTGTTGTTGTCGTCGCCCGCGCCCCCCACGGCATGCAGGCGATCGGCGAGGGAGGCCATCGCGAGCCCGCCGCGCGCCACGCGCAAGGGCGCGCGAGTCGCCCACGAACTGCGCGCCTCATCGTATTCGTACACGGTGCGCAGCGCTGTCCAGCTCAGGCGGCCGCCGCCGTAGCCTCCGGCTACGAACAGCCGGCCGTCCACGACGGCCGCGGCGGCATGGTGCGTGGGCGCGGGCAGGGGCGTGCGGGTCTCCCAGCGGTCGGTCGCTGGATCGTAGACCTCGACCGTGTCGACGGGTTCGCCGCCGGACTTGAAGCCTCCGATGACGAACACCAGGCCCTTGAGCTCCGCGACCGCGACCTCCTGCCGCGCACTCGGCATTGGCGCGAGGGCCGTCCATGCGCCCGGCGTCTGGATGTCGATCGGCGCCGGCGAGTCGGTCGTGCGGCCCAGGCAGCCGGCCAGGACGAGCATCACGGCAAGCGGGCCCAGAACGGTGGCTCTCATGAGCGCACCAGCGCCAGCAGGCCGGCCTCGTCGAGCGTCGTCACCCCGAGGCGCCGCGCGTCGTCCGCCTTGCTGCCGGCGGCTTCACCGACGACGACGTAATCGGTCTTCTTCGACACCGAACTGGTGACGCGGCCGCCGTGCCGCTCGATCAAATCGCGCGCCGCCTCGCGTGAGAGCGTGGGCAGCGTGCCGGTCACCACGATGGTCTTCCCGGCGAGCAGCTTCGGTCCTTCCGGCGCGATCGGCGCGGTCGTCTCGACTCCGGCCGCCTTCAATTTCCGGATCAGCGCGATGCTGTTGGGCTCTTGGAAGAACGCTACGATCGCCCGCGCGATTTCGTCGCCGATGCCGTGTACCTCGGCCAGCTCCGCCTCCGACTTGGCGGCGATGACGTCGAGGCTGCCGAACTTCGCGGCCAGGAGCTGCGCCACGCGCTCGCCGACGAGCCGTATGCCCAGGGCGTTGAGCAGGCGGGCCAGGCCGCGCGTGCGCGAGGCGTCGATCGCCCGGATGAGGTTCTCGGCCGACTTGTCGGCAAAGCGGTCGAGCTCGGCGACGTGCTCGGCCGTGAGCCCGTAGAGATCGGCGAAGTCCTTGACCTTCCCGCTGTCGACCAGCTGCTCGATCGTGCTGTCGCCCAGGTGCTCAACGTCCATCGCCCGCCGCGATCCGAAATGCCGCAGGCGCTCCTTGAACTGGGCCGGACAGGCGCTGTTGGTGCACCGCCAGTACGCCTCGCCCTCGGCGCGCTCGGTGCGACCACCGCACGCCGGGCACGCGGACGGGAAGACGAACGGCTGAGTGTCGGTGGGCCGCCGGGCGAACACGACCTGGACGACGTACGGGATGACGTCGCCGGCGCGCTCGATCAGCACGGTATCGCCCTTGCGGATGTCCTTGCGGCGGATCTCGTCCTCGTTGTGCAGGCTCACGTTCCGGATCGTCACGCCCGCCAGCTCGACCGGCGCGAGCTCCGCGGTGGGCGTGAGCGCGCCGGTCTTTCCCACATTCACCTTGATCTCCTCGACCACCGTCGTGGCCTGGCGCGCCGCGAATTTGAACGCGATCGCCCAGCGTGGATGGTGCGTCGTCGAGCCGAGGCGGCGCTGCTGCTCGAGGGAGTCGACCTTCACCACCACGCCGTCGGCGTCGTAGCCGAGCGAATCCCGATCTCGCTCGAGGCGCTCGCAGAAGGCGACAACCGCGTCGAGTGAAGGGCAGCGCTCGGACCGTGGGTTGGTCTTGAAGCCGGCGGCGCGCAGGGCGTCGAGGGTCTCCCAGTGGGTGGCGAACGTACGCCCGTCGGCACGGCTCACGTGGTAGAGGAACATGTCGAGCGGCCGGCGCGATGTCACCGATGGATCCTTCTGGCGCACGGCGCCCGCGGCGGCGTTGCGCGGGTTGGCGAACGTCGGCGTCCCCGCCTCCTCGAGCGTGCGGTTCAGCTTCGCGAAGTCAGCGCGCGGCATGAACACCTCGCCCCGCACCTCGAGCACCGCCGCGCCCGCGAGCGCTCCGCGCAGCACCATGGGGATGGAACGGATCGTCCGGAGATTTGCCGTGATTTCCTCGCCGGTGCGACCGTCGCCGCGAGTCGCGCC
>DATFWE010000145.1:0-46827 GCA_035259575.1 Haliangiales bacterium
TGGCCAGACGCGTCGCGTCGGGGAGCTGCGCCTCGTTCGGCTCGAGCGCGGCGAGGCGCGCCGCCAGCTCGTCGAGCGCGCGCGCGCGGACCTTGCGCTGCAGCGGCGTGACGTGCTCGTCGAGGAGGGAGCGGAGGGTTATCACGGCAGCCGCCTCCCCGGCGGCGCGGGCAGATAGGCCCGCCGCTCGGTCAGCTCGTCGAAGTACTCGTCGGGCGGCGGCATGTCGACGAGCCCGCGGCCCCCCGTCCAGTCGTAGCGCAGGCCCAACGCGACGACGTGGGTCCAGTCCCCCTGGATGACGTAGCTCGTGTCGGACACGCCGAGGACGAACCGCCCCTCGTCGCCGGTCCACACGCTCCACTCCAGCGCGGCGGTCGCGCCCTGGCGCAGGAACGCCTCGAGCCGATCGGCCGTCGCGAAGCGATAGCTCATGCCGTAGCCCAGGTGCACGAACGTCTCGCCCAGGATGGGGAGCAGCGCGTAGGCGTCGAGGCTTCCGGACACGTGATCGAAGCTCTTCTGGTCGCGGTACGTCGTTCCCGAGACCGCCAGGTTCGCGAGCACGTCCTGGAACGGCCACGCGGCCAGCGCCAGGCGCGGCGTCAGCGTCCACGGGTGGGTGCGGGTGAAGTCGTTGTAGACCTCGGAGTCGGTGTCGTCTCCGACGGTGACGACGGTGGTCCGGTCGAGCGACAGCCACGCGCCGCGCGCGCCGAGCGCCGGGATCAGCGCGAACGCGCCGCCGAGCGGGATGGGCCGGTCGACGCGCGCGCTCGCCGACAGCGACCCCACCCGCGCGCCCGCGTACGACTGCGTGTAGCCGGCGAGCTGCAGGCTCAAGCGGAAATCGCCGGGCAGCGCCTGCGCGTAGAGCCCGGCCAGCAGGCCCAACGTCACGCCGGTGTCGTCGTGGATCCGCACCACCGGCCCGGCCTTGAGCCACAGGTTGCGCGCCGGCTGCATCCGCCACGTCGGGCCGACCTGAACGAGGCCGTGGAACAGCCCGACGGCATCCTGCTCGCCGATCGGCTGCGTGCCGACGTAGAGCTCCAGCGACAGCGAGCCCAGCCCGCGCGGCGCGGGCGCGCAATGGGCCGGCGCGTCGAGGGGCGAGAACCCGGGGGCCAGCCCCGGCCAGGGGAGGAGCGCCGACGGCGACGCCCCGTCCCACCACGCCGGCGGGATGCGGGGCGGGGCGCCCGTCGCGTCCTCGCGCAGCGCCAGCCGCACGAGCGCGGTCCCCCGGTCGGGGCGGAGCGTCACTTTGTAGGGCACGGGCTCCGTGAGCAGGACATACCCCTCGGCGGCGCGGTTCACGCGCACGCGCCGCTCCCCGTCGCCGCGCGCCCCGTCGTCGAGCGCCGGGTCGAGCGGCAGCGCGTCGCGGACCGCATCGTCGCGCGCGTCGGCCTCGATCTTGACGACGCTCGCGCCGCCGGCGACGAGCGCGCGCGCCACGACGCGAAGCGTGGCCGGGCCCAGCACGGTCACGGTCACGGGCCGCGCGGGCTGGGCCGCCCACATGCGCTCCGCCCTCTCGATCGGGATGGGCGCGATGGGATGGCCGCCCGCCTCGGGCCTGCCGGTGCCGGGGAAGGCATGGTCGGACAGGAAGCGCACCGACGCGAGGGCGCCGGTCGAGCTCTGCGCCAGCGCGGCCTCGAGCCTGTGGCGTCCGGCGGGCACCGACTCGGCGGGGAGGCTGAACGGCGTGCCGGGGGCGAGGCGCGCCGTGCCGATCTCGCGACCGTCGATGCGGAACGTGAGGCGGCACTGCGGCGGCTCGTCGGCGACGCGCACGCCGATGCAGAACGCCTGCGCGGTCAGCCGGGCGGGCGCGGACAGCGTCACGTCGAGCCCGGCCGACACGCCAGGGGGGAGCGTGTGCGCGGCCTCGGGCGGCCAGGGGGTGGGCAGGAGCGCCCGCCGCACCGCGAGGAGGGGCGTCGGGTCCTCGCCGACGAGGAGGCGCTCGAGCCCGGCGGACGACTCGACGCCCTCGAGCGCGTTCCAGCGGGACAGCGCGCCGGACACGATGAGCGCGCGCCGCAGCGTCGGATGGTCGGTCGCCTGGCGCAGGCGCGAGGCCAGCCCGAACGCGGCGGCCGCGGTCCCGCGCGGCGCCGCGCGCGGCCCCTCGAGCGCGCGCAGGAGCAGGCCGAGGGCCTCGAGCGCGACCGCGGGGTCGCTCGACAGCCTGGCGAGCGAGAGGCCCGCGCCCACGGGGTGCCCGGCGGCGGCGGCGAGGCGCGCGCGCGCCCAGGCCGCCACCGCCCCGGCGGCGGGAACGAGCTTCAGCCCGGCCGCCGGGCCGTCGTTGCGCGCGGCGCGCGCGGCCGGCGCGAGCGCCCCCAGCGCCTCGGGCGCGGGGTGGAGGCCGAGGACGGCGGGGGCGAGCGGCACCGGCGCCTCGTTCGCGCCGGGGAGGGGCACGTGCGCGGGATCGGCGTAGGCGTCGAGGCGATCGGAGAGCTCGGTCTCGGCCGCGCCGAGGCGGCGCGCCGGCAGGCGCGCGAGCCGCAGCAGGTCCTGCCGGGCGAGGTCGCCCTGCTCGAGGTCGAGCAGGAGGTGCGCGCGCTCGACCAGCGCGGCCGTGTCATCGGGGGTGCCGGCGAGCGACCGCGTGAGGGCGGAGATGCGCGCGAGACGGGTCGTTTCACCGGGCGGCTGCGAGCCGATGCCGGCCGGGCGCGCGACCGGCGCCGGCGGCGCGGCCGAATCTCCGGCTCGGCGCACGGCGAGCGACGCGTAGAGCGGGCGGTCCGCCTCAATCCACACCTCGCGGGTGCCGGCGGGCGGCTCGTAGACGATCGTCGCGCCGCCGGAGATCGGCTCCGGCGCGTCGACGGGCAGGGCCATCGGATCCTCGCCCCCGGGCTCCAGCGCGATCATCCGGCGCTGGCCGGTGTCGCTGCACAGCGCCACCTCGATCGGCCCCTCCGCGCCGGCGGGGGCGCGCAGCTCGACGCGGACCGCGCCCGGCACGTGCGGGTCGGGGATCGGCCAGCGCGCGCGGGCGCCGGTCGGCCAGTAGCGGCGCAGCGCCGCCGGCTCGAGCGGCTGCGCCGGGGCGAGCGCGACCCAGGCCTCGCTCCCCTGGGGCGCCTCGACGGTCACCTCGTGGCCGCCGGGCGGCGCCGCGACCTCGAGCCGCTCGACCGGCAAGAGACCGATGGACGCGAACGCGACGCCGTCGACGGTGAGCGTGAACGGCCCGGGCGCGTCGGCGGTCGTGGCGACGTAGACCGGGATGACGCCGGGGCGTCCGGGGTCGTGCGGCGACGGGGGCACGGTGACGCGCACCTTCGCGGCGAGCGGCAGACGGAACAGCGCGGCCTGCTCGCGCGGCGGCGGCGGCAGCGCGGGAAACGTCGAGGCCTCCGGCGTCGCGTCGAGCCACGTCCACGGCGTCGGGCGCTCCGGGTCGTCGGCGGTCCCGGGCGCGATGAGGCTCCACGCGCCCCCGCGCCAGGCCGCGCGGTAGCGCTCGGTGACGCCAGGATCGTAGAAGCGCGCGCGGAACGACAGGGCGAGCGCGCCCGCCTCCTGCACGCGCAGGCGCTCGAGCAGCGTGGGCTCGGGGAGGACGTCCGCGACGGCCGGCAGCGCCTCGACGGGGAGCGGCCGCCGCAGCGAGGCGAGCACCGCGCGCGGGCTGGGCGCCCGCCGGGTGCGCTCCAGCGTGAGCCAGCCGTAGAGCGCCGGGGACGCGCCGTCGGGGACCTCGGGGAGCTTGCCGTCGGCGAGCGCCCCCGTCTCTGCGCCGCCGGCGCGCGCGTCGGCGAGGAGGCCGGTCACGCTCGGCGCGCGCGCGAGCCGCGGCCGCCGCGTCGCCCACACCGGCCGCACCAGGAGCGGCCCGCCCGACAGCGCGATCTCGATCTCGTGCTCGCCCGGAGGGATGGCCACGGCGACGCGGGCGAGGCCGGCCACCGGCTCGCCGTCGCGCGTGAGGAGCGGCCGCTTGTCGGGGATCGCCGCCGGGGGCTGGACGTCGTCGGGGCGCACCGCCGGCGTCCCGTCCGACGTCCCGGCGCCGAGTACGCGCCCGCCCTCGCGCAGGGTGACGCTGACCGGTCGGGGCACCTTGAGGTCGGCGAGCCCGCGCGCGTCGACGCGGAGCACGCCGGGGCCGGAGACGGTCACGGTCGTCCGGCTCTCGCCGGCGGCCAGGCGACGGTAGGGGCGGTCGGGCTCGATGTCCTCGTCGTTCGCGCCGAGATCGAGCGCGGCGGAGCCGGTGGCGCCGGCGATGTCCGGCTCGGACAGGAAGAAATGCTGGACGAGGAGCGGGCGCACCGCCCACAGGGCGAGCAGCGCGCTCGCCTTGCGCCAGGCGGCGAGCGGCGCGGCCAGGCCCGGCTTCTCCGCCGCGACGCGCGCGGCGAGGTCCGCCTGCCCGCGAAGGAGAAGGCTCACCTCGGCCGTGCCGGGCGCGACGGGGATCGGCGGCGGCTCGCCCGCGCCGCGATCGATCCAGGCGAGGACGTCGTCCTCGGCGTGGTTCCAGGCGGTGCGCGCGGCGCGCACCACCGGCCGTTCGACCAGCACCGTGGCCTCCGCCTCGGAGGCGATGAGCCACAGGTCGCCGCGCCCGGGCGGCTGCGTCAAGTACGCGGACCGCTCGTCGATGGGCGCGCCCGGCTCGCGCGCGATCGCGCGGGCCCGCCCGTCGCCGAGGAGGCGATAGAAGCGCGGCCTCGCGCCGGCGCGGCGCGTGACGCGCACCACGTCGAGCGGGTCGAGCCAGATCGCCGCGACGCGATCGGGGCGGACGACGACGGGACCGGTCGTCTCCGGCGCGGCGGCGGGGACGAAAGGATAAAGGGGCGAGGCGTCCCGCGGCGCGACGGGCGCGCGCACCGGGGTCGCGACCCACACCACGCCGACGTCGGCGCGGGCGACCGAGGCGGCGAGCCAGAGGACGACAAACCATCTCATTGTTGCACCGCTCGCGCGCGACGCCTCGGGGCGCCAGGTCTTCCCGTCGGTCGCTCGCCCGGGGTCGGCGCTCCACCTCGCTCGGCTGCGCCTCGCTCGAGGTCGCGCACTCCCGCCCCCGGGCTCGCTCCCTGGGCGGATGCGCCTCTCTCCAGGGGCGCCTCCATCCTCGGCGTCGCGCGCTCGCTCATTCTCCCAGCAGCACCCTCCCGAACGCCGCGAGCTTCGCCGCGTCCGCCACGAGCGCCTTGCGCACGGGCGACGACATCTCGACGTGCACGAACGACGACCCGGGCACGCCGCGCAGCGCCTTCATCTGCACGTTCGTCGTCGCGCCGAGGACGTCCGCCTCCTCGGGAAAGCGGCGCACGCCGGGGAAGATCTTCTTCAGCCCCGCGGCGCGCGCCGACGAGGCCTCCGACGAGCCGGCGGGGTCCCCCGCGGACACGACCATGTCCGTCCCCGCGGGGACGGATCCGTCGTCGGCGCTCTGGCCGAAGCCGTGGAGCTGGATCACCGTCGCCCCGCGCAGCGCGCGCGCCGCCGCCTCGGTCGCGGCGGTGAACAGGTGGTCGGGGTTGTGCGCCACGTCGGCGGGGCTGTCGGTGCGGCGGACGCGCTTGCCCGGCTCGAGCTGGTGGCGATGCAACGTGTTGGTGAAGAACGCGCGCGGCCGGCGCCAGGCGCCCTGGCGGAAGAACAGGCGGATGCCGATGTCCTCCGTCAGGAGGTCGTAGTAGACGTGCGGCGCCTCGAGGAGCACGGCCGCATCGCCCGCGCCGGCGCGCACGAAATACGCCCCCGCGCCGCGCGGCGCGACCTCGACGAGCGCCCAGAACGTCGTGCCGTCGACGTCCCACGCCTCGACGCGGAACCCCGCCCGCGCCGCGGTCTGCGCCCACGCCGGGTCGGCCGGCGCGCCCGTCTCGGCGGCGGCGATCATCGCCGGGAGGATCGTCGCCACCGCCTCGCGTTCGCGCGCGGTCGTGGGCGCGTAGCTCGCGTCGATCCCGCGCTTCCACACGAGGTCCTTGATCTCGTCGAACGATACGCGTCTCTGCACGATGTCCACCGCCATTTCGGGCGCGGCGGGGGCGCCGGCCGCGCATGGGGTCCGGCACGCCGCCGCCGCGAGCAACACCATCCATCGTCTATTCATCGGGGCTCACGTTTCGGCGCATCTGGAATGCCTGCTCGGGCTTCTGCGCGTCGGCGAGCGCGAAGAACCGCACCCACGCACGCGCGCCCGACCGCTGGGTCACGGTCACCTGGTGCGGTCCGGGGGCGAGGTCGTCGCCCAGCCCCACCGCGAGGAGGCGCGGGTGCCACGCGCCCGGCTCGCGCGCGTCGGCGAACCCCACGATCGGGGGGCGGTCCGCCGGCGGCAGCGGCATGCGCTTGCCGCTCGACGTGATCTGGCTGACGAGCACGCCCTCGAGCCGGCGCGGCGCGCCGCCGTCGATGCTGACGTCGAAGACCGTCCCGGGATCCGGGCCCGGCGCCGGCGCGTAGGCGATGATGTCGAGCGCCAGCGGCGCGGCGCTCGGCTTGTGCACCGTGACGCGCAGCGGCCGGCTCGCGGGGTACACGTTGCGCAGGGCGAAGCGCTCCCCGCCGCCGGGTTGATCCAGCAACACGCGCAGGCTCGGCGCGTCGGTGCGGATCTCGAGCGTGTGCGCGCCCGCGGGCAGCGGCGGCAGCTGCCACTGCCCGCGCGTCGACGTCACGCGGAACGCCGCCGCCTCGGCGCCGTCGACCTTCACCGCCACCTCCTCGCCGAGGTTCGCCTCCGCGGGCCCCATCACCCAGTAGGGGAGGCTCGCGGCGCCGCCGCGGTGCTGGAACGCGATCTTCCGGTTCAGCGCGACGCCGGTCATCATCCCCTGTCCCTCCTGCCACGGCTCGTCGGGGCGCAGGCGCTCGAGCACGAGCTGGCGCTCCGGCGCCCCCTCGGGCGCGATCGCCGTGCCGCTCGCCGGCGGCGCCAGCTGCGCCGGGGACGGCTCGAGGCGCACCTGCGCGACCAGGCGCGCCTGCCGCTCCAGCGGCGCGGGCAGGCGCAGCGGCACCCAGCTCCGCTCGTCGAGCGGCGCGTAGCGCCACATCGTCTTCACCAGCACCGCGTCGCGGTAGGGGGCATCGAACCCGTCGGGGGCCGCCGCGAGCGTGAGCAAGGAGAACGCGCGCAGGAGCGCGCGCGCCTGCGTGCGCACGACCACCCGCTTGCCCCGCGGCGGCACGATGAGGCGCACGCTCGCGGGCTCGGTGACGCCCTGCTCCTGCCCGCCGGGCCCGCCGGGGAGGATCGCCTTCTCCAACGGCGACGGGATGTTCCCCAGCGAGATCGTCTGGCGGCCGACCAGGCCGCCTCGCTCGTCGAGGATATCGACCGACAGCGCGCCGACGAGCGGCGTCGCCGCCGCGTCGGCGGCGAGGAAGCGCACGTCGAAGCGGACGATGCGCGTCAGCGCGTCGTCGGGGCCGGCGATATCGATCGGCGTCGGCTCGCCGCCCGGCTCGACGAGCGCCGCGTCGAGCGAGATCTCGTCGGGGGCGAGCGTCGGCCCGAAGAACGGGCGCAGGCCGCCGTCGGCGGCGAGCGACACGATCGCGCCCTCGCGGGCGTCGGTCGTGAGCTGCAGGCTGTGGAGGCCCGCCGCCACGGGCAGGACGCGCGTCACCGCGATCGTCTCCTTCGGCACGTCGAGCGCCTGCGGCGGGGGCTCCTCCCCCTCGCCCAGCGAGCGCACGGCGAGCGCCGCGGCGGCGTCGCCCGGGGCGGCGCGCGCCAACGTCAGAAGCAGGTTCCCCGGACCGACGACGTTGACGGCCAGGCCGCGCGCGGGCGTGACGAGGAGCGGCGGCGCGGCCACGCTCTCGGCGCCGGGCAGGCGGAAGCCGGTGAAGTACAGCGTCCGCGTGCGGTGGTCGGCGCCCTCCTCCCCCGCGGCCGCGATGCGCACCTCGCGCGTCTTGAGGCGCGCCAGCCGCTCGCCCGCGTCGAGGCGATCCCACGGCGTGAACGAGAGCTGCGTCGTCAGCGCCTCGCGGTCGGCGGGCGACAGGCGCGAGAGGGCCAGGTCAGCGCGCGGGCGCGGCTCCACCGCGTACAGGCGCACCAGCGCCTCGCGCGGCTCGCCGAGGAGGCGCACGCGCAGGCGCGTCCCGGCGCCGACCGGGAAGGGAAAGCGCACGACGATCGTGCGGTCGTCGCCGACCTGGAGGCGCGGGTCGAGCGCGAACGCGTTCTCGGTCAGCCAGCGCCCGTCGGACACGCCCGATTTGGACTGCCGCGAGCGGGTGTAGACGTCGTGGCGCCAGGTCTCCTTGCCGCCGGACAGCAGCGTGAGCCGGAAGCCGTAGACGACCTGGCGCGCCGGGTCGTAGGCGAGGGGAGGGAGGACCGCGTGGCTCAGGATGTGGAGCACGCGCTCCTTGCCGGTGAGCGCGAAGTCCGGGCCGGAGTCGGGCTCGACCACGTAGTAGAGGAAGCGCTTGGCCGCCGCGACCTTGGCCTCGAACGGGTCGGGCGGCGCGTCGAGCGTGCGCGCGACCTTCCAGGCGAGGCCGCCGAAGAGGCCGATCGTGACGAGGAGGACGGCGGCGGGTTTCACGGCAACCATCCATGGAGCCGCACCACGCGCGGCCGGCGGAACAGCTCCGCCGCGATCCGGCGCTCGAGGTCGGGCGCGCCCGCGCCGAGCGCCATGTCCTCGCCGTTCCCGCGCGCCACCAGCACCGCGGCGCGCAGGACCTCCTTGCCGTCGCGCATCTCGAGGAGCAGGTAGGGCAGGCGCAGCTCCTCGCTCCACAGCGCGCGCACCCGCGCGCGGTCCACCTGGCGGAGCAGGTGCACGTTCTCGCCGGCGGCGTAGCGCCGCAGGAGGTCGAGCTCGCGGTCGAAGCGCGCGGCGAGCGGCGCCGACGCCTTCGCCGGCGGCGCGACGAGTGGCGGGAACAGGAGCGCCCGCGCCATCGGCTGCGGCGCCATGGGCAGCTCGAGCGCCGCGAAGCGCCGCGCCTCCGACGCGAAGCTCCGCCCGACGTAGGGCGCGCGCGCCCGCTCGGACAGCCACACGAACGCGAAGCCGACGCCGCCGACGCGCGTCGTGTACTGGAGCTGCGGGTTGCCCACGCCGCCGAGCTCGAGGAGCTCGACGCGGCCGTCGTACACCTCGCGGCCGCCGGTCCAGCCGAGCGGGCCGTCGAGGAGCGCGGCCAGCGCCGGCGGCAGCTCGGGGGCGCTCGCCCCGGGCGCGGGGAACGCCGGCCGTCCGAGCGACACGACCAGGTCGGCGCGGGTCGGCTGCGCGAAGCCGAACCCGCGCACCTGCACGATCTGGGCGTCGCCGTCGCCGGCGAGCGCGGCGTGGATGGCCTCGTGGAACGCCTCGAATGCGGTGCGCTCGTTGAACGCCGCCGCCGCGTCGGGGCTGAACGCGCCGGGGGCGACCTCGGCGCCCGCGACGAGCACCGCGCGCGCGTTCGCCGTCTGGGCGAGCTCGGTCCCCACGCGGTAGGTCCCGCCCTCGCGGAGCGGCCGCGGGACCTCCACGGCCAGCGGCGCGCCCGCCGGGCGGACCGCGAGCGTGCCCCAGCCGAGCGCCCGCGCCTGCGCCGGCGCCGCCTCGACGAGGACGTGGCAGCGGACGCCGAGCCCCGCGCAGTCGCCGAGCGTCCGCACGTCGTAGCCGACGAGGCGCGAAAGGTACGCCGCGCGGCGCGTCTCGCCGCGGAGGAGCGGCTTGGCGACGAGCTCCTCGAGGAAGCGCAGCTCCGTCTCCGACGGCGGCGTGTAGGCGGCGCGGTCGATGGGCGCGCGGGTGAGATCCTCGCGCTCGCCGAAGCCCTCGCCGAGGAGCGCCTCGAGCGACAGCCCGCCCTGCTCGCCCACGTCGACCTCGACCCAACGGGAGAGCTCGTCGGGGTGCATGGCCAGCACCGCCGGCGGCGCGTCCGCGTCCCAGTCGATGCCCGGCGGGTCCGGCGCCGCGAACGACAGCGCGGCGCGGCCGATGCGCGACGCGTCGAACCCGGGGAGCTTGCGCACGTGGAGGACCGGCGCCCCGACGGGAACGCGCGCGTCGGCGCGGATCTCCACCACCGGCGCGGTGAGCTCCGCGCGCGCGACGTGGAGCGGCGCCCAGGTCGCGCGCAGCGCATCGCCCTCGGCGAGGCCGGCCGCGGCGGTGTCCACGCCCGAGGCCACCACCGCCCGGCAGGACAGCGCCGGGCACAGGACCGCCGCCGCCTCCGCGGCGGGCGCATCGCCGGCGGGGCGCGGCACGACGAGGATCGGCCCGGGCGCGCCCGGGAACAGCACGGCGGTGTCCCAGCCGACCTGCCGGCGGAGGCGCTCCTCGGTCTCGTGCAGCGCCCACCCGCCGCCGGCGAGCGGCCGCAGCGTCAGCCCCATCGCCCGCGCGCGCTCGGCCGCCTTCCCCGGCGCGCCGCCGGCGCGCAGCCAGACGTCGATGTCCCGCCACAGGTCGCCCCACGCGTCGAGCTCGACGTGCGGGCGGCGCACGCTCCCCTCGCCGGCGACGTCGAGGCGCGCGCGCACGTGCGCCAGCGCCATGACCCCGACGGGCGTTCGCGCCAGCACCGTCGTGGGCGGCGGCCGATCCGTGTCGGGGAGGAGCGGCCTGGCCGCCGCGGGCGCAACCTGCTCCAGCCCGAAACCGACGATGGAACCGATCACCGTCGACGCCACCGCCACGAGATACGTGGGCACGATCGTGCGGCCGATCTGCTCCTGGTGGAGCATCTTGGCGGCGAGCAGGCTGGGCACGAGGTAGCCGAACCCGAACAGGTCGGTGGCGTTCACGCCCGCGCCCGACACCTCCGGCGCGAGCGCCCACGACAGGACGTACTTGAGGAGGAACCCCACCGTGAACACCAGCGCGATCTTGCGCGGGCCCTCGAGGTTCGCCGTGCGCAGGCGCGGCAGGCGGAGGAGCAGGCGCACCGCGAAGAAGACGAGCATGGCCTCGACCGCCGTCGACACCAGGCGCCAGGGCGAGAACGCCGCCAGCGCCAGGAGCGCGGGGATGAGGATGCCGCTGTAGTCCCACCCGTAGAACAGGTTGCAGCGCGCGGCGACGTACGTGCCGGTGAGCAGGACGATGTACGCCTTGGGGCTCGCGAGAAAATCGAGCGCCACGTTCTCGTAGGTGAGCTCGATCGACGAGAACGTGAGGTTCGTGAGCGGCAGGAAGACGAGGCGGAGGAGCGCGTAGGTGATGAGCGTGGGGACGGCGACCTGCACGATCCCGCGCCGCGTGTCGAGCTTCCAGAACATGTTCGCGGTGAGCGGGACGAGCACGAGCCCGATCGACGAGAAGCTCTGCTCCAGGCGCAGGGTGGTGCCGAAGCGCGCGTCGACGAGGCCGAGGATCCCCGGCAGGAGCCACGTCTGGCTGGCCTGCCGCACCAGCACCGACACGATGATGAGCAGGACGAACCGCTCGCGCCCGAAGAAGCGCGACCACGAGCCGGTCGCCGACACGGCGTCGGACAGCGCGCGCGCGACCCAGAACGTGAGCAGGGATTCGCCCACGATCGTGGCGCCGGCGGCGGGCTGGATGACGAACACCGACGCCAGGTAGCCGGGGACGACCAGCCCGCTGTACACCCAGCCGAACGTCTCGGTGAGCGCGAGCAGCGACCACAGCCCTAGGAGCACCGACACGTGGATCGTCTGGTCGAGGCCGTGGGGCGGGAAGAGGGGGAAGGCCGCGAGCGTCATTTCCGCGGCAGGGTGACGTGGCCGGGGCCGTCGGCGTCGTGCAGGGAGTCGACCAGCCCGCGGATCTCCTCGGTGATCTCCCCCGACTCGACGGGCTGGTGGGGGAGCGCCCGGTCGTAGGGCAGGGTCGCGTCGGAGCGGTCGAACGCGGTCGTCGCCGGCTGTTTGTTGTCGTCCCCCGTGGTCCGCTCGTCGTGGAAATCCGAGGCGCGCACCGCGCGCGTGGCGAGGCGGGTGGGGATGACCGAGCAGACGAGGAGCTTCTCCTTGTCCTCCTGCTCGGGCTCGGGCAGCCAGCCGAGGACGAGCTGATACTTGACGCGGCGGCCGGTGTCCTGGCGGCCGGCGAGCGAGAGGTCGGACCCCTCGCGCACCAGCTTGCGCAGCGCGTCGTCCACCTCGTCCTTGGCGAGGGGCGTGAGCGCGAGCAACACGTCGGCCACGTTGCGCTCGTCGAGCTGGCCCAGGCCTTCTTCCACCGCGATCGCGCGCAGCGCCGCGTTGGCATAGCGCAGCTCGCCCCACAGCGACGCCACGCACACGCCGGCGGGCGCGGCGTCGAGCAGACCGACGAGGCGCTTGTTGTCGGCGCCCACCTCGCGCAGCGCGTCGGCGATCGCCGCCACCTCGCCGAGGAGGCGCCCCTCGCCGAGAAGCCGGGCCAGCCGGTCCTCGGGCGCGGCCGCGACGCGGCGCCGGCGCGCCACGATGGCGAGGGCGATCTCGCGCGCGAGGCCCGCGATGAGCTTCAAGTGGGGGGGATCGATGAACGCGTCGGCGGGGAAGTTCAGGATCCAGAAGCCGACCAGCGTCGAGCCGGACACGAGCGGCACGAGCAGCGTCTTCTCGCCGCGCCGGCGCGACATGAAGTCGTCCTGCCACACCGGGTTGAGCGTCAGGTGCGCGGTGCGGTACGAGCCGCGCCGGACGTCGCGCCGCTTCTCGCGGATCTCGCCGATGCTGGCGCCGGCGATGACGCGCAGGGACAGGTGCCAGCGGTCGGCGGGGAGCTCGGCGACGATCGAGCTGCGGCAGTCGATGTACAGGCGCGCCAGCTCGGCGACGCGCATCCAGAAGCGCCGATCGTCCTCGCCGCCGTCGGCGCGCAGCGAATGGAGCTCGGAGCGCAGGCGGATGTCGCGCCGGACGTCGCCCAGGCGCCGCCGCAGGAGGCGGCGCTCGGCGATGCCGTGGACGAGCGGCGTCAGCGCGACCGCGCCGAGGGGCGCGGCGGCGCCGAGGAGCAGCCATCCCGTCGCGAAGCCCACGTAGTCGACGAGGAGGATGCCGACGGCGGCGCCGCCGGCGAGGACGAGCCCGCGGGTCTCGTCGACGCGCGGCAGCAGCACGAGCAGCGCCGCGCCGACGATCGAGGTGAAAAGCCAGCGCAGCGCCCCGGGGAGCTGGGCCCACGCGACGCCGTCGGCGGCGCCGCTGAGCGCGTGGGCCTGGATCTCCGCCGGCGTCATGCGCCCGACGGGGGTGGCGGCGACGGCCGCATCGCGGGCGACGACGCCGAGGAGCACGATGCGCCCCGCGAACGTGCCCGCCGGCAGCTCCCCGCGCGCGACCCGGTGCGCCGGGAGCATGGGCAGCCCCTCGGCGCCGACGTAGTTGATCGGCAGGCGGGGGCGCCCCGTCGGCAGACCGGCGGCGGCGAGCGCGCGCGAGACGACGGACGCGTCGCGCTCGAGCCAAAGACCGGTGACCCCGCCCCCGCCGGGCGCGTCGAACGCGGGCGGCGCGCCGGCGAGGACCCGGTCCGGCGGCTCGCCGCGGAACAGGCGCCAGGCCGGATCGGCGGCGGCGACGACCGCGGGCCGGTCCTTGTGGATCGCCGCCAGCAGCGTCGCCAGCTCGGGCGCGGCGAGCGGCGGCGCCGCGCCGCGCGCGAGGCTCTCGTCGTCGAATCCGACGACCACGACCCTCTGGTCGGTGTGGCGCACGCCGCGCAGCGCGTAGTAGCCGCGGACGAGCGTCGCATCGAGCGCCGCGGTGAGCCCCAGGACCTCGACGACGGCCAAGACGACGAGGACCAAGGCGAGCTTCCCCGCCGCGACGATCGCGCGCGTGCGCCAAGCTCGTTCCCGGGTCACCATCGTCCGAAAGCCGCCGCACTATACACCAAGGGCCGTCATGCTATGGTCCAGTGCAAATTCGTGATGTCGCAAGGGATTCTGGGACGCATCCTCGCCGAGAAGGCCGCCGAAGTGGCGGCCGCGCGGGCCCGCGTGCCCCTCGCCGAGCTGCGCGCCCGGGCCGCCGATGCGCCGTCCTCGCGGGACTTTGCCGCCGCGTTGCGGCAGGGCGGGCCGCGCCCGCGCGCGATCGCCGAGGTGAAGCGCGCCTCGCCCTCGGCCGGCCCCATCCGGCCGGGCGCGGACCCGGTCGCCATCGCCGCGGCCTACGAGGCCGCGGGCGCCGCGGCCATCAGCGTCCTCACCGACGGGCCGTTCTTCGACGGGTCGCTGCTGCACCTCGCCGGGGTGCGCGCGCGGGTGGGCGTGCCGGTCCTGCGCAAGGACTTCATCGTCGACGAGTACCAGGTGTGGGAGGCGCGCGCCCACGGCGCCGACGCCGTGCTGCTCATCGCAACGGCGCTCGCCGACCGAGCGCTCGCCGAGCTGCGGGCGGCCGTGGAGGGGCTGGGGATGGCCGCGCTCGTCGAGGTCCACGACGAGGACGAGGCGGATCGCGCCGCCGCCGCCGGGGCGAGCGTCCTGGGCGTCAACCACCGCGACCTGCGCACGTTCCGCATGGACATGGACCTCTACGCGCGCGTGCGCCCGCATTTTCCCGCCGGCGCCGTCGGGGTGGCCGAGAGCGGCATCAAGACCGCCGCCGACGTCGCGCGCCTCGCCGCCGCCGGCGCCGACGCCGTGCTGGTGGGCGAGACGCTCATGCGCCACCCGTCCCCCGGCGACGCCCTGCGCGAGCTCCTCGCATGATGGTGAAGATCTGCGGCATCACGCGCATCGAGGACGCCCGGGTCGCCGTCGCCGCCGGCGCCGACTGGATCGGCGTCAACCTGTGGCCGCGCTCGCGCCGCTACGTGCCGCTCGAGCGGGCGCGCGAGATCGCCGCGGCGGCGGCCGGCGTCGTGCGGGTGGCGGTGTTCGTGAACGCGCCGCGCGCCGACATCGAGGCCGCGCTGGCGTTCGTCGACCTGGTGCAGCTCCACGGCGACGAGACGCCCGCCGACTGCGCGCCGTTCGCCGGGCGGCTGGTGCGGGCGCTGCGCGCCCCCGACGCCGCCGCGATGGATGCGTTCCCCACCGATCTCATCCTGCTCGACACGCCGTCGCCCGGCTACGGCGGGTCCGGGCGCACGTTCGACTGGAGCCTGGCCGCCGCCGCGGTCGCGCGCGGGAAGCGCGTGATCCTCGCCGGCGGGCTCGACCCGGACAACGTCGCCGCCGCCGTGCGCGCGGTGCGCCCGTTCGGCGTGGACGTGGCGAGCGGCGTCGAGGCCGCGCCCGGCATCAAGGATGCGGACAAGGTGCGGCGCTTCGTCGCCGCCGCCAAGGCCGCCAAGGAGACAGCGTGAGCGTTCCCGGACGATTCGGCCCCTACGGCGGGCGCTACGTGGCCGAGACCCTCATCCCCGCGCTCGACGAGCTCGAGCGCGCCTGGGACGCGGCCCGCCGCGACCCCGCGTTCGTCGCCGAGGTCGATCGCCTGCTCGCCGACTACGTGGGGCGGCCGTCGCGCCTCCTCCACGCGGCGAACCTCACCGCCGCGCTCGGCGGGGCCAAGGTGTGGCTCAAACGCGAGGACCTGAACCATACCGGCGCGCACAAGATCAACAACTGCGTCGGCCAGGCGCTGCTCGCCCGCCGCATGGGCAAGACGCGCATCATCGCCGAGACGGGCGCCGGGCAGCACGGCGTGGCCACGGCGACGGTGTGCGCGCTCCTCGGCATCCGCTGCGAGATCTACATGGGGAGCGAGGACGTCGCGCGCCAAGCGCTCAACGTCCTGCGCATGCGCCTCCTCGGCGCGACGGTGCACTCGGTCGACCAGGGGCAGCGGACGCTCAAGGACGCGATGAACGAGGCGCTGCGCGACTGGGTGACCCACGTGCGCGAGACGCACTACCTCATCGGGTCGGTGGCCGGGCCGCATCCGTACCCGACGCTGGTGCGCGACCTGCAGGCGGTCATCGGGCGCGAGGCGCGCGCGCAGATCCTCGCCGCGGAGGGGCGGCTGCCGGCCGCCTGCGTCGCGTGCGTCGGGGGCGGTTCCAACGCGGCGGGCCTGTTCGCCGCGTTCGTGGCCGATCCGGTCGATTTCTGGGGGGTCGAGGCGGCGGGCGAGGGGCTGGACCGGCGCCACGCCGCGACGCTCACCGCCGGGCGCGTGGGCGTCCTCCACGGCTCGAAGTCCTACGTCCTCTGCGACGACGGCGGTCAGATCGCGGCGGCGCATTCGATCAGCGCCGGCCTCGACTACCCGGGCGTGGGCCCCGAGCACTCGTTCTGGAAGGACAGCGGCCGCGCGCGCTACCTCGCGCGCACCGACGACGAGGCGCTCGAGGGGTTCCAGCTCCTGGCGCGGACCGAGGGCATCCTGTGCGCGCTGGAGACCGCCCACGCCGTCGCCGCGCTGCCCGAGATCGTCCGCCGGTACCCCGCCGACGCGTCGGTGATCCTGTGCCTGTCGGGGCGCGGGGACAAGGACATGCCGACCATCGCGAAGACCCTGGGGGTGGAATGAGCCCGCGAGCGGAGCCGAGGATCAGGGCGACCTGGGAGCGAGGCGCAGCCAAGCGACATGTCGCCCCGAGGCGGAGCGAGCGGGCGGTGCAACAATGAGACTGCGCATGTTCGACGGCCGGAAGAAGCTCATCATCTATGTGACGTGCGGCGATCCGAGCGCCGACGCGACGGTCGACATCGTGCGGGCCGCGGCCGACGCGGGCGCCGACGCGATCGAGCTGGGGGTGCCGTTCTCCGATCCCTCGGCGGACGGCCCCGCGATCCAGCTGGCGATGGGGCGCGCGCTGGCCGGCGGGACCGGCCTCGCGGCGACCCTCGAGACGGCGCGGCGGATCCGCGCCGTGACGCCGGTGCCCCTCATCCTTTTCGGCTACTACAACCCGCTCTACGTCTACGGCGTGCCGCGCCTGTGCCGCGACGCGGCGGCCGCGGGCATCGACGCGCTCCTCGTCGTCGACCTCCCTGCCGAGGAGGCGGCGGAGGAGCTCTTGCCGGCGGCGCGCGCGGCGGGGCTCGCCGTGATCCCCCTTTGCGCGCCGACGTCGTCGCACGAGCGCATGGCGCGGGCGGCCGCGCTCGAGCCGCCCTTCGTCTACTACGTGTCGATCACGGGCGTGACGGGCGCCGCGCTCACCGGCGCGAACGATTTGCCGGCGCGCGTGGCGGAGGTCCGCGCGGCCACGGGGGCGCCCGTCGCCGTCGGCTTCGGCGTGGCGAGCGCCGCCGACGCGCGCGCGGTCGCCGCGGCCGCAGACGCGGTGGTCGTCGGCTCGGCCGTCGTGCGCGCGATCGAGCGGAACCCCGGGGATCCGGCGGGGGCGGTGGTGCGGCTGGTGCGCGAGCTGAAGGCGGCGCTGAACCCCTGACTACGGCGAAGGCCTCACCGTGTCGAGCACGCGCCACGGCTGAGGAAAGTAGACGAGATGATCCTCCACCGCGACCAGGCCGTCGCCGCGCACTTCGCCGCCGCCGCCGAGGCCGCGGAAGGTCCAGCAGACCCAGCTCGGCCCCGGGCGCAGCGTCGGCGCCACCTCGCGATAGGCGGCGGGAAACCGCCGCGACGAGCCGCCCCCGCGCCGTAGCTCCTCGACCGTCGCCACCGCGATGTCCAGGCTCGTCACGCCCCGCGCGACGGGGATCTCCGGTGGGCCGGCCCACACCGGTTCGTAGGCATGGTAGGCGTCCGCCACGGCCTCGCGCCGAAACACCCGCAGATAGTCGTCGAGCGTCGGCCGGAGCGCCAACAAAAGCGCCCGGCCGTCCCATGAGGCATCGACGAAACAGGAAAGAAGAAGCCGGACGGTCCCCAGCATGCTCCAAAGGGAGCAGCATCGACCGTGCCAACGCCTAAGGCGCAGAAAAGACGGTCCGCGACGTGTGGTCGCGGTGGATCATTGTAACCAACCGGGTCACACGCCGAGCCGGTCGCGCAGCGCGCGGATGATGTCGCGCAGCTCGTCGTCGGCGATCCCGGCCGTCTCCGCGGCAATGCGGGCGCGCGCGGCCGCATCCACCGGAGGCCACGTCCGCCGCGCCGGCCGGGGCCGCCGGCGCGCGGCCAGCGCCGCGATGACGTCGTCGGCATCGGCATCGCGGCGCGCCTCCACGTGGAGGCGCACGCTGCGGATGAGCGGGGGCCCGCCGTCGCCGCCCTCACCGACGACTCGGTTGGCCTTGTCGACGAGCGCGTCGCGCAGGAACGACAGCTCCTGCATCCACGCGGCGTTCGCCACGCGCACGTAGAGGACGCCGTTCTTGAGCCCGTCGGGCCACGCCCGCGCCGCGACGCGATCGCCGACGACGTCCGTCCAGCGCGTGACCAGCCGGTGCTCGCGCACCGCCTCCATCGCGCCGGCCGAACGCAGGATGTCCGCCACCACCTCGCCGGCGCGCACGGCCTCGCGCCGGCGCTGCTTCTTGGGCCTTGCCGCCTTGCCGCTCACGCCAGTCTCAGGCGGCGGATGAGCTCGCGCAGGCGGCGCGACCCGCCGCCGTCGCGGTACTGGAACTTCACCCCCGACGCGCCCACCGGTCCGTGGTAGCTCACCTTGCCGCTGATCGCGAGCGGGCTGACCGCGCCGGGCGGGATGATCTCGATGACGAGCTCGGTGCCGATCGCGAGCGGACCGTCCGCGCGCAGGAGCGCGCCGCCCACCGAGATCTCCGACAGCCCGCCCTCGACGAAGTCGGGCGTGCCGAGCAAGCGGTAGCGTACCGGGAGCTCGACCGGCAGGCGGGTGTGGCGCCGCCGCGCGGGCGGCTTGCGCTCGCCGCGCACCGTGTCGAGGATGAAGTTCTTCTTCTCCATCTCGTCCGACAGAAACTCGACCACCGCGCCCGCGCGCACGCGCATGCGGGGCACCGCCGGGCGCCACGCGCGCACCGCCGCCCGCACCAGGACCTTGTTCGGCAGCGCCGGCACGGTGATCTCGCAGATCACCTCCGCGCCCTCCTCGAGCCGCGTGGTCGTGGGGCAAAACAGGCCGCCGCCGACGAGTTGGCTCTGGTAGGCCTCCAGAAACTCCGCGTTGGTGCGGTATCGAACTTTGAGGATGTGCATCCTCGCCCGTTCTCGACGCGCACCTTACCATGGTTGCCTTTCGGGTTCGAGTAGGTAGAGTGCTTCGTCTCATGGTCGGCCCGCGCGCGCTCGTCGTCATCCCCACCTACAATGAGCGCGACAACGTACTCCCGATCGCCGACGCCATTTTCACCGCCGTGGCGGCGAAGGGAACGCCGGACGTGAGCATCCTGTTCGTGGACGACGGGAGCCCGGACGGGACCGGCGCGTTGCTCGACGGGCTCGCCGCGAAGGATCCGCGCGTCCATGTCCTCCATCGCGCCGGCAAGCTCGGGCTCGGCACCGCCTACATCGCGGGCTTTCGCCGGGCGCTCGCGGACGGCTACGAGTTCGTCCTCGAGATGGATGCTGATTTCTCTCATGATCCCAGGTATTTACCGGATATGCTGCGGCGCGCGCGCGAGGGCGCCGACGCCGTCGTGGGCTCGCGCTACGTCGCCGGCGGCGGGACGGAGAACTGGGGTTTGGCTCGTCGCATCATCAGCCGTGGGGGCGGGCTCTACGCGCGCACGATCCTCGGCGTGCCGATTCGAGATCTCACCGCCGGCTTCATGTGCTGGCGCCGGCGCGTGCTCGAGGCGCTCGATCTCGACCGGATCAAGTCCGAGGGGTATGGCTTCCAGATCGAGATGAAGTACCGGGCGCTCCAGGCGGGATTCAAGATCGAGGAGATGCCGATCGTGTTCGTCGATCGCCGGGTCGGTCAGTCCAAGATGTCGCGGAAGATCTTCCTGGAGGCGCTCACGATGGTGTGGCGCCTGCGCTACTCGTCTTCCTCTTCCTCTTCGTCTTCGTCGTCTTCGTCGTCGAGATCTTCGTCGTAGTCGTCGTCGTCTTCTTCGTCGTCGTCGTCTTCTTCTTCCTCTTCCTGTTCCTCTTCCTCGTCGTCCTCGCCGTCGTCCTCGTCGTCCTCGTCGAGCTCGTCCTCGTCGTTGTCGTCGATGTCGTCGATGTCGTCGACGTCGTCGCCGAGCAGGTCGTCGTCCGGATCGTCGGGAAAGGAGTCGACGTCGTCGAGGTCGCCCAGATCGTCCTCGGCGACATCCTCGTCGCCGACGTCGGCGTCGACGTCGTCGTGCTCCGGCGGCTCCTTTTCGTCCGCGATCGGCCGCTCGATCTCCTTCTTCTTCCGGGGGCTCATCGGCCACGATTATACTCAACCTCCAGCATGTCGATCCGCGTGTACATCGATGGCGAGATGCACGACGAGAAGACCGCGGTGATCCCGATCTTCGACCGCGGCTTCCTTTATGGCGACAGCGTCTACGAGGTCACCCGGACCGTCGGTGGCAGGCCGCTGGACCTGGACCTTCACCTGGACCGCCTAGACCGCTCCTCGGTCCAGATCGGCATCCCGATCCTGCCCCGCGCTGAGCTTCATCGCGCCATCCAGAAGACACTCGACGCTGCGGCGAACCCCGACTCGTACCTGCGCGTCATCGTGACGCGTGGCGCCGGCGAGATCAACCTCGACCCGGCCGCCGCAGACCGGCCCCGCCTCATCGTCCTCGTCAAGGAGCTCAAGCTCCCCTCCGACGAGGACTACCGGCGCGGCGTCGATGTCGCGCTCGTGGGCGTCGTGCGCAACGCGCGTCGCGCCGTGGACCCCGCCGTGAAATCGGGCAACTATCTCAACAACATCCTCGCCGTCGCCGAGGCCAAGCGGAACGGCGCGTACGAGGCGTTCATGCTGAACGCCGCGGGGCGGCTCGTCGAGGGGTCGACCTGCAACGTGTTCGTGGTGAAGCGGGGCGTCGTGCGCACGCCCGCGTTCGAGGACGGGCTCCTCGACGGGATCACGCGCCGCCGCATCCTGGAGCTCGCGGCCGGGGCGGGCATCCCGGCCGAGGAGGCGCACCTCATCGCCGACGACCTCCGCGGCGCGGACGAGGCATTCCTGTCGAGCTCGGTCCGCGGCGTGCTCCCCGTCGTCACCGAGTCGCGGCGGCCGATCGGCGACGGCACCCCGGGCCCCGTGACGCGCCGGATCATGGAGCTTTACGCGCGCCACCTGGAGGAAGTCGCGCTATCTTCTCCTTGAATATGCGGTTTCCCCCCTGGATCGTGGTGCTCCTGTCGGCGCTCGTGATTCTTTTCGGGATCTTCCGCATCACGCTGGGGTTCCAGAAGCCCCCGCGCGACGACGAGGCCCCGCGAAAAGGCCTGTTCGCCTATCCGCGTCGCACGCAGATCCTCATCGGGACGATCTACGTGGTCCTCGGGGTCCTCCTCATCTTGCCGGTCTTCGGCATCCGAATCCCGCTGTTCGGTTTTCTCGGTAAGTAACCGCGCCGGAAAACCGCGCGGGAAAACCGCACCCCGAAAACGAACAAGGCAGGGACGGCCCTGCCTTGTTCACTGCTGCCGCCTATTCTGTTGTCTCTGGTCGCGATTGTGCCGTGAACGGAGTGCCGACGCGCAGAAGGGTTTGAGCCTCCGTCCTCACGAGGACTGCCGAACGCTCCTACCGCAGCGTGGCGACTCGATCTTACCGCCCGCGACCCGAGCGGTAGGCTACCTTGCCCGGCGGACTTTCACTCATTCCGAGTGCCTCCTGGCAAACTTGGTGAGCCTTGGCTCGTAGCACAGAAGCGCTAGCGCAATTCTGAATCTAGGCGTTCGCCACGAAGGCGTCAAGGGGAATTCTTCTTCGCGTCACCGATCTCGAGGAGCTCGACGTCGAACACCAGCAATCCCTGCGGCCCGGACTTTCCTTTGTACGCGAGCTCTTCCGGGATCCAGAACCGGCGCTTCTCACCCACCACCATGAGCTTCACGCCCTCGCGCCAGCCGGGGATCACCCCTCCGAGCTGAAACTCGGCGGGCCTGCCGCGCGCGACCGAGCTGTCGAAGATCTTTCCGTCGGTGGTCCAGCCCGTGTAGCTCACCTTCACGCGGCTGTCGTCGGTGGGGTGGTCCTTCCCCGTGCCCTTGTGCAGGACCTTCGACGCGAGCCCCGACGCGGTCTTCTCCGCGTCGGCGGGCGCCGCCGCGACGTCGGGCGGCGCCTCGAGCGCGACGATCTCGACGAGCTCGATGTCGAACGTGACCGTCTCGCCCTCCTTGCCGGCGCGGCTGGCGAGCTTCGACGGGATCCAGAAACGGCGCTTCTCGCCCGCGACCATGAGACCGATCGCCTCGGCGATGCCCGGCGGCGTCGCCTTGAGCGGGAACGTCGCCGGCCCGCCGCGCGTCGTCGACGAATCGAGCATCTTCCCCTCGGACGTCCAGCCGGTGTAGTTGATGCGGCAGTAGTCCTCCGGCTTGGGGTGCACCTTGCCCGTGCCCTTCGCGAGGACGCGCGACGCGATCCCTGAGCTCGATGTCTCGGCGCCCTTGGGCGGCTCCTTCACGTCGTCGGGCGGCGGGATCGGCTTGGGTCCTTTCTTGACGTCGAGCAGCTCGACGTCGAAGACGAGCATGCCCTGCGGGCCTGACCGGCCCTTGTAGGCCAGCTCCTCGGGGATCCACAAGCGGCGCTTCTCGCCGACGACCATGAGCTGGAGCCCCTCGGTCCATCCCGGGATGACGCCGCGCAGCGGGAACGTGGCCGGCCCCCCGCGCTTGGTCGACGTGTCGAACATCTTCCCGTCGGTCGTCCAGCCGGTGTAGTTCACCGAGACCGCGTCCTGCTCCTCGGGGTGTTCCGCGCCGGTGCCCTTCTGCAGCACCTTGGAGGCGAGCCCCGACTTCGTCTTCTCGGCGTCGGCGGGCGCCGCGGCGACGTCCGGCGGCGCCGGGATGTCCGCGACCGTCGGGGGCGGGGTCGCGGGCGTGGGCGGCTTGGCCGGCTCGGCGACCGCCGTGGCGACGCCGGCGTCCTTGCCCGCGCGGGCGGGTTCCTTGGTGCAGCCGGCGGCGAGCGCCAGGAACAACGCGAGTCTCGCGATACGCATGGGCGGGCACGCTAGCGCGAAGCGCCCCGGGCGGCAAGGTCATCGAACCGACATGCCGCTCGTAAGGATCGATATTCGCAAGGGCAGGCCGCCGGGGTTCGGGGCGCGCGTCGGCGCGATCGTGTACCGGACGATGCACGCCGTCATGAGCGTGCCGGCGGACGACAACTTCCAGATCATCGGCGAGCACGACGCGCACGGCCTCGTCTACGACCCGGGCTACATGGGGATCCCGCGCACCGACGGGATCGTTTTCGTGCAGATCACCTTGAGCCAGGGGCGGAGCCTCGACGTGAAGAAGGCGTTCTACCGCGAGCTCGCGGATCGCCTGCACGCGGAGCTCGGCGTGCGGCGCGAGGACGTCCTCATCAACCTCGTCGAGGTCCACAAGGAGAACTGGTCGTTCGGCAACGGCGTCGCCGCCTACGCGTGACCGGGCTATACTGCGAGGGTGCGGCGGCTCTGCATTTTCCTCGGCGTCAGCTTGGCGGCGTGCGCGCCGCCCGAGACGAAGGTCGGCAAGGTGAACCTCGCCGAGGCCGACGGCGTCGAGCCGGCGGCGGAGGGGCCGATCGTCGAGGTGCCGGGCGACGTGCCCAAGTCGCTGTCCGGTCCGGTGCGCGTCGCCATCGATCAGAACGTCACCTACCGCGACGCGGTCAAGGCCATCCAGGCGGTCAAGGCCGCGGGCGGGACCCCGGTGCTGCTCGTCCTCCTGCGCAACCGCATCGTGGCCCTGCCGCCGCTCGGCGGGAAGAAGTCGGACAAGGCGGTGCGGCTCAAGGCGCGCACCGACGCCCAGGGGTGCAAGGCCGACCAGCCGCTGTGTGTGCAGGCGTGCGTGTCGCCGCCCGACAACGACGAGGCGACGTGCGTGCGCCGGCCCGACGGGCTCCACGTCGATCGCGCGTTCGTCCGGCAGGTGCTGTACAAGGCGGTCTCCGAGTGGGCCCTGACGGACGTGCACGTGTGGGTGGACCCCAAGCTCTCCTGGGCGGACGCGGTCCGCGCCATCGACGGGGCGCGCACCTGCTGCGGCGAGGGCAAGATCAAGGTTTCGGTGGAGCCGAGCCCGTAGCGTCGGCGTTCTTCTGCAGCAGGCGCCACACCGCGTGGACCAGCGCCTCCTGCTTGCTCTTGGGCCCGCGCACGGCGTGGTGCGCCGCCTGGAGCACCCGGCGCGACAGCTTGACGAAGTCCTCGACCGGCTGGAACTCGAGACGCGTGGCGGGTTTGCCGTCGGTGCGCGACGGATAGCAGCGGTCGGGCGTATCGACGGCGTGCGCGTTGCGGCAGGCCACCGGGCGGACCGGGTAGATCGTGCACGCGCCCTCGCGGTTGAACGCGCACAGGATGCCGGTGCGCCACTGCGCGACGTGGGCCTGCTCGTAGGCGGCGCGATCCTCGCCGTAGAGGAGCTCCGACAGGCGCTCGGGCGTGTCGCCGACGGCGGCGCGCCACACCGGGTAGGCCTCGAGGAACAGGCGGCGCGTCTCGGCGTTCTCCGGTCGCTCGAGCCACTCCGCCACGGACATCGCCTCCGGCTCGCGCACGAGCACCATCTCGGAGCAGCAGCCGGAGCAGCCGCGGTGGCAGGCGATCTTGATCCCCTGCTTCTCGGCCACGGCCTCGCGCGCCTGCGTCCCCCGGTCGACCTCGGCCTGGAAATGGCGCGCCATGGCGATGGCCTCCTCGTCGGACACCGTGCGCGGGTAACGGCGCCGGCCGGTGAGGTAGCCGTCGTCGGAGAGGAGGTCTTCCATGAGCTGTTCGAGGGTCAAGGCGTCACCTGCGTCACGACGCACGCCGACTCGGTCCCCGTCGTGGGGCGCAGACCGGCGGAGTCCGCATAGTATACGACGGCGAGCCCGTCGCCCTGCTGCGTCCAGCACTCGGTGGCGACGACCGCGGCGGCGCCGAGATCGCCCTCGCTGAACGTCGCGTCCGCCCGACCCGCCAGGTCGTGGCGCCACCTGATCTTGACGCTGACGCGCTCGGCCGCGCCGCCGCCGGTCACGTCAGCGTAGGTCTCGAACTCGTCGTCGACCCCGGTGTCGGTGGCGCGGCTGGCGAGGCGGAGGTCGCGATCGCCGTCGATGTGGTGGACCTCGACGGCGCGGTAACGATCCACCGGCAGGGTCGCCGCAAGCGTGCCGCGGAGCTGGATGGCGCCGTGGCTGCGCGACTCGACCGCGAGATCGACGGAGACCTCGGGCAGCCCCTGGCTCCACGCCTGCATGCTGCCCGCCGAGTCGACGAGCTGCCACGCGTAGGGCGGCCGGAGCCCCAGCGTGAGCCGGCCGCCCATCCGATCCCACACGGCCTGGTCGGCGTCGTACGACGTCGGCTGCGCGATCCCGCCGCCGCCCTGGCCCGCGCCGGGCTGCAGCATCACGCGTCCGACGTCGGCGGCGACGAACGACAGCGCGTCGTTCACCGGCGCCACCGCGGCGTCGAGCATCCCCACGAGGTACACGTTCCCTCTCGTCCGCAGGTAAGCGTCGAGCGTCCAGCCCTGTCCGACGACGCGCGACAGCGCGGCGGCCGGCCCCGCCACCGTCGGGGGCAACGGCTCGACATTCGGACCGCAGTTTCCCACGCAACCTTGGAACGTAAGCGCCAGCACCACCCACCGCATGGTCGAAGCATATCGCGGCGTCCGCGGTCGGCGACATGGCGGGAATGCGGGGCGCGCGGCGGAGGTTCTACGGGGAAAGGAGACAAGCATGCGACACCTGCTTCCGTCCGTGATGCTGGCGGCGGTCGCTGCGGCGGGCTGTGCCCATAAGCCGACCGTCGCCCAGACCACTCCTCCTGAGAACCCCGGCGCGTCCGCGGCGCCGGCGACCGCGGGCCAGACCGGCCCGACGACCGCGACGGCCCCACAAGCCGCGAAGCCCGAGTGCGGAGAGATCCGCGTCCACTTCCCGTTCGATTCGTCGACGGTGGTCCCCGAGGACCGCCCGCTGCTCGAGCAGGCGGGGGCCTGCCTCCGCGCCGAGCAGGCGATGCGCATCGTGATCGAGGGCAACGCCGACGAGCGCGGCACGGTGGAGTACAACATCGCCCTCGGGCAGCGCCGCGCCGACGCGGTGCGCACGTACCTCGAGCAGCTCGGCGTGTCCCAGGAGCAACTCAAGACCGTGAGCTACGGCAAGGAGCGGCCGCTGTGCACCGAGCACAACGAGGACTGCTGGAAGAAGAACCGCCGCGCCGCGCTGGTCCCGCCTTCCAAGGGCTAGAACTCCAGGTGGACGCGCGCCCCGAGCACGACGACCGGTCCGCGGTCGCGGTTGTACCCGGGATGGAAGACGAGCTGGGCGTCGCCGGCGACGTAGAGGCCCTGGACGATGTGCGCGTTGTAGTAGACCTCGGCGATCAGCTCGCGGCCGTAGTCGAGGCCGCCGTCGCCGAGGAGAAACCCCTTGCCGCCCAGGCGTAGATACTCGCGGTGGTCCGCCGACAGGCCGTTCGTGACGAGCGCCAGCCCGGCGCGATCGTCGGGACGCCCCCATGGGTCGCCGGCGACGTCGCCGCCGAGCAAGAGCGTGTCGTCCACCTCGGTGTAGGCGAACGATTCGTTCTTGCCGTCGTTCCACCCCGCGCGCAGGAACGCGCGGAACGGGGCGAATGCCTGCTCGACGCTGAGGCCCACGCCGCCCTTGGTGCGCCCCTCGGCGCGGTGCGCCTCGATGTCCGGTCGCGGGTCGATCCCGGCGCGGAACGCCGCGATCGCCTCGGCGTAGCTTCCCATGCGCGCGTGGTTCCAGTAGCCGAGCAGACGCGCCGCGCCGCTCCTCCAGCGCACGGTGAGCTCGAGGTTCTCGCCGCGCGCGTGCAAAATGTCGGTGTCGAGGTCGATGCCGTTCGCCACCGTCGGCATCAGCATCTCGCCCAGGCGCAGCTCGAAGCTCGGCCCGATGTAAGCGACGATGATGCCGACCGTGTAGCCGCGCGTGTCGGCGGCGTAGTCGTAGGCGCCGTTCTGGCAGACGGTCCAGTTGGTGAACTGGAGGTGACTGTCGGAGGCCGGGCCGTTGAGGTCGAACGATTCCACCGTCGACAGCTTGCCCGCGCGGATGTCCAGGCGATGGTCGGGCAGCGCGGGGAGCGTGGACAGCGCGCTGCGCTCGGCGGGCAGCCACGCGCCGGCGAGCGGGATCACCGCGTGCACCAGCGCGCGCGCCAGGTACGGGGTCGTGCCGAGCGTGGGGTTGCGGACGACGTCGAGGTCGGTGAAGCCGCCCAGGCCGAATGCGCTCGACAGGCCGGTCCCGGCGGCGAGCTCGAGCGACCCGAGCACCTCCACCGACGGGAACACGACCGCGCCGCCGTAGACTGTCATCACCACCGACGTCGCGGAGTCGGCCCCGGCGACGAAGCTGTTGTCCCCCGAATAGGCGGCGGGAAACGCCGGGTGGTACTGGTAGATCGTGTTCACTTGCCCGGACGCCCAGAACCACCCGTCGGGGTGCTCGACGAACGTGCCGCCCTCCGCGCCCGCGCGGGCCGCAATGCACACGACGAGGAGGGCGGCGGCGCGGCGGATGGTGCATTGTACACGCAGTCACGCTCGGCCGCGGCTCTCTCCCGTCGTGACGCCGCCGGCGATGAGGTGGGCGACGCGCAGGGGTTCGGGGATCCAACCGTTGGCCTGCAGCGACGCGACGAGCTGCCCCGCCAGCGGAAGATCGATCCCCGCCCGCTGGACCCAGACGCCGGCGATCGGCTCGGGCGCCCCGGCGGCCTCGATGAGCGCCCACTTGGCGGCGCCGCCGCGCGTGCGCTCGAGCAGCGCGCGGCGGACCTTGTCGAGGCGCGGCAGCCGGCGCATGACCACGATCACCGGCCGCGCCAGCGTCGCCGCCAGCCGGTGGATGTCGACGACGTTGAAGCCGGCGAGCGCGATCCCCTGGAGGAGGACGACCTTGACGTGCGGCGCGAACTTGGAGCCGCCCACGGCCGTGGCCAGCGCGTCGGTCGCGTTGCGGCCGTCGCGGCGGACGCGACACGACACCACGCCCTCGAAGCGCAGCTGCGAGAACGCCGCGCCCACGACGAGGACGTCACCCCTGTGACGGCGCGGAAACGGCGCGTCGTCGAAGCCGATGGTATGCGAGAGCGTGCGCGGGTCCACGACTCCCGGACTTACCGCGTTTCCCACAGGAAGAGCGCGCCCATCACGACGAACGCGGCGCCGGCGATGCGCTTCATCCACACCGGCGGGATGACCCGGGCGATCGCCTCCCCGGCCAGGACCGCGATCGCCGAGGTGGCGACGAGCGCGGCCGCCGAGCCGATGAACACCTCGAGCTTGGCCGGCCTGCCGCCGGCGAGCGAGAGGGTGGCGAGCTGGGTCTTGTCGCCAAGCTCGGCTAGGAAGATGGCGACGAACGTGCTGGCGATGGTGGCGTAATTCATGAGCCTCACAATGGGGTCGGCGGCTTGCCGACGACGATCTGCCGCCGGGCGCGGCGGCGCAGCTCCGCGACGTCGCCGGAGCTGCCGGTGGTGATGGTCGCGGCCCTGCCGTCGGACGTCGCGTCGTAGGCCCACTCGCCGCTCGCGGAGAACGTGCCGCGCGACGCCATCTGGGTGGAGCCCCCCTCGGGGGTGCGCGCGGCGGCCTCGTGCCGTTCCAGCGCCTCGCGCGCGGCGGCGCGCTCCTTCTCGGCCTCGCGCAGGTGCGCTTCCGGGGTGGTCTCGTCGGGGCTTACCTTGCCGCCGCAGGCGCACACCAGCACGAGGAGGGCGAGCCGGAACATGGAACGGACTATGCAATATGCCGCGGACGTGCGCACGCGGCGACCGACGGACAGCCTACTTTTTCTTCACCTCGATCGACTTGGCGGTCATGAAATATTTTATCGTCACCTTGTCACCCACTTTCGCCTCGGTCTTCAGCGTGGCCGGACGCGCGATTTCGAACCGCTCCTTGCCCTTCATCACCACGATGGTGTCCCCTGTGACTTCCTTCACCTCCCCTGTGACCTGGTAGTCGTCGGGGGCCTTGGCCACCGCGGGGACGGACAGGGCCAGCGCGAGCGCGAGGATGAGCTTCTTCATGGGAGCCTCCTAGAGGGTCGTATGATACCTTTCCCGGCGGTGAAGCGACGCGCCCTTCTCGCCGCCCTGTGCGTCGTATTCACTATCGTCGCCGGGTGCGCGATCGTTCCGCAGACGCACCGTCGCTGGTTGGCCGATCCGACGATGCAGCCGACCGAATCGCCGCTCGAGGACAAAGCGCGCCGCAAGCTGCACACGACCCGCGAGGGGGCGGCGGGCGGAGACGGTGAGCCTGCCGGCGGAGGGTGCGGATGCGGAAACTAGCCGCGCTCTGGGTGCTCGTGGCCCCACCGGCCGCCGCCCAGTCGATCGACCGCTTCGAGATGCGCGCGGCGCTGTTCGAGCAGTTCGGCCACGGCTTCCAGTCGCGCGCGGGCCCCCCCGCCGGGCCCGGGTCGGAGCGCACGACGATCTGGGAGCCGATGTTCCGCCTCGTCATCACCGACGGCCGGTGGACGCACGACGCCAGTTTGTCCGTCGACGTGGTCAGCGCGGCTTCGCCCGACGCGCTCGACGCGATCAGCACCGCGTCGGCGGTCAACGAGGCGGCCACGCTCGACGTCACCACCACCTACGCCGCCGGCTCCGACGACCGCGTGAGCGTGCGCTACGGCGGGCACGTCGAGGAGCCCTACCGATCGGGCTTCCTCGGCGTCGGCTGGGCGCACGACCTCGCCGACAAGAACGCCACGGTGTCGCTCACCGCGCTCGGGATGGTCGATTCCTTCGACGACATCGACTACTACGGCAAGCGCCACGGCGAGACCTCGCGTGGGGCGATGAGCCTCAATGCGTCGGCGAGCCAGATCCTCGGCCCGACCACACTCGTCGACGCGTCCTACGGCCTCACCTACCAGCGGGGCACGCTGGAGAACACGTGGAACTCGGTGCCGGTCGTCCGGGACGAGCGCGGGCCCGAGATCTTCCCCGGCCCGCGGCTGCGCCACGCCCTCCTGGGACGGATCTCCCAGCACATTCCGGATACGCGCTCGACGCTCAAGGCGAGCTACCGCTTCTACGGCGACAACTACGGGCTCATCGCGCACACCGCCGAGGTGACCGCGTACCAGTACCTGGTCCCCTGGCTGTACCTGCGCGGGTCGTATCGCTACTACTGGCAGAACGGCGTCAGCTTCTACGGCGAGATGTTCGAGCCGGGGACGACGCCGCGCACCGCCGATTCCGATCTCGCGCCGTTCCACGCGAACGAGCTGGGCGCAAAGCTGGTGATGCTGGCCGAGCGGTCGCCGGTCGAGTGGCTGCGCCGCAGCGCGATCGACGCGTCGTTCTTCCGCTACTGGCGCTCGAACGATCTCGTCGTGTCGATGTTCGTCCTCTCCTTCGGGATGCGTTTCTGATGAAAACGTGCTTGCCCTTCGTCCTCGTATTCGCCGCCTGCGCGACGCTGCCGCCCCCGCCGCAGCCGGCGACATTCCCGTCGCTGCCCGTGGCCACGCTCTCCGGCGACGCCGGCGAGCTGCGCCGCGCCGCCGCCGGCCGCCCCATGGTGGTGGACTTCTTCGCCAGCTGGTGCGAGCCGTGCCGCGCGAGCTTCCCTCGGCTGTCCCTGCTCGCGCGGTCCCACCCCGAGGTGGGCGTGTTCGGCGTGGACATCGGCGAGGAGCCGCCGCTGGTGGCGGCGTTCGTCGCCCGCGAGCACATCGACTACGGCGTCTTCGTCGACCCCGAGGTGCGGCTCGCCGACGCCTGCGGCGTGATCCACATGCCGGCGGTGCTGGCGGTGGACGCCGACGGACGAATCGTCTACCGGGGGGACGATGTCGGCGCGGCCGCGGCGGCGCTGGGCATCTCGACCAGGTAGTCGCCCATCGCCAGCACCTCGAGCCGTCCGTCGCGGAAGGCGCGGATCGCGTCCTCGGGCGAGCACACGATCGGCTCCTCGTGCATGTTGTAGCTGGTGTTGATGAGCGTGGGGATGCCCGTCCGCTCGTGGTAGGCGGCGAGGATGCGGTACATCGACGGGTTGATCGCCTCGGTCACGAGCTGCGGGCGGGCGGTGCCGTCGACGTGCACCGCGGCCGGCGACTCCTTGCGCATGCGCGGCGTGCAGTCGGTGGTCACGGTCATGAACTGCGCCGCGTAGCGCACCCGGTCGACGTGGACGTACAGCTCGTGCGCCTTCTCGTCGAGGGAGATGGGGGCGAACGGCATGAACTCCGTCCGCTTGAGGCGATCGTTCAGCCACTTGTTCACCGATGGCTCGATCGCGGGATAGAGGATCGACCGGTTGCCGAGCGCGCGCGGGCCGAACTCCATGCCGCCGACGAAGCGGGCCACGACCTTGTTCTGCACCAGCAGATCCGCCACGTCGCGCTCGATCGCCGGCGACTTTCGGTAAGCGAGGCCCGACGCGGCGAGCGCGCCCTCGATGTCGCGGTCGGAGTAGCTCGGCCCCAGGTACACGTGGGGCATGCGCTCGGGGGTGAGGCCCCGCAGGTCGGCGGTGAGGGCGAGCGCCGCGCCCACGCCCACGCCGCCGTCGCCCATCGCGGGGAACACGTAGAGCTCGCGCACCTCGGGGAGCTCCATGATGCGCTGGTTCATCTTGACGTTGGCGAACACGCCGCCGGCGCACACGACCGCGTCGACGCCGGTGCGGCGCACCCACTTGCCGACGAACAGCGTGGCCACGTCCTCGAGCACGCGCTGGTAGGCGGCGGCGATGTCCGCCCGGTCGTAGCGGTCGACGAGGTGCTTCTCCCAGAACGGGTCCTGCGCCGACTTGAAGCGGAAGTAGTCCTCGTGGTCGAGATCGAAGCGGGCGCGCACCTCGGCGTAGAGCTTGGTGGGGTCGCCGAACGCGGCGAGCCCGACGATCTTGCCCTCGTGCCGGTTGGGCTTGAAGCCGAGCGCCTGGGTCACCCGCCGGTAGAACGTGCCCAGCGAGTGGGGGTAGGGGATCGACGCCAGAAGGCGCAGCTTGCCCCCCTCGGCCAGGTAGAACGAGCCCGACCGCCCCGAGCCGTAGCCGTCCAGCGACACGGCCAGGCAGCGGTCCAGCCCCGAGGTGTAGTAGGCGCTCGCGACGTGGGCGAGGTGGTGGTCGACGAACACCATCTTGTCGGCGAGGCCGTGCTTGGCGAGCTCGCGCCGGATGCGCCGCTGCGTGCCGCCGAGCGTCTGCCAGTCGCTGTACAGCGCGATCCCCCGGCCGTAGTTGAGAAGGTGCGCGAGCTTGTGGCGGAGCTGGTCGGCGGCGCCGGCGACGTAGACGACGTTGCGGGCGAAGTGGCTCAAATCCATGAGGCGCTCGCGGTGGAACGGCAGCGCCGCGTAGGCCACGTGGTCGACGTCGCGTGCGGTGATCCCGGCGCGTCCCATCACGTAGGCCAGCGCGCGGTGGGGGAAGCCGCCGTCGTTCTTGATGCGCGAGAACCGCTCCTCCGCCGCGGCCGCCACCAGGCGCCCGCCCGCGACGACGCCGACCGCGCTCTCGTGGAGGATGGGGGACAAACCGATGATCACCATGGATGGGGGTCACCTTAGCACGTCGGGTTGCGGGGGCCGGGTTGGTCGGGTACGGTTGTCACGGTTCAACAAAAGGAGGCCCCGCGTGCGCCTCAACGTGAACGGGCGAGACCAGGAGGTCACCGCGCCCGACGACATGCCCCTTCTGTGGGTCCTTCGCGATCTTCTGGGCCTGACCGGGACGAAGTACGGCTGCGGGATGTCCCTGTGCGGCGCCTGCACCGTACACATCGACGGCAAGGCCGTGCGTTCCTGCTCGACGCCGGTCTCGGCGGCGGCGGGGAAGCGCATCACGACGATCGAGGGGCTGTCCGCCGACGGCAGCCATCCGGTCCAGCGCGCCTGGGCGGAGATCGACGTGGTGCAGTGCGGCTACTGCCAGCCCGGCCAGATCATGTCGGCGGTGGCCCTCCTCAAGGAGAAGCCGAAGCCCACCGACGCCGACATCGACGCCGCCATGGCGGGGAACATCTGCCGCTGCGGCACCTACGAGCGCATCCGCGCCGCGGTGAAGCGCGCCGCCGAGCTCGGGGGAGGTCGGCCATGACCGCCCTCACGCGACGGGGTTTCATCGGGGCGACCGGCGGCGGGCTCGTGCTCGGCTTCGCGCTGCCGCTCAAGCGGCGGCCGTTCCTCGTCGACGCGGCGCCGGCCGAGGCGGCCCAGGTGACCGCCTTCCTGCGCATCGCGCCCGACGACACCGTGACGGTGCTCCTGCCGCACTCGGAGATGGGGCAGGGGATCTGGACGAGCCTGCCCATGCTCATCGCGGAGGAGCTCGAGGCCGACTGGTCGAAGATCCGCGTCGAGCACGCGCCGGCGGCGCCGGCTTTCTACCACGTTTTGTGGAAGCGGCAGGGGACGGGCGGCTCGACCAGCACCTGGTCGGAGTTCGACCGCCTGCGCAAGGTGGGCGCCTCGGCGCGCGACATGCTTGTGCGGGCGGCGGCCGATCGGCTCAAGGTCGACGCGAAGACGCTCAAGGCGGAGAACGGCGCGGTCGTGGGCGGCGGGAAGCGCCTGTCGTACGGCGCGCTCGCCGCCGACGCCGCCAAGCTCACGCCGAACGAGGACGTGCGCCTCAAGGACCCCAAGGAGTGGAAGATCATCGGCAAGTCGCCGAAGCGGCTCGACACCCCGGAGAAGGTCACCGGCCGAGCCGAGTTCGGCATCGACGTCAAGATGCCGGGGCTGCTGACGGCGATGGTCGCGCGCTCGCCGGCCTTCGGCGGCAAGGTGAAATCGTTCCACGCCGAGGCGGCGCTGGCCGTCCCCGGCGTGCGCAAGGTCGTGCAGGTGCCGAGCGGCGTGGCGGTCGTGGCCGACCACACCTGGGCGGCGGAGAAGGGGCGCGAGGCGCTCAAGGTCGACTGGGATCTCGGACCGGGCGCGGAGGTCAACACCGACCAGATCGCCAAGGAGCTGCGCGAGCTCACGAAGAAGACGGGCAAGGTGGCGGCGGAGAAGGGCGACCCGGACAAGGCGCTCGCCGGCGCGGCGACGAAGCTCGAGGCGCTGTACGAGGTGCCGTACCTGGCGCACGCGTCGATGGAGCCGCTCAATGCCACCGCGCGCATCCAGGCCGATCGCTGCGACGTGTGGACGGGGACGCAGTTCCCGTCCGGCGACCAGACCGCCGCGGCGGAGATCACCGGGCTCCCGCCGGAGAAGTGCTTCATTCACACCACGTTCCTCGGCGGCGGGTTCGGACGGCGCGCCAACCCGGTGAGCGATTTCGCCACCGAGGCGCTGCACGTCGCCAAGGCGGCGGGCGCGCCGGTGAAGACGGTGTGGACGCGCGAGGACGACATGGCCGGCGGCTACTACCGGCCGGCGTTCGTGCACCGGATCGAGGCCGGGCTCGACAAGGCGGGCAAGATCGTCGCGTGGAAGCACGTGATCGCGGGGCAGCCGCTGCGCGCGGGCGCGGCGCTCGACCACGCGGCGCTCGAGGGCGCGTCGGACTCGCCCTACGTGGAGCAGGTCCCGGCGCACCGCGTGTCGGTGCACTCGCCGTTCTATCCCATCCCGGTGCAGTGGTGGCGGTCGGTGGGCCACACCCACACCGCGTTCGCGATGGAGGGGTTCATCGACGAGATCGCCCACGCGACCAAGCGCGATCCGGTGGAGCTCCGCCGCGAGCTGCTCAAGGACGCGACGCGGCGGCTCAAGGTCCTCGGCGCGGCCGTGGAGAAGGCGGGCTGGGGCAAACGCTCGGAGTCGGGCATCGGCCGGGGCGTCGCCGTGCACGAGTCGTTCGGCTCGTTCGTGGCGCAGGTCGCCGAGGTGTCGGTCGACAAGGGCAAGATCCGCGTCCATCGCGTCGTGTGCGCGATCGACTGCGGGACGGCGGTGAACCCCGACGGCGTGGCGGCGCAGATGCAGTCGGGCATCATGTACGGCCTGTCGGCGGCGCTGTACGAGCAGATCCGCATCAAGGACGGCAAGGTGCAGGACCTCAACTGGGACGACTTCCGCGTGGTGCGGATGAACGATGCGCCCCGGGTCGAGGTCGTCATCGCGTCGACGGGCGGCAAGATGGGCGGCGCCGGCGAGCCGGGCGTGCCCCCCATCGCCCCGGCGGTGGCGAACGCGGTGTTCGCGCTGACCGGGAAGCGGCTGCGGACGCTTCCGTTCAAGCTCGCCTAGCGATCTTTCTACAGCTGCGGCGACAGCAGCCGCGCCGCGGCCTCGAACAACCGGCCCGGCAGCGGGCCCTTCACGTCCCGCAGCCGCACCGCCTGGGCGCGCCCGAGGTCGGCGCGGAACACGTCGGCGAGCTTGTCCGCGAAGCCCTCGTCGTAGGCGACCGCCATCACCTCGAAGTTGAGCCGCAGGCTGCGGTTGTCGAAGTTCGCCGTGCCCACGATGGCGAGATCCCGATCCACGAGGAGCGTCTTGGCGTGGACCATCGGCGGTCCGTAGAGGTGGATCTTCACGCCGGCGCGGAGGAGCTGGTCGTAGTACGACCGCCCGGCGGCGTCGACCAGGCGCGAGTCGGTCTTCTTGCTGAGAAGAAGATGGACGTCCACCCCGCGCCCGGCCGCGGTGACGAGCGCCGCCACGAGCGCGTCGTCGGGCACGAAGTACGGCGTGGTGAGCCACACCCGCTCGCGCGCGGTCGCCACCGACGCGAAGTAGAACTTGGCGATCGCGTACGCGTCCCCGTCGGGCCCGGAGGCGACGATCTGCACCGCGTGCGGCCCGGCGGGCGCCTCGGGGAAGAACGCCTTCGCGACCGGCGCGGCGCCCGTCGCGAACGCCCAGTCCTCGAGGAACGTGCGCTGGAGCCCGCGGACCGCGTTGCCCTCGAGGCGGACGTGCGTGTCGCGCCAGGCGTCGGCGCCCTTCACCTCGAGGTTCTCGTCGTCGTGGACGTTGATGCCGCCGCAGAAGCCGACATTGCCGTCGACGACGACGATCTTGCGGTGGGTGCGGAAGTTGAGCCAGCGGCGGCCGACGAGCGCGCCCAGCCGCGGCGGGTTGAAGCGGGCGACCTTCGCCCCGGCGGCGACGAGCGGCGCGACGAACGCGCCCCGCACCCGCGGCGAGCCGAGCGCGTCGACGAGGAGGCGCACCTCCACCCCCGCGCGGGCCCGCTCGATCAGCGCGTCGCGCAGGCGCGTCCCGGTCGTGTCGGGCTCGAAGATGTAGTACTCGAGGTGCACGTGGTGCGTGGCGGCGGCGATGGCCTCGCCGATCGCCGCGAACGCGGCGGCCCCGTTGGTGTAAAGCTCGGCCGCCTGGACCGTGCTGGCGGGGATGCCGTCCCGGTGGGCGGCCAGGCGCATGAGCTGGGCGATGCGGCGCCGCTCCGGGGCCGGCGTCCGGGCCAGGAACGGAATGCAGTCCTGGGTCACGGCCGAGATCGCGGCCAGGCGGCGCATGCGCTTGCGCTCGAGCCGGCGCGGGCCGAGATAGAAATACACGAGCGCGCCGACGAGCGGCAGCAGCGCCAGGCCGAGGATCCACGCCAGCGTCGCCGTGGGCGAGCGCTTCTCGAGGATGATCCAGCCGGACGCGCCGAGCACCCAGGCGATCTCGGCGACGGTGACGGCGACCTCCCAGCTCACGCGCGGATTATATAATGGCGGCGTGGCCGAGCCTCCCGCCAAGGACACGGTCGCCGCGACGGTCGACGACGCGGACGCCGGCGGCGGCGCCGCCGAGCCGGCCCATGCCGGCGCGCGCTACGACGTGGGCGCGGAGATCGCGCGCGGCGGGATGGGCCGCGTGCGCGAGGCGCGCGATCGCGTCCTCGACCGGCCGGTCGCGCTCAAGGAGCTCGTCGCCGGCACGCCCCAGCAGCGGGCCCGGTTCCAGCGGGAAGCGCGCATCACCGCGCGCCTCCAGCACCCGTCGATCGTCCCGGTGTACGACGCGGGGACGCTGGACGACGGCGAGCCCTTCTACTGCATGAAGCTGGTGTCCGGGCGCTCGCTCGACGACCTCATCGCCGAGGCGGGCGGCCTGGACGGCCGGCTGGCGCTCCTGCCCCACGTGCTCGCCGCCGTCGAGGCGCTGGCGTACGCGCACATGCAGGGCGTCATCCACCGCGACCTCAAGCCCCTCAACATCCTCGTCGGCGCGTTCGGCGAGACGCTCGTCATCGACTGGGGGATCGCCAAGGACCTGCGCGAGGGATGGCGGCGCGAGGACGAGCCGCCCTGGACGTTCGGCGGCGACAAGATCACGCAGCTCGGAGCGGTGCTGGGGACGCCGGCCTACATGCCCCCCGAGCAGGCGGCGGGCAAGCCGGTCGACGAGCGCGCTGACGTCTACGCGCTGGGGGCCATCCTCTACCACGTCATCGTGGGCGAGCCGCCGTGGACCGGCGCGGACTCCAAGCAGCTCCTTCGCCGGGTGGCGTCGGGGCCGCCGGCGTTCCCGCGCCGGCCGCACGTCGCCGAGGACCTGTGGGCCATCGTCGTCAAGGCCATGGCGTTCGACGCGCGGGACCGCTACCCCACGGCCAACGAGCTGGCCGCCGACCTGCGCCGATTCCAGACCGGACAGCTGGTCGGCGCGTACCGGTACTCGCCCATGACGCGCGTGCGCCGGTGGTTGCGGCGTCACCGGGGCGCGGCGGCGATGGCGGGCGCGCTGGTCGTGGCGCTCGCGGCGACGGTCGCGCTGAGCTTCCGCCGCGTCGTGGCGGAGCGCGACCGCGCCGAGGCGGCCAACCGCGCCCTCGAGCAGAGCGAGAACGAGCTGGTGCTGCTCCAGGCGGAGGGCGCGCTCGCGCGCGACCCCACCGCGACGCTGGCATGGCTCAAGCGCCACCGGGCCCAGAGCTGGCTGGCGCGGGCGCTGGCGGAAGAGGCGGTGGCGCGGGGCGCGGCGCGGCACGCGTTCGCGCTGGGCGCCGCGTCGCGCACGCTGGCCGCGTCCCCGGCCACGGATCTCGTCGCGGTCGCCGAGGACGACGGCGCGGTGGAAATCTTCGACGCGGCGGGGGGCAGCCGGCGCCTCGTCGCCCGTCTCGGGGGCGGCGCGGTCGCGATCGCCTTCTCTCCCGACGGCCGGACGCTGGCGAGCGGCGGACCCGACGGCGCGATCCGCCTCTGGGGGGCGGACGGCGGGCGGGCGGACCTCCTTTGCTGTCACGCGTCGCCGGTACGCTGGCTCGCGTACGCCGGGACCGCGCGGCTCGCGTCCGGCGACGACGCCGGCCTAGTGATGGTGTGGGACACGTTGCGCCACGCGGGCCGCCGCGTGGCGTTTCGGCCGGGAGGCATCACGGCGCTGGCGGTCTCCGAGGACGGCGCGCGCCTCGCGCTGGGGCGGCGCGACGGGGCCATCGTCGTCGCCGACCTGGCGGCCGGCTCCACGCTCGAGCTCGCCGGACACACCCAGACCGTGTTGCGTCTGGCGTTCCTGCCCGACGGGCGCCTGGCGTCGACGAGCGAGGACGACACGGTGCGATTGTGGGACGGTCGCGCCGGGCGCGTCCTCGGCACCCACGACGACTGGATCCCGGGTCTCTCCGTCTCGCCCGACGGCGCCACCGTGGCGACGTCCAGCGGCGACGGCAGCGTGAAGCTGTGGCGGTCGACGGGCGAGGTCCGCGTGGTCGTGCTGCGGGGGCACGATCAGACGGTCTACGACGTCGCCTGGTCGCGGGACGGCGCGCGGCTGGCGTCCGCCTCGCGGGACGGCACGGTGCGGGTGTGGGACGCGGCCAGCGGCGAGTCGTCGCGCCTCGTCGGCCACGGCGATGCGGTGATGCGCCTCCGCTTCACCGCCGGCGGACGGCTGGCGACGCTGGCCGGCGAGGACCTGCGCGTCTGGGACGCGCCGGGCGCCGGACCCACGCTGCTCCGCGGCCACGAAGGGGCGGTGCGCGTGGTCGCGTGGTCGCCGCGCGGCGACGCGCTGGCCAGCGGCGGAAGCGATCGGACGGTGCGGATGTGGGATCCGGCCGGCGGATCGTCGCGCGTCCTCGGCCGGCACGACGGTTGGGTCACCACGCTCAGGTTTCCGGGCGAGGACCTCCTGTTCTCCGGCGGCCTCGACGGCAGCGTCCGCCTGTGGGACCCCGCGACGGGGGCGGAGACGGTCGTGCCCGTCGACGGGCCGGCGCTGGTGCCGACGGTGTCCGCCGGGGGTCGCCGGCTTGCCTACGTCGACAACGGCAACCGCATCCACGTGCGCGAGCTCGCCGGCCGGTCGGAGACCGTGCTCGCGGGGCACACCGCCGGGGTGCAGGTCCTGCGCTTCTCGCGCGACGGCGGCCGGCTCCTGTCCGCGAGCCGCGACGGCAGCGTCCGCGTGTGGGACGTGGACTCGGCGAGCGGCCGCGTCCTCGGCGACGGCCTCGGCTACGTCAACGACGCGGCGTGGTCGCCGAGCGAGACGCGGGTCGCCGCGGGCGGGACCGTGGTGCGCATGTGGGACGCTGCGACGGGCGGGCAGCGGACGGTCACCGCCGACGGTCGCATGACGGCGTTTTCGCCCGACGAGCGGTGGGTCTCGTTCGCCGCCGACGACAACGCGGTGGTGGTGTGGGAGCCCGAGGCGGGACGGCTGCGCCGCTTCCGCGGCCACCGCACCCACCTGCGCGAGGCGGTCGTCTCGCCCGACGGACGCATGCTCGCCAGCTACGGCTTCGGCGGCGAGCTGCGCCTGTGGTCGGTGGACCGCGGCGCGTCCGCGGTGCTGGCCGGGCATCGCGGCGACATCCTCGACGTCGCATTCGACCCGGCGGGACGGCGGCTCGCGTCGGCGGGCGAGGACGGCGTCATCCGCATCTGGGACCTGGCCCGCGTGCGCTTCGGCGCCGGCGACGGGGACGACCTGCGCGCCTGGCTCGCCGGCGTCACGAGCGTCGAGGTCGGCTCGCGGGCGTCGCCGCGGACGCCGTGAGGCGCGGCTGTCAGCGCATTTTGGTCGCGACGCGCCGACCGGACGATATCGTGGCGGCGTGCGTCCCCGTTTCGTCGTCCTCCTGTGGCTGACCGCGTGCGCGGCGGTCCCGCGGCTGCCGGCCGCGTCGGCGGCCCGCATCGACGCCGCCGCGGTCAAGGAGGTGAAGGACGGCGCGGTCGCCGGCGTGTCGGTGGCGGTCGCGCGCGGCGGCGAGGTGACGTTCGCCGCGGGCTGGGGGCTGGCGTCGCTCGATCCCCCGATCCCCGCCGGCGCGGACACGCGCTACCGCATCCAGTCGATCGCCAAGCTCCTCACCGCCGTCGCGGCGCTCAAGCTCGTCGAGGACGGCCGCCTCGCGCTCGCCGACCCGGTCGCCCGGTGGTTCCCGGGTCTTCCCGCGGGGGTGACCGTCCGCCACCTCCTCACGCACACCTCGGGTCTGGCGGACTTCTGGAAGCTCGAGCCCTACAAGCGCTCGCCTCCCGAGCGCCCGGTCGACGTCGTGCCGCTCGTCGCCGCGGCGCCGCCCAACTTCGCCCCCGGCACGAGGTTCGACTACGCGAACACCAACTTCCTCCTGCTCGGGCTCATCGTCGAGCGGGTCGCGGGGCGGCCGCTCGCCGACGTCCTCGCCGACGCGGTGTTCCGTCCCGCCGGGATGACCGCGACCGGCCTCGACTGCGACGCGATCTCGACGCGCGGCTACGCCCGGACGGAGGGCAAGCTCGCGCCCGCGCCGCCGTTCGTGGTGCCGGCGGGCGACGGCAGCGCGTCGGTGTGCGCGAGCGCCCCGGACCTCGCCCGCTTCGCCCAGGCGCTCGTCTCCGGCAAGCTCCTCCGCCCCGACACGGTCACGGCGATGCTGACCCCGCAGGCGCTCGCCGACGGACGGACGATCCCGTTCGGTCTGGGCGCGGACCTCGAGCCGTTCGACGGCCGCCCCGCGTTCGGCCACCTCGGCGGCGGCGCCGGCTTCGTCGCCCGCCTCACCCATTTTCGCGACGAGGGCGTCACCGTCGTCGTCCTCGCCAACACCGCGAGCGGCAGCGTCACGCGCCTCCGCTTCTACGCCGGCCGCGCCGCCCGCGGCGTCCTCGACCCCGGCGGCACGCCCCGGCCTGTCCCCGCCGATCGCGTCGCGGCCTTCCGCGGCGACTGGCGCTTCGACGGGTTCGTCCTCACCGTCTACGACAAGGACGGGGCGATGTGGGCGCGCGTGAACGACCCGGCGGGCGAGCGGCTCGTCTATCTCGGCGACGACGTGTTCGGCGGCACGGAGGAGCCCGACATCCGCCTGCGATTCTCCGGCGACGAGCTCGTCCTGGACTACTACGGCACGCCCATGACCGCCCGGCGCGCCCCGCCGAGGTGACCCGGCCGCGCGTCTGTGGCATACCTCGGCCATGAAACGCGCCCTCGTCTTCTTCCTGCTGGCCGCGTGCGGCGCCAAGTCGACGCCGCCGGCCGAGCCCGCCCCGCCGCCGTTCAAGCCGACCGCGTTCTCGGTGCAGGTGAGCGGCCAGGGACGCCCGATCCTCTTCATCCCCGGGCTGGCCTGCGGCGGCGACGTGTGGGACGGCACCGTCGCGCACTTCGGCGGCAAGGTGCAGGCGCACGTGCTCACCCTCGCGGGTTTCGCCGGCGAGAAGCCGATCCCGCCGCCGTTCCTGCCGACGGTGCGGAAGGAGATCGCCGCGTACATCCGCGCTAACCGGCTCGATCATCCGGTCGTCGTCGGGCACAGCCTCGGCGCGGCGATGACGTTCTGGCTGGCGGAGACGGAGCCGGACCTCATCGGGCGCGCGGTGGCGGTCGACGGGCTGCCGTTCTTCCCCGCGGTGCAGAGGGCGGGGGCGACCGCCGCCGACGCGGAGCCGCAGGCCAAGATGCTGCGCGACCAGTTCGCCGCGGTGCCGCCCGGCGGGATGGGCCCGCCGCTGCGCCAGTTCCTTGGCACGATGATCACGCGTCCGGCCGACCTCGACCGGGTCCTCGCGCGGGCGGAGAAGTCCGATCCCGCGTCGACCGGGCAGGCGCTCTACGAGCTGTTCACCACCGACCTCCGCCCCGACCTGCCCAAGATTCGCGCGCCCATGCTCATCGTCGCCGCCACCGACCTCGCCGTGCCGCGGGCGATGCTGGAGGCCGGCTGGCACTCCCAGATCGACGCCGTCCCCGTGAAGCAGCTCGTGTTCGTCGAGGGCGCGAAGCACTTCGTCATGCTCGATCAGCCCGACCGCTTCTACGCCCTCCTCGACGAGTTCCTCAAGTAGGATCCCCGCGTGACCTGGTTCGAACGCCTCACCGCGCTCGATGCGGGCTTCCTCGATATGGAGCGCGACCGCACCGCCCACATGCACGTGGGGCTGGTCGCGGTGTACGAGGGGCCGGCGCCCGGCTACCGCGAGCTCATCGCCTTCGTCGAGTCGCGGTTCCACCGCGTGCCGAGGTACCGGCAGAGGCTGCGCTTCGTGCCGTTCGGCCAGGGGCGCCCGGTGTGGGTGGACGAATCGCAGTTCGACATCGAGTTCCACGTCCGCCACACGGCGCTGCCGGCGCCCGGCGGCGAGGAGCAGCTGAAGGCGCTGGCGGCGCGGCTGTTCGCGCAGCGCCTGGATCGCGACAAGCCGCTGTGGGAGATGTGGTTCTGCGAGGGGCTGCCCGAGGGGCGCTGGGCGATCATCGCCAAGACGCACCACTGCATGATCGACGGCATCTCCGGGGTGGACATCGCCACCGTGCTCATGGAGGAGGAGCCGCGCGCGCACATCGACCCCCCGGTGCCGTGGACGCCGCGCCCGCAGCCGACGGCGGCGCAGCTGCTCGCCGACGGCGTCGTGCAGCAGGTCGTCCACCCGCTGAGCACGCTCCGCGGCGCGCTGTCCGCCGGGACCGACGCGCGCCGCACCATGGTGGAGATCGCCGGCGGGCTGCCGGAGCTGTGGGGGATGGCGCGCATGGGGCAGGCGCCGGCGTCGTCGCTGAATCTGCCCATCGGGCCCCACCGGCGGTTCGAGATGGTGAAGCTGCCCCTCGCCGCGGTGAAGCGCATCCGCGCGGCGCTGGGGGGGACCGTGAACGACGTGATCCTCGCGGTCGTGGCGGGCGGGCTCCGCGAGCTCTTGATCGCGCGCGGAGAGACGCCGCCCGAGTCGCTGCGCGTGATGATTCCCGTGAGCGTGCGCACGCCGGAGGAGCGGGGGACGCTGGGGAACCGGGTGACGGCGATCTTTTGCGCGATTCCCGTGGGGGAGGCCGACTCGGCGCGGCGGCTGCGCGCGGTGAGCCGCGAGACCAAGGGGCTGAAGGAGAGCCGGCAGGCGATCGGGGCGCTGGCGCTGACCCGCCTGGGCGAGTTCACGCCGCCGACGCTGGCGGCCCAGGCCGCGCGCCTGTCGGCGGTGACGCGCTTCTTCAACCTGGTGGTGACCAACGTCCCCGGCCCGCAGCATCCGCTGTACCTGCTCGGGCGGCGCATGCTCGCGTCCTACCCGTGCGTGCCGCTGGTGCGCCTGTCGTCGGTGGGTATCGCGCTCCTGTCCTACGACGGCGCGATCGGGGTGGGCCTGCTCGGCGACGCCGAGCGTGCGCGCGACCTGCCCGTGCTGGCGCGCGCGCTGCCCGCCGCGCTCGCCGAGCTCGCGCGGGCGGCCGATGGCGCGCGGGGATAGTCGTCCGCCCCCCCAGGCACTTCATGCTCCACGGTCGCTCACCCGTCAAGCCCCCCGTGTGAGGGTCGCTGGGCCCACGGGCCCGACGGAGAAATATCCGCCGGAATCAAACGAGCCCGATAGCCCAGTGCCGGCCCGGCACTGCGCGGTACGAGTGGGGTGACGCGCGCCTACGGCGCCTTCGCCGCAATCCTCGCCACCGCCTCGCGCAGGAGGCGCTGCCCGTCGGCGGAGAACCAGGTGTCGAGCCAGGCCTCCGCCTCGTCGGCGCGGCGGCGCTCGATCGTCTCGAGCGCGGCGCGGCGGAGGCCCGCCTTCACCTGGGCGAACGCGGCGGCGCCCACGGCGGCGAGCGAGCGCGCGCGCTCGACGGCGCGCGCCTCCAGCGCCGCGGGCTCGACGATCTCGTCGACGAGGCCGACGCGCAGCGCGTCCTCGACGCCGAACAGGCGTCCCTCGAGCGCGATCGGCACCAGCGACGCCGGCGCCACCTGGCAGCGCAACGTCTCCAGCACCGTCGAGGGCAGGCCGATGCCGATCGCGGCCTCGTTGAGGCCGATCCTGGCCCCGCCCGCGGCGGCGATGCGGACGTCGGCCTGCAGCGCCAGCACGCACCCGCCCGCGATGGCATGGCCGTTCACGGCGGCGACGACGGGGCGCGCCAGGCGAAACACGCGCAGCATCGTGTGCTCGAACTCCCCGATGAACGCGCGCATGGCGTCGCGCGAAAGGCCGATCAGCGACGGCAGGTCGAGGCCGGCGGAGAACGCGTTGCCGGTGCCCACGAGCACGGCGGCGCGCGCGGGCGACTCGTGCAGACGGTCGAGGAGGCGGTTGAGCCGGGCGAGAAACGTCTCGCTCATGGCGTTGGCCTTGCCGTTGGCCAGGCGGAGGACCGCGACGTCCTCGCGGGTCTCGAGCTCCATCCCGACACTTTAGCGCGGAGAGTATGATGCGCGCATGGCCAAATCCCTGCGCCCCTGGACTGTACTATCCCCCGGCCCGCTCCGGAGCCTCGACGACAACCTGTGGTGCATCGACGACGACGTCCCCGGCGTCCGCGTGCTGACGCGGCGCATGATCATCGCGCGCTGCACCGACGGCAAGCTCGTGTTCTTCAACGCCATCCCGGTCGGCGACGAGACGCTCGCCGCGGTGCGCGCGCTCGGTACCCCCGCGCACCTCATCATCCCCAACCGCTTCCACACCATCGACGCCGCGGCGTTCCGCGACAAGCTCGGCCTCAAAGCCTACGGTCCGCCCAAGTCGATCGACGAGGTGTGCCGCAACCTCGACGTGGCGCCCTACGCGGACTTGCCGGCCGACGCGGCGATCGGCATCCACACCGTCGACGGATTCAAGACCGGCGAGGCCGTGCTCGTCGTCAAGACCGGGCCGCGCGCCAGCGTGGTCGTGTCCGACCTGCTCACGAACGTGCGCCACGGCTCCGGCTTCGCCGGGTTCTTCTTCAAGCTCCTCGGCTTCACCGGCGACGCGCCCAAGCTGCCCAAGCCCGTCAAGATGCGCGTCCTCTCCGACGCCGCCGCGGTGCGCGCGCTGCTCGACAAGCTGGCGGATACGCCCGGGCTGGCGCGCGTGATCCCCACCCACGGCGAGATCATCGACAAGGACCCGGCGGCGGTGCTGCGCGAGATCGCGAAGACGGTGTAGGCCTCAGATCGCGACCCGGGGCAGGGCCGCCAGCGATCGCTCCACCGCGTCGGCGGGGTAGTCGAAGTCCTCGAGCTTGCCCGCGAAGAACGCGTCGTACGCGCCGAGGTCGAAGTGACCGTGGCCCGACAGGTTGAACAGGATCACCTGGGTCCGCCCCGCCTCGTCGGCGAGCTTCGCCTCCTGGATCGCGGCGCGGATGGCGTGCGACGACTCCGGGGCCGGGATGATGCCCTCCGCGCGCGCGAACGTCACCGCCGCGTCGAAGCACGACCGCTGCGGGTAGGCGACCGCCTCGATGATCTTCTCGTCGAGGAGCTTGGACACCAGCGGCGCGGCACCGTGGTAGCGCAGGCCGCCGGCGTGGATGCTCGGCGGCATGAAGTCGTGGCCCAGCGTGTACATCTTGACGAGCGGCGTCATGCCGACCGTGTCGCCGAAATCGAACGTGTAGCGCCCCTTGGTCAGCGACGGGCAGCTCGTCGGCTCGGCGGCGACGAGGCGTACGTTCCGCCCGTTCAGCTTGTCGCGCGCGAACGGCAGCGCGATGCCGGAGAAGTTGCTGCCGCCACCGTGACAGCCGATGACCACGTCGGGGTACTCGCCGGCGAGCGCCATCTGCTGCCGCGCCTCCTGCCCGATCACCGTCTGGTGGAGGAGGACGTGGTTCAAGACCGACCCCAGCGAGTACTTGGTGTCGTCGTGCGTGGCTGCATCCTCCACCGCTTCGGAGATGGCGATGCCCAGCGAACCGGAGCTCTTCGGATCCTTGGCGAGGATGCTCTGCCCGGCCCGCGTTCGGTCCGTCGGCGACGGGAACACCTCGGCGCCCCACGCGTGCATCATCGAGCGGCGGTAGGGTTTCTGTTCGTAGCTCACCTTCACCATGTAGACGGTGACCTTGAGCCCGAACAGCGCCCCGGCGAACGCCAGCGCGCTGCCCCACTGCCCGGCGCCGGTCTCCGTCGCCAGCCGCCGCACGCCCGCCTGCGCGTTGTAGTAGGCCTGGGCCACGGCGGTGTTCGGCTTGTGGCTCCCCGGCGGCGACACCCCCTCGTACTTGTAATAGATGTGCGATCGGGTGCCGAGCGCGCGCTCGAAGTTGTGCGCGCGGTGGAGCGGCGTCGGCCGCCACATCGCGAACGCCCCGCGGATCGCCTCGGGGATCTCGATCTCGCGCTGGGGGCTCATCTCCTGCTCGATGAGCGCCATGGGGAACAGCGGCGCCAGATCGTCGGGCGTCACCGGCTTCTGGGTCCCGGGGTGGAGCACCGGCGCGGGCGGCGAGGGGAGATCCGCGAGGATGTTGTACCAGGCGCGCGGGATCTGGTCCTCGTTGAGCAGGTACTTCGTGGTCATGATCGCCTCCTGGGGTCGCCTCCAGGAACCACCCTGGCCCGGAACGGCGGGGGCGTCAACGGCCCGGGTCACGCCCGGCATCCGACTCGATCACTGCAGGCCGCAGCGACCGGTGGCCAGGCAGGTCTCCGTGCAGCAGACGACGGTGGGGGGCGAGCACGCCTCGCCGTCGCCGGCGCACGTCCCGCCGTCGGGGTGGGCCCGACGATCGATACCACCCACTGCGCGATGTGGTTGTGGGCGCCCACATCCTGGAACGGCAGCCAGAACGCGGGGTAGCTGGGATCGCCCGCGCCGCCGTCCGCCGCCGAAAGGT
>DATFWE010000146.1:0-13760 GCA_035259575.1 Haliangiales bacterium
AGCGCCGCCCGCACGTCGAAGGCGACGACGTCGTCGGCGCCGCCGGCGCGGTACTCCACCGCCACCAGCGTCCGCGCCGCGAACACGCCCATGTTCACCGACGTCACCGGCGCGCCCGGCGACCAGCGCGCCAGCACGCGCTCGCGCGCGCCGTCGAGCCAGGTGAGCTTGATCTTGCCGTCCTCGACGGCCACCGCGAGCTTCTTTCCGTCGGGGGTCTCGCGGCCGCGCGCGGGCTTGGTGAACCCGAGGTCCTTCTGCGCCCGGCGGTCGACCTCCGCGCAGCGCGGCATCCCCGCGGCCTCGCCGTCCGGCTTGACCGCGATCGGCTCGCACACGCGGTTCCCTGCCAGGTACTTGTCCTCGTCCGCCGCGAAACCCCCGAAGCTGCGGGCGGCGGCCGCGAGCGCGAGGACCCAGAGCATGCCCCATGGGATAGCACGGCCCCAGGCCACGCGACTGGCCGGATACCCCGTCCGCCACCTGGCCCCAAGCCGCCGATCTTGCTGGCATTTGATAAAGGCACGTCCGTTGCTCACGGCGGCGGCATGGTCGCGCTGGCGACACCCATCACCCCCATCTCTGTCTCGCTGCCGCGGAACGCCGCCGACTGCTACCGCCTGTTTTGCGACATCGGGCGGACGCCGGACTGGCTGCGCGTCGTCCGTTCGGCGATGGTGACCGAGCGCGACGCCGAGGGCCGCCCGCGCCGCGTCGCGTTCCTCGCCCGCCTCCGCCGGGCGACGATCGGCTACACGCTCCACTATCGCTACCGCGCGCGCGACCTGCGCGTGGCCTGGGGGACCCCCATAAGGAGCAAGATCCGCGTCCACGGCTTCGCCCAGTTCGCCCCGCTCGGCGACGCGTCGTGCCTCATGACCTATGGTCTCGAGCTCGACAAGCGGGGCCTGCCGCCGTGGGGCGACAGCCACTTCGAGGCGCACGCTCCCTCGGCGGTGGCCGCCGACTTCCGCGATTTCGTCCTGCGCCAATAACGTGCTACACGCTCGTCTGTGAAGCCCTTTCTCGAAGCCGTGCGCGAGGGCCCGCTCCTTTTCGATGGGGCGATGGGGTCCCTCCTGTACGAGCGCGGCGTGTTCTTCACCCGCTCGTTCGACGAGCTCAACGTGTCCCAGCCGGAGCTGGTGGCGCAGGTCCACCGCGAGTACGCCGAGGCGGGCGCGGACGTCCTCGAGACGAACACGTTCGGCGCCAACCGCATCGCCCTCGCCCGCCACGGCCACGCCGACAAGCTCGCGGAAATCAACCGCGCCGCGGTGCGCCTGGCGCGCGCCGCCTCGCTCGACACGTGGGTCGGCGGCGCGGTCGGTCCCACCGGGCTCGCCTACGACGACGCGCCGGCGCACGAGCAGGCGCTCGTCCGGGCCGCCCTCGAGGAGCAGATCGGCATCCTGGCCGAGGCCGGCGTCGACGCGATCCTCATCGAGACGTTCGTGCACCTGGGCGAGATCGAGGCGGCGGTCGCCCTGGCCAAGAAGGTCGGGCGCGGCCTGCCGATCATCGCCCAGGTCGTGTTCGGCGCCGACGGCCTGGCGCGCGGGGGCGTGACCCCCGAGGCCGTGGCGGCGCGCCTGGTCGCCGCCGGCGCCGACGTGGTGGGGGCCAACTGCGGCGTGGGACCGCCCGAGCTCCACGAGGTGGGGGTGAAGATGCTGTCCGCCGGCGCGCCGGTGTCGCTCCAGCCCAACGCCGGCCACCCCCGCGTCATCGACGGCCGCACCATCTACGTCGCCAACCCGGAGCATTTCGGCGTGTGGGCGCGGCGCACGCTCCAGGCGGGCGTGCGCATCGTCGGGGGCTGTTGCGGCACCACCCCCGAGCACACGCGGCGCATGCTCGGCGCGGTGCGCATGATCGGCGCCCGCCCGCTGCCGGCGCGCGTCTCCGGCGGCGTCGCGCGCAGCGAGCGGCCCGCGGAGGCGCAGCCGGTCACACCGCTGGCGCAACGGGGCGTGCTCGGGGCCAAGCTCGCCGCCGGCCAGTTCGCCGTATCGTGCGAGCTGTCGGCGCCGGCGGGGACCGATCCGCGCCGCACCATCGAGGCCGCGCGGCGCCTCAAGGCGGGCGGGATCGACGTCGTCAACATCGCCGACGGACCGCGCGCCACCGCGCGCATGGGCAACGAGGCCGTGTGCGACATCCTCCAGCGCGAGGCCGGGGTGGAGGCGATCCTCCACGTCTGCTGCCGCGACCGCAATTTCCTCGGGCTGGTGGCGCACCTCCTGGCCGCCTGGGCGACGGGCATCAAGAACCTGGTCGTCATCACGGGCGATCCGCCCAAGATGGGCGACTATCCGTTCGCGACACCGGTCTACGACCTCGATTCGATCGGGCTCCTGCGCGTCGCCGCCGACATGAACCGCGGCCTCGATCCCGCGGGCAAGGCGATGGAGGGCAAGACGTCGTTCCTCCTGGCGACGGGCGCGGAGCCGGCCGCCCTCGACTACGACCGCGAGCTCCGCCGGCTCGAGCACAAGGTCGCGGCGGGCGCCGAGCTCATCATGACCCAGCCGGTCTACGACGGGCGCCTGGTGGAGCGGTTCCTCGACGACGTCAAGCCGTTCGGTCTGCCGATCATGATCGGCCTCTTGCCCCTCGCGTCGCAGCGCAACGCCGAGTTCCTGCACAACAACGTGCCGGGGATGCAGATCCCGGCGGAGATCCGCGCGCGCATGGCGCGGGTCGGCCAGGGACCGCCGGCGCGCGCCGAGGGCGTCCGCATCGCGCGCGAGGCGCTCGCGGCGGTGCGCTCGCGCGTCGCCGGCGCCTACATCATGCCGCCGTTCGATCGCGTGGATTCGGCCCTGGAGATCCTCGACCATGCTTGACCTCGCCGCCGCGCGCGCCCTCCACGACGAGACGTGCGTGCTCGACCTCCACGCCGACACGCCCAAGCTCATGGACAAGCTCGGCTGGGATCTGGCGCGCCGCCACGCGCGCCCCATGCCGTGGTTCGGGCACGTCGACCTGCCGCGCATGCGCGAGGGCGGGCTGGGCGCGCAGTTCTTCGGCATGTGGACGTTTCCCAAGCCGCAGCGGGGCAGCGCCGCGTCGGTGCACCGCCAGATCGACGCGCTCGAGGCGGCCTGCGCCCGCGCCCCGGACGAGATCGTGCGCTGCCGCTCGCGCGAGGACGTGGCCGCCGCGCGCGCGGCCGGCCGCGTCGCCGCGCTGGCGGGCATCGAGGGCGCGCACGCGCTCGAGGGGGACCTCGCCAACGTGGAGGCGTTCGCCCGCCGCGGCGTGCGCTACATCGGCCTGCTCCATTTCTCCCGGAACGATCTCGGCTGTCCGGCGATGGGGCTCGGCCGCGACGACGCGCGCGGGCTCACCCCGTTCGGCCACGCAGTCGTGGAGGAGATGAACCGGCTGGGCGTGATCGTCGATCTCGCCCACATCAACCGCAAGGGCTTCTTCGACGCCGTCGCCGCGACCAAGGCCGCGCCGATCGTGTCGCACACCGGCGTGGCGGGCGTGCGCGCGCACTGGCGCAACATCGACGACGAGCAGATCCGAGCCGTCGCCCAGCGCGGCGGCGTCGTCGGCGTCATCTTCGCGCCCCGCTTTCTGGGCGGCGACGATCTGGACGCGGTGTGCGATCACCTCGCCCACATCATCAAGGTCGGCGGCGAGGACGTGCCCGCGCTCGGCTCCGACTACGACGGGATGGTCAAGCCGCCGCGCGGGCTCGACGACGTGGCCGACCTGCCGCGCCTCACCGCCGCCCTCCTCGCCCGCGGCGTGCCGCGCGCGGCGGTGAAGAAGCTCCTCGGCGAAAACGCCCTGCGCGTCCTCGCCGAGGTCCCGCCGGTGCTAAGCTGACCGCGTGGCGCCCAGCGAGCCCAGTCGCGAAGACCTCGAGCGTCTACTCCACGCGCTCGAGAAACTGCAGCGGCGACGCAGGATCATCCTCGCCGGCTACGCCGTCGCCGCGCTGACGATGATCGTCGGCCAGCTCGCCGCGCTCTACATATACGGCACGTGGGACAACCCGTGGCGCGGCTGGGTGTTCTTCGTCCCGTTCTCGCTCGTGGGCGGGTCGCTGTGGCTGTTCGGCCAGTGGGCCAAGAAGATCCGGTGATCCACCCTCGGGCGTTCGTCGTATCGATCCCGTGGATGTGGGTTTGACTCGCGCCGCCGGCGCGACTAGTTTCGTTGTCGTGGTGCTCGAAAGGCCCGACCGGGATGACGGCGACGACCCGACGCTGGTCACGAGGGTGGCCGGCGGCGACACCGGCGCGCTGGCGCGGCTCTACGACCGCTACGCGGGGATGCTCCTGGCGCTCGCCCGCCGCATGCTCGGCGACGCGCGCGAGGCCGAGGACCTCGTCCACGACCTGTTCCTCGAAGTGTGGCGCGCCGCCGGCGACTACGACGGCGCGCGCGGCACCGTGCGCGCGTGGATCCTGATGCGCCTGCGCAGCCGGGCGCTCGACCGGCGCAAGTCGCCCCGGCTCGCGCGGCGATCGCCGCTCGACGACGCGCCGGTCGGGGACATGGCCGCGCCCGACGACCCGTCGATGGCCGCGGACCGCTCGCGCGTCCGGCGCGCGCTGGTCGGCCTCCCCGCCGAGCAGCGCCTCGTGCTCGAGCTGTCGTACTTCGAGGGGCTGTCGTCGTCGGAGATCGCCGAGAGGGAGACGCTCCCCCTCGGCACCGTGAAGTCGCGGCTCGCCGCCGGCATGCAGAAGCTGCGGGTTTCGCTGGAGATGAAGGCATGAGCCGCCCCACCGACGGCCCGCCGGACGACCTGCCGGATGTCGTGCCGGATGTCCTGCCAGACATTCTGGACGACGAGGCGCTCGTCGCGCTGGCGCTCGCGCTGCCGCCCGAGACCCCGCCGCCGGAGCTGCGCGCGCGCGTCCTCGCCGCGCTGCCCCGCGCCGCCCGCTTCGACGCGTTCGTCGAGCGCATCGCGCGGATGATCGATCTCGGCGCCGACGCGGTGCGGGGGCTGCTCGGCCGCATCGACGGCGCCGGGTGGGAGCCCGGCCCCCCGCCGGCGCGCCTTCTCCACCTTCCCTACGGGCCGGCGCTCGCCGGCGTCGACGTCGGCTTCGTGCACCTCCCCGCCGGCGCGGCGTTTCCGCGCCATCGCCACCTCGGCGAGGAGCGGGTGCTCGTCCTCCAGGGGGCGTACCTCGACTCCGATGGGACCGTGGTGCGGCGGGGCGATACCGCGCACATGGCGGCCGGCTCCGCGCACGCGTTCGTCGCCCTGCCCGGGCCGGACCTCGTCTACCTGGTCGTGCTCGAGAAGGGCGTCGACATCGAGGGCTTCGGCACGATCACCGTCGGTTAGACGGGACGCGACGCGCAGCGTCGCGGAACCCGGCTATGCTCTATCTGCTCCGGCCGAACACCATCTCGACGGCCTCCTGCCGCAGCGCCGCGTTCGTCGCCAGATCGCCGCGGTAGGCGACGCTCGTCATCGATGGATCGCGCTTCGACACGCCCCGCATCTTCATGCAGAAGTGCTCGCCCTCGACCCACACCGCGACGCCGCGGGGGCGGAGGTGCTCCATCAGCGCGTCGGCCACCTGGTTGGTGAGGCGCTCCTGCACCTGCGGGCGGCGGGCGAACGCGTCCACCGTGCGCGCGAGCTTGGACACGCCCACGACCTTGCCGTCGGCGGGGAGGTAGGCCACGTGCGCCGAGCCCTGGAACGGCAGGAGGTGGTGCTCGCACAGGCTGTAGAACTCGATGCCGCGAACGAGGACGAGGCCGTCGCCGGGCTCGTCGAACACGCGGGCCAGGGCCTTGCGGGGATCGGTCCTCAGCCCGGCGGTGAGCTCGGCGTAGGCGCGGGCCACGCGCCGGGGTGTGTCCATCAGGCCGTCGCGATCGGGATCTTCGCCAATTGCCAGGAGAATCTCGCGGACGGCGCGCTCGATGCGGGGAAGATCCACGTTTTCCGTCGTTTCTTCGGGATCGGGCGCCGCCTGCTTGGGCAAAACATGCATATCGTTCACCTATTCACCCATGAGATGCCGAGCGACGGCGGTTGGTGGGCGGCGGGCAAAAAAACCGGGCGCGGTGACGTAGAATGCCCGAGAGGACAATACTCGTGAAGCGAAACGACCCGGCCACCGTATTTCAGTTCGCGTTCAAGATCACGTCGGGGCCGCTGGCCCTCGACTACAAGGACGGAACCGCGTTCTTTCGCTCGGCGACCGGGCTGAAGGTGCAGCAGGACGTCCAGCCGTACCCCGAGGGCGGCGTCTCGACGTTCCAGCGCTCGGTGATGGGGCAGTTCAAGTGGCCGAACATCGTGCTGTCGCAGGGGTTCACCGGCGACAAGAAGCTGTTCGCGTTCAAGAACACGCCCAAGCGACTGAACGGGATGATCTTCCAGCTCGGGCCGAAGCTGAACCCGCTGTGCCGCTGGGAGTTCTACAACGGCTTCATCGTCAAGTGGACCGGGCCGGAGTACGACGCCACCAAGAACGAGGTGGCCATCGAGTCGATCGAGATCGCGCACGAGGGGCTCGTGATGAATCCCGAGCCGCCGAAGCCGCCCCCGCCGCCGCCCCCGCCGCCGCCGAAGCCGGCGGACCAGCCGATCAACGCCAAGGTGGAGTTCCCGACGAACTCGAAGACCGTCCCGTCGCCCAACTCCGACCTCGACAAGGCGGCCGACACCTTGAAGAAGAGCCCCGACAAGAAGATCAAGATCGAGGGGCATACCGACAACGTCGGCGCCCACAGCTACAACGTCACGCTGTCGCAGCAGCGCGCCGATTCGGTCAAGCAGTACTTCTTGGCCAAGGGGTTGAACGAGTCGCAGATCAGCGTGTGCAAGGGCTACGGGCCCGACCAGCCGATCGCGTCCAACGACACTGCCGCCGGTCGGCAGCAGAACCGCCGCACGACGGTGACCGAGGAGTCGTAGCGACTACCTGGGCGGGCGCGTCCCGTTGAAGCTGACCGTCGACTTGCAGCCCGCCGGCGGGCAGTCGGCGGCGGCGGTGACGATGACGGCCGAGAGGTCGAGCGTCCCGGTGAGCGCGTCGCCGACGAGCGTCCCGTTCATCGTTCCGGTCACCTTGTAGACGCACTGGCCGGGCATCAGGTTCCTGGTGCCCACGAGCACCGCGTGGAGGTTGGCGCCGGAGACGGTGCCGATGAAGATGCGGCTGCCCAGCGCGTACTCCACCAGCGCCCCCGTCAGGCCGCCGATCTCGGCGGTGAAATCGCTCTCCTGCTGCGTCACCGTGAGCGGGATCCCCGTAGCCGTCGCGCCCGGCGTCCACATGGAGAACTGGCAGCCGTTCGCGCCGTTGGTGGTGGCGAGCGTGTAGTTGCCGGCGACGTTCACGGGCGCGTCGCTGGCGCACCCCGCCGCCAGCATCAAGGCTAGGAGAATCCGCATCATCAAAGTATAACCCTGTCGCTATGGCGGCCAACATCGTGGCAGTCCGCGACGCGCGCGAGAAAGTCATCGCCCGACTCTCGGAGCACTTCGCGAAAGACGACCTCGACCTCGAAGAGTTCGAGCGTCGGCTGACCCTCGCCCATCGCGCCGAGACGGTGGCCGAGATCGACGCCCTCGTCGCGGACCTCCCCGCGACGGGCGAAGCCCCGGCGCCCGCGCCGGCGCCCCCGTCGACGACCGCGCTCGTGCCCAAGCCGGCGCCCGCCCCGCCGGTCCGCGCCGACTCGGTGCGCGAGCATCAGACGCTCCTCGCGATCATGGGCGGCGTGCAGCGGGCCGGCAGCTGGACGACGGCGAGGAAGACGCGCGTGGTGACGATCATGGGCGGCGCCGTCCTCGATTTCCGCGAGGCGCGGCTGCCGCAGGGGACGACGGAGGTGTTCGTGTTCGCGTTCATGGGCGGCGCGCAGATCATCGTCCCGCCGGGGCTGGCGGTGGAAATGGACGGGCACGCGTTCATGGGCGGATTCGAGCACATGGAGCGCGCGCCCGCCGAGCCCGACCCGGAACGGCCGATCTTGCGCGTGTCCGGGTTCGTCCTCATGGGGGGCGTCGCGGTCGAGACGCGTCTCCCGGGCGAGACGGAGGGCGACGCGCGCCGCCGGCGCCGGCGGGAGCGCAAACTGCTCCGCGGCCGCTGACCCCGCTGGCGCTCCCTCGGCGTCGGGGTGTACAAAAGAGGGATGAAGAACAGCCTGTGTGTGGTCCTGGTGTCGCTGGCGGCGGCTTCGGCGCATGCGCAGAAGACCGAGGGGGGGTTGTCCAACATCCAGTTCGATCAGACCCGCATCGAGAAGGCGGCGGCCGCGGGCGATCGCTGGAGCTTGTTCGCGGGGGAGACCGTGGGCGACGGCGACAATGCCGTCAGCGCCGAGCTCGGCTGGCCTGACCTGACGCTCGGCTTCACGCACGGGACCGGAGCCACCTCGGACATTGGCGTGAAGTTCGAGCTGACTTATGCGTTCGAGGGCTCCACCCTCGACAACAAGGTCGGGTTCGGCGTCCGCGTGCCGTTCCGCTTCAACGTCATGCGCGGCGACAAGCTGTCCGTGCTGCTTCACGTCGACCCCGGCATCAAGCTCCTCACCTACGATCCGATCAGCTTCGGCGTCCAGGCGCCTCTCGGCGTGGTGCTCGCGTTCCGCGCCGCACAGGCGCTCAGCGTGGGCTTCGCCGTCGACGTTCCGTTCGTCTTCTACTTCACCGGCATCCCCAAGCCGCTCGTGTTCATTCCGCCGCAGTTCGGACCGGTGCTCGAGTACCACGTCGACAAGAACGTGACGCTCGGGTTCAACGCCCGCTTCGGCCCGCTGTTCTACTTCTGGTCGGACACCGATACGGCCTTCGGCACTTTCCCGGGGGGCTCGAACACGAAGTTCGCCTTCCGGGTGCAGTTCCTCGTCGGCTACCGCCTGTGAAGCAGCACAGCCCCCGCTTTCTCGCGCGCGTCGCCGCGGTTCGGCCCCACATCGTCGAGATCTCCGCCGCCGACGTGAGGGCGCGCCTCGAGCGGCGCGACCCGTTCCACCTGGTGGACGTGCGCGAGGAGAGCGAGTGGGCGGCCGGCCACCTCCCCGCGGCGGAGCACATCGGCAAGGGCGTGCTCGAGCGGGACATCGAGGCGCGCATCCCCGACGCCGCCGCCGACATCGTCGTCTACTGCGGGGGCGGCTATCGCTCGGCGCTCGCCGCCGACAGCCTCCAGCGCATGGGCTACACGAACGTCCGTTCGATGATCGGCGGGTTCCGCGGCTGGGTCGACGCGGGCCTCCCCGTCGTCCGCGACCCTTGACTCTTCCGTTTTGGCGGATCCACCATGCAGTCGACATGAAGAGCGTCCGCGAGCTGGGGTCCAAGGGCACGAAGGCCAGGAAGCCCCGCGTGGAAGAGGCGCCGCCCTCCGCGGGCGCCGACTTCGCGCCCACGGTCGGCCCCAACCTGCGCAGGCTGCGCCTGCGCCGCGGGCTGTCGCTGGAGAAGCTCGCCCAGTCCTCGGGCGTGAGCCGCGCCATGCTCGGGCAGATCGAGCTCGGCCAGAGCGCGCCCACCATCAACGTCCTGTGGAAGATCGCGCGCGCGCTCGACGTCACGTTCTCGGCGCTGATCACGTCCAAGGAGTCGGGCGGGACGCGCGTCCTGCGCCAGGAGGGCTCGAAGCTCCTGTCGAGCCACGACGGCAGCTTCGTGTCGCGCGCGCTGTTCCCGTTCGATCAGCCGCGGCGCGTCGAGTTCTACGAGCTGAAGCTCAGCGCGCACAAGCGCGAGGACGCCGACGCCCACCCGCCCGGGACCGTCGAGAACCTGGTGGTGACGCGCGGCCAGGTCGAGATCCGCGTCGGCGGCGAGGTCCACGCGCTCGGGACCGGCGACGCGATCATGTTCGAGGCCGACCTGCCCCACACCTATCTCAACCCCGGCGCCGACGACGCGGTGATGTACCTGGTGATGACGTACGCGCAGGAGACGGTCTAGGCTGGCCGTAGCCGGCGAAGAGGTCCAGGTTGCGCGCCATCTCCGCCTCGTCGAGGATCGCCGGGCGCCCGACCGCGAGCGCGAGGACATACGTCCGCGCCAGCGCCTCCACCTCGGCGGCGAGGCGCTCCGCCGCCGGCAGGTCGGCGCCCACGGCGACGGCGCCGTGGTTGGCCAGGAGGCACGCCTTGCGCCCGGCGAGCGCCTTGCGCGCGGCCGCCGACAGCGCGTCGGTCCCGAACGTCGCGTAGCGCGCGCAGCGGATCGAGCTGCCGCCGCCCCAGGCGACGAGGTAGTGGAACGCCGGGATGTCGCGGCGCAGGCACGCCAGCGCCGTCGCGTAGGGCGGGTGCGTGTGCACGACCGCGCCGACGTCGCCGCGCGTGGCGTAAAGGTCTCGGTGGAGTCGCCACTCGCTCGACGGCTGCCGCCGCCCGCGCGCCCGCCCGTCGATCGTCATCGCCACGACGTCGGCCGCGCCGACGGTGTCGGCGGGCATGCCGGTCGGCGTGATGAGGAATCCGTCGCCGGCGCGCACGCTGACGTTCCCCGACGTGCGCGGGCACAGGCCTGCCGCCGCCAGCCGGCGGAACGCCGCGACGAGCGCGCGCCGCGGCGTCACCCGCGCTCCGGGAACAGCCGCGCGATGCCCTCCGCGCTGGCGGCGCACACGCCGCGTTCGGTGACGAGGCCCGTGACCAGCGCCGCCGGGGTCACGTCGAACGCCCAGTTCTTGACGGGGGTGCCGGGCGGAAACAGGGGCACGCCGCCGAGCTCGACGACCTCGCGCGCGTCGCGCTCCTCGATGGGCACGCCCGCGCCGTCGCGCAGGCGGAAATCGATCGTCGACGCCGGCGCCGCCACGTAGAACGGCACGCCGTGCGCGCGGGCGGACAGCGCCTTGAGGTACGTCCCGATCTTGTTGGCGACGTCGCCCGTCGCGGTCACGCGGTCCGCCCCGACGAGCACGATGTCGGCGAGGCCGCGCTGAACGAGGTGCCCGGCGGCGTTGTCCGCCACCACCGTGTGCGGCACGCCCGCCTTGCCCAGCTCCCACGCGGTGAGCGCGCCCTGGTTGCGCGGGCGCGTCTCCGACACCCACACCTCGACGGCGAGCCCGCGCTCGTGCGCGAGGTAGACCGGCGCGAGCGCGGTGCCCCAGTCGACGGCGGCGAGCCAGCCGGCGTTGCAGTGGGTGAGCACGCGCACGCGATCGCCGCGGCCCGCCCGCCGAACGACGTCGAGGAGGACGTCGAGGCCGTGCTCGCCGATGCGGCGGCAGGTGTCGACGTCGGCGTCGGCGAGCGCGCGGGCGCGCGCCATCGCCGCGTCGGCCCAGCCCGAGGGCGAAACGTTGGCGAGCGCGTCGCGCACCTCGTCGAGGGCCCAGGCCAGGTTCACCGCCGTCGGGCGCGTGGCGCGGAGGAGCGCGCTCGCGCGATCGAGCGCGGCCGGCGTCGCCTCGCGCGCCAGCGCCAGGGCGAGGCCGAACGCCGCGGTGACGCCGATGAGCGGCGCGCCGCGCACGGCCATGTCGCGGATCGCGGCGGCGGCCTCCTCGGCGGTGCGCAGCCTGACGACGGCGAGCTCGCCGGGGAGCCGCCGCTGATCGATGGCGGCGACGGCGTCTCCGTCCAGCCAGATCGTCCGCCAGGGAACGCCATCCACGCGCACGCCGCGCATCATGACACACGCCGGCACCCCGTGTTATCGTCCCCGCTCGGGCGGACCATGGAGAGTAGCCTGCACGCCGGCAGCCTCCTCATCGAGGTCGAGGATCGCGGCGAGGCTGGCCTGCGCGTGGTGTGGCAGGGCAAGTCGAGCGACCGCCAACCGGAGCGGGTCCTCGAACCGTTCTTTGCCCGCCTCGTCGAGGACTGCGCGACCCGTCGCGTCGGCATGGAGATGCGGTTCGAGCGCCTGCATCATTTCAACTCGTCGACGATCGGCTACCTCATCCAGCTCATCAAGGAGATGCGCGGCCGAGGCATCCGGCTGGTGATCTACTTCGACCACGCGCTCCTGTGGCAGAAGCTGTCGTTCGAGGCGCTGCGGGTGTTCTCGAAGGACGAGCTGCTGCAAATCCGGGGGGCATGATGGACGCGGGACGTTACGACTTCCGCATCGAGCTGCCCATCCGCAACGAGTGGGAGAACATCGAGCGGGTGCGCGTGTCGGTGCTGGAGTTCTTCGTGGCGGTGTTCCACGACGTCCACGGCTGCCGGTCGCTGGCCAACGTCGCGGGCGAGCTCATGGAGAACGCCATGAAGTACGGCGACTGGAGCGCGAGCGAGACGCATCTCTATCTGCGCATCTGCGGCGACGACGCCCGGGCGCGCGTGGAGGTGCAAAGCCCGATCGACCCCGCGGCGCCCGAGCTGGGCGAGCTCCTCGACACGCTCGCGTGGCTGCGCGCCACGCCGGACGCGCGCGCGGCGTTCGAGTCGCGCATCCTCGCCGCGGCGGCGCGCCCGCCCGGACAGGCCAAGCTGGGCCTGACGCGCGTCGCCTACGAGGGCGGGTGCACGATCGAGGCCAGCGTGGACGGCCGCACGCTCACGGTGCTCGCGTCGCGAACCTTTCCATGATCCGGTGGGCCACGATCGCGGCGAGCCTGCGCGGCCCCACCGAGCCGGAGCTGCGCGAGGCGCAGGCGAAGATGATCCTCGAGCGGACGGTGGTCATCGGCTGGGTGGCGTTCGTGATGATCCCTTTGGCCCTCTTGACCTACTCGGCGGTGGCCGCGCCCGCGGCGCTGGCGACCTCGGCGATCATCGTCGTGTGCGGCGTGGCCGCGACCGCGGCGATGATGCTGCTCACCCACAAGGGCGTCTTCGCGCGCCACCCCCACCTCGCCATGTTTCTCCTCGTCGGCTGCGTCTTCGGCGCGATCGCGTCGCACAACACGTTCATCGTGCGCGCCGCGGGCGGATATTTTTTTCTGTCGTTCTTCCTCATCGGCACCGCGCTCGCCACGCTGTTCCCCGCCAACGTGGGCTGGACGCTGCTCACCTACGTCGCGCTCGCGGCGACCTACCTCCAGGCCCATGTGGCCTACGCCGGGCTCGAGCTCGACACGCGCACCAAGACCGACCTCCTCTACCTGTTTTACCTGGCCGTCCTGGGCGCGATCCTCAACCGCATCGTGTGCCGCATGTTCTTCGACGAGCGGCGGGCGACCGCGGAGCTGCGGCGCGTGCGCGACGCGCTGTTCTCCGAGATGGAGGTGGCCCGGGAGATCCAGACACTGCTCGTGCCGCGGACCATCGAGCTGCCCGGCTGCCGCGTCGCCGGCGCCATGGTCCCGGCCGCGTCGGTGGGCGGCGACTACTACGACGTCCTCCACGCGGGCGGGCGCAAGTTCGTCGCCGTGGGGGACGTGTCGGGCCACGGGGTGACGACCGGCCTGACGATGATGATGGCGCGCGCGAGCCTCCTGGGCGTCCTCGCCGCGCGCCCCGACGCGCCGCTCGGCGAGGTGTACGGGCGCCTCAACGAGTGCCTGCGCCGGACGCTGGAACGGACCGGCCTGCGCCTGTACATGACCCTTGCCCTGGTGGAGGCCGTCGGCGGCGGTCGTTTCCGCGCCGTCGGCGCCCACCTGCCCGTGCTGGTGCGGCGGGCCGCGGGCGCGGTCGAGGAGATCGCGCTGCCCGGAGTGTGGCTGGGCGTGGTCGACGCCGTCGCGCCCGACGCCGTGGGGGAGACGGAGATTGCGCTCCGCCCCGGCGATGCGCTGCTCCTCTACACCGACGGCGTCGTCGAGCGGATGAACGGCGACGAGATCTACGGCTGGGACCGGCTGCGGGCGGCGCTGGCCGCCGCCCCCGCC
>DATFWE010000147.1:0-2722 GCA_035259575.1 Haliangiales bacterium
AGGGCGCGTGTGGTTGACGAGTAGGTTGGGCGACGTGAGCGAGCCAACCCGCGTGATGACCATCTGCGGCACGGCGGCCTTGAGCTGGTCGGCGATGGGCTTGGTCGTCTCGCCCGGTCCCGCGGCGTCAAGCCGGCCCGCCTGCAGCGCTGCCGTCCGCGTGCCGCGCTCGGAGATGATCACGTACCTGAGCCCATCGTGTCCTCTCGTGTATGCAGGAGCACCGTCCCGGCGCCGTTGCCCCTTGACCGATCCCGTCGTGAGCCCTTGCACCATGTGACACTGGAAGATGGCGCCGCGGAGCACGGCCGGGAGCGCCGACAGGAAGCCAGAGGCGGCGATGAGCGAGTAGCCGCAGCATGAGATCGGGCTTGCCCGCCGGCTTGACGCCGCAGGTCCCTCCGGCGGCCGTGAAGCCGCGACACCGCGTGATCGATTGGCCCTCGGCCATGTCCAGGCCCGTATGATAAGGGTGAGGCTTGCCCGCGTGCAGAGCGAATGACCTCGCGCGACTCGACCGACGGGTGGCAGCGCAACGTCTGGGCGCTGTCGCTCTGCGTGTTCATCGCGTTCGTCGGCTTCCAGTTCTTCACCCCCTTCCTGCCCCTCTACATCCGCGAGCTCGGGGTCACCGATCCGGCGACCATCGCGCTCTGGTCGGGGGCGATCGCCGCGGTCACGCCGGCGATCTCCGGCGTGCTGTCCCCCGTCTTCGGCCGCCTGGCCGATCGCTTCGGGCGGAAGCTGATGCTGATCCGTTCGCTCACGGCGTTCACGATCATCGTCGCCGCGATGGGGATGGTGACGTCGGTGCGGCAACTCTTCGTGGCGCGCTTTCTCATGGGTTTCTTCGCGGGGTTCACGCCGATGGCCATGGCCGTGGCCAGCGTATCGGCCCCACGCGAGCGCGCGTCGGTGGCTATCGCCCGCGTGCAGGGCGCGCAGTTGCTGAGCGTAGCGGTGGGGCCGGTCGTGGGCGGGATCGTCGCCTCGCACTTCGGGATCCGCCCGGCGTTCTTCGTGACCGCGGCGATGTGCGCGGTGGCCCTCGTCGCGCTGATCTTCCTGTTCGAGGAGGCGCGCACGATCGCCCCCGGCGAGGCGCAGGCGGTCGCCCGCGCGACGCCGCTGCGGCAGTTCCTGCGCGTGCCCCACTTCGTGTCCGTGATGCTGCTGCTCTTGATCGCTCAGTTCGTCGACCGCGGGCTCTCGCTGTTGATCCCGCTCCAGGTCGCCCACATGCCGGGCGTCGAGGCGGCGGCCACGGCCGGACTGATCGTCTCGGTCGCCGCCGTCGGCGCCACGTTCTCGGCCAGCGCCGCTGCCCGGCTGGCCCAGGTGATCCCGGTCGGTCAGCTCCTGCTCGGTCAGCTCGTGGTCGGCGGCGTGTTCTGCGGCCTGCTTGCGGTGGCGGAGACGCGCCTGCCCCTGCTCGTCCTGCGCCTGGTCGTGGCGCTCTGCCTCGGCGGCGCCCTGACGCTCTCCTACACGCTCGGCGGCATGATCGTCGCCGCCGAGACGCGCGGCGCGGCGTTCGGCTGGCTGGCCGTCGGCGTCCAGCTCGCCAGCGCCGCGAGCCCGCTCGTGAACGGCTGGGTCGCGGCGACGAGCCTGCCGCGCGCTTACCTCATGAACGCCGCGCTCACCTGGCTCGGCGCCGCGATCCTCGTCTCCTTCGCCCGGGACCTGACGCGCAAGAACGGGTGAGCGATGGCGTTCTATGCGCGGTAGAGGGGCCCGCGGGACGTGACGCGCGTCAGGTCGGGCAGCTCGGCGGGGGCGATGCGGTGGCCGCGGGGATGGACGGGGCCTGGCGTGAGGCCGAGCCGGGTGACGACGTCCGGCCGGCTGTAGTAGCCGGCGTAGGTGTGGCCCACGAGCACGTCGAACGCGTCGGGGTGCGCGCGCTCGACCTCGCGCAGGACCGCTTCCCGCTCGTCGACGGCGAGCGTCGAGAAGTCGCGGCCGCGCGCGGCCTCGGCGACCGCCTGCAGGACGCCCGCGAGCAGCGCGTCGAGCTCGCTCGACGCGGCGGCCATCGACAGCACGTGGTCGAGTACGATCGCCCCGGCCGCGGGGAACCCCGCCTCCGCCGGGATCAGGACGTCGAGGACCGCGGCGAGCAGCTCGCGCCGCCCGGCGACGCTCACGCACGCCTCCGGATCATCCCGTCGGCGATGTAGAGCGCGACGGCCTGGATCGTCGACGTCGGGTTGACGCCGCCGCAGGTCGGCATGACGCTGCCGTCCACGACGTAGAGGTTCGGCACGTCGTGGCAGCGCCCCTGGGGGTCGATGACCGAACGCCGCGGATCCGTCCCCATGCGCGCGGTGCCCATCAGGTGCCAGCCCCCCGCCCGCAGCAGCGGGTTCACCGCGACCGCGCGTGCGCCGGCCGCCTCCAGCACCTCGCGCGCGCGGGCGACGCCATGGGCGAGCATGCACCGGCTGTTCTCGCTGAGCCTGTAGATCACGCGCGGCGCCGGGATGCCGTGCGTGTCCGTCAGCTTCGGATCGAGGTCGACGCGGTTGTGCGCCTCGGGCAGGTCCTCGCCGATGATCGCGACCGTGAGCGTCCGATCGAAGCGCTGGTCGTAGGCGTGCCGGTGACCCCGCCCCCACGGAACCCGGTCGCCGTTGAGCCCGCCGTTGGCGGACGAGATCGGCGACAGCCCGCGTGCGACCTGGAACGAGTAGCCGCGCACGAAGCCGCGCGAGCGATC
>DATFWE010000148.1:0-2367 GCA_035259575.1 Haliangiales bacterium
CCGTCCGACGGCAGCGGGAACGTGTATACCGCCTCCACCGGCTTCTTCTCCGCGTTCTGGTAGCGCTGGCGAACGCGGATGTGCGCGTGGCCGCCGAAGACGTCGCCCACGACTTCGACGCCGCGGAGCGGGATGGCCTCCCCGCTCAGGGTCTTGAGACAGCTCATCATCGATAGGGTCCTCCTTGGGAAAACAACTTTTCGAGATCGCTCACCAGCGAGCCCAGCGACGCCGCCACGTCGTCGCGCACGTGGATCTCGACGCCGTCCCGGAGCTGGAAGCGGGTCCAGCTCCGGGACGGCTCGACGCGCGACGGCGGCAGCGGCGCCGGCGGCGGCAGCACCTTCATCCTCGGCGCCGCCGCGCCGTCGAGGATCTCCTCCGGTTTCCTGCGCTCGAGCTCGACCTGGATGGCGTCGAGCGGCAGGTACTGGTCTTGCAACTTCTTGATCGCCTTCAGGCGGGACAGATGCTCGGCCGTGTAGGCCGTGTCGCGTCCGCGGAACTGCGGCGCGGGGAGGAGCCCCCTCTGCACGTAGTAGCGCACCGTCCGCGGCGAGACGTCGGCCGCGCGTGCGAGCTCCTCGAGCTTGTAGGTCGGTTCCATCGCTCGAGAAGATACATCGTGACAGTCAAACTGTCAAGTAGACAGTTCAAAAAAATCGTAACTCAGCCTCTCCACTGGTCTTTCGTCCGCCGGACGGCCGCGAACGCGGGCACGTCGGCGTCCGCGCCGGCGAAGCGACGGATGCCGGGCGCGTCCCAGCGCAGGAACGGATTGGTGGCGCGCTCCTCGACGAGGGACAGCGGGATCGTCGGCGCATCGGGCGCCGCGGCGACCCGCTCGTAGCGCGCGCGCAGCGCGGCATTGTCGGGCTCGATGCCGACGCCGACGGCGAAGCGGAGGTTGTGGAGCGTGTACTCGTGCCCGCACCAGATCTTCGTAGCGTCGGGGAGCGCGCGCAGCCGGCCGAGCGAGCGCACCATCATCTCCGGCGTCCCCTCGAACAGGCGGCCGCAGCCGGCGCCGAAAAGCGTGTCGCCGGGAAAGACGTTGCCGTCGACGTAGAACGCCACCTGCCCCAGCGTGTGGGCGGGGATGGCGATCGTCTCGACGCTGTGCCCCGCGAAGTCGAACCGCTCGCCGTCGGCGAGGCGCCGCGTCGCCGCCGCGATCTTCCCCGCGTCCGCCTCGCCGGCGAGGACCTCGGCGCCGTGGCGCGCGGCCAGCTCGGCGGCGCCGTTCGTGTGATCCCAGTGGTGGTGCGTGCACCAGATCTGGCGCAGCCGCACGCCGAGGCGCGCGAGCGCCGCCTCCGCCGGCGCGGCCTCGCCCGGATCGACCACCGCCGCCTCCCCGTCCGCCGCCAGCACATAGATGTAGTTGTCCTTGAGGGCGCGCACCCAATGAACGGCCAGCATGCTCGAAGTATAGTGGAGCGGTGACGCTCGTCTGCCGCCGCTTCGAAATCCTGTCCACCGACGAGGTCCGGGAAGGGTAGCCGTGGCGCGCTCGCCCGACGAGGAGGTCACCCAGGATTCCGCGCGCGGGCGGGCGAGCTTCCGGCCGTCGGGGCGCGTCGGCCGCTACGTGATCCTCGACAAGCTCGGCGCCGGCGGCATGGGCGTCGTCTACTCCGCCTACGACGACGAGCTCGATCGGCGCGTGGCGCTGAAGCTCATCAACCCGCAGGGCAGCCCCACCGCGGCGCAGAACCGCCTGGTCCGCGAGGCGCGCACGATGGCCAAGCTCCAGCACCCCCACGTCGTCGCCGTCTACGACGCGCAGACCGTGGGCGACGCGATCTACGTGGCCATGGAGCTCGTGCCGGGCGTGGACGTCGGCGCCTGGCGCGCGGCGCGCCCCCGCGAGCTGCGCGAGATCGTCCACGTCTTCGTCGGCGCCGGGCGCGGGCTCGCGGCCGCGCACGCCGCCGGGATCGTCCACCGCGACTTCAAGCCGGCGAACGTGCTGGTGGGCGACGACGGCCGTGCGCGCGTCGCCGATTTCGGGCTCGCGCTCGCGGCCGGCGGGGACGCGGACGAGCCGGACGCCGGCGCCCAGGGCGAGACGTCATCGCGGGTGACGCGCGATGGCGAGCGCGTGGGCACGCCGGCGTACATGTCCCCCGAGCAGCACCGCGGCGAGCCGGCGACGGAGCTGTCCGATCAGTTCAGCTTCTGCATGTCGCTGTACGAGGCGGTGTGCGGCGAGCGCCCGTTCTCCGTCGCTCAGCTCGAGTCCGGGGAGCTGCCGTCGCCCGAGGCGCCCGGCGCCCCGGCGTGGCTGCGGGCGATCCTCGCCCGCGGCCTCCAGCGCGACCCGGCCGCGCGGTTCCCGTCGATGGACGCGCTCCTCGGCGAGCT
>DATFWE010000149.1:0-35181 GCA_035259575.1 Haliangiales bacterium
TGGCTGTGCTCCATGATCGACATCCCCGTCCCCTGGAACTCGAGCAGCTCGCGCTGCGCGCGCTCGAGCACGGGCAGGGGGAGCGCGGCCGGTCCGGCGTTGAAGTTCGACACGCGTGCCATGACGTCCTCCGTTTCGGGGCGACACTCTAGCAGGTGCGCGGCTATCATGCAGCGTAAACCATGAGCCCGCGAGCGGAGGCGAGGATGCGCGCGACCCTGGAGCGCGGCGCAGCCAAGCGACCTGGAGCGCGGAGCCGACGCGAGCGGGCGGTGCAACGATGAAGATCCTGTACGGCGTCGTCGGCGAGGGCATGGGCCACGCCATGCGCTCGCGCGTGGTCCTCGATCACCTCGCCGCCGAGGGGCACGACGTCGAGATCATGGCCTCGGGCCGCGCGGTGGACTACCTCGCCAAGCGCTTCGAGGGCGTCAACCGCATCCACGGCCTCCACATGATCTATGAGGAGAACCGCGTGCGCCTCGGCGCCACGCTGTGGTCCAACATCCTCGCCGGCACCGCCGCGCTCCCCGGCCAGATCGCGGCGTATTTCGACCTGATCAAGGACTTCCGCCCCGAGGTGGTCGTGTCCGATTTCGAGTCGTGGACCTACCTCTACGGCAAGGTCCACGCGCTGCCGGTGTGCTCCGTCGACAACATGCAGATCATCAATCGCTGCCGCCACGACCCGGACATCCTCGCGGGGCACGAGACCGACTTCCAGCTCGCCAAGGCATTCGTCAAGGGCAAGCTGCCGTTCTGCGACACCTACCTCATCACCACCTTCTTCTACCCCGAGGTCCGCCGGGACAAGACGATCCTCGTACCGCCCATCCTCCGCCCCGAGATCCTCGCCGCCCGCCCCTCGCGCGGCGATCACCTGCTCGTGTACCAGACGGCGGAGGGGCACGACGAGCTGGCGCGCATCCTCGCCGACACCGGCGTCGAGTGCCGCATCTACGGCATGCGCCGCGGCATCGCCGAGGAGCAGGTCGAGGGCACCCTCCGCTACCGTCCGTTCTCCGAGGCGTCGTTCATCGCCGACCTCGCCTCGGCGCGCGCCGTCATCGCCGGCGGCGGATTCACGCTCATGGGCGAGGCCGTGTACCTGCGCAAGCCGATGCTGTCCGTCCCGGTCGGCGGCCAGTTCGAGCAGATCCTCAACGCGCGCTATCTGGAACGGCTCGGCTACGGCCGCATGGCGGACGCGATCGACGCCGCCGCGGTGCGCGCGTTCCTCGACGCGATCCCGGCGTGCGAGGAGCGCCTCGCCGGCTACGCCCAGGACGGCAACCGCGTAGTCATGGACGAGCTCGACCATCTCCTCGACAAGGCCGCCTCTGGCATGGTGTGACCGGGGCCTTATATTCCATGGAACCATGAAGCTCTTCGCTGGCCTGAAGGCCAGCTTCGCCTACACCCCGCGCGCGATGCGCATGGTGTGGAAGTCGTCGCCGCGGGGGTCGATCCTCCTCGGCGTCCTCACCCTCGCCGCGGCCATCGTGCCGCTCGGCATCGCGTGGGTGGGCAAGGCGATCATCGACGCCGTCGTCGCCGGCTCCGCCGCCGCCACCGTCCGCTACGTCCTCGTCGAGCTCGGCCTCATCGTCCTCCAGGCCGGCATCCAGCGCGGCCTCGGTCTCACGCGCCAGCTCATCGGCGCGCGCCTCGGCATCGACATCAACCTGCAGATCCTCGAGAAGGCGCTCACCCTCGGGCTGCCGCAGTTCGAGGACAGCGAGACCTACGACCAGCTCACCCGCGCACGCCGCGAGGCGTCGGTCCGGCCGCTGTCGATGGTCAACGAAACGTTCCAGCTGGCGCAGAACGCCCTCACGCTCGCCGGATACATCACGCTGCTGGTGTCGTTCTCCGGGTGGGCCGTGCTCGCGCTCGCCGTCGCCGGGATCCCCGCCACCGTCGCCGAGATGCGCTTCTCCCAGGCGGCGTTCCGCCTGCGCAACTGGCGCTCCCCCGAGTCGCGCCGCCTCACCTACCTCGAGTACGTCCTCGCCAACGACAGCCACGCCAAGGAAGTGAAGCTCTTCGGCCTCGGCCCGCTGTTCCTCGGCCGCTACCGCAACCTCGGCGAGCAGATGTTCCGCGAGGACCGCGGCCTCGCCGTCAAGCGCGCCGGCTGGGCCTACGGGCTGTCCCTCCTCGCCGTCGGCGCGTTCTACGGCGCCTACGTCGCCATGGCGATCCAGGCCGCGCGCGGCGCCATCAGCCTCGGGCAGATGACGCTCTACGTGGTCGCGTTCCGCCAGGGGCAGCAGGCGTTCCAGTCGGTCCTCGCCGCGATCGGCTCCATGTTCGAGGACAACCTCTACATGTCCAATCTTTTCAATTACCTGGGTATCAAGACGACCGACCGCGGGCGCAAGGAGCTGCCGGCGGCCCGCGAGGAGAAAGGCATCCGCTTCGAGGGCGTCGGCTTCCGTTACCCCGGATCGGAAAAGTGGGCGCTCCGCGACATCAACGTGTTCATCCCGGCGGGGCAGAGCCTCGCCCTCGTCGGGCACAACGGCGCCGGCAAGACGACGTTCATCAAGCTCCTGACGCGCCTGTACGAGCCCACCGAGGGACGCATCCTCCTCGACGGCCGCGACCTCAAGAGCTGGGACGAAGAGGACCTCCACGGCCGCATCGGCGTCATCTTCCAGGACTTCAACGAGTACCAGCTGACCGTGCGCGAGAACGTCGGCGTGGGCAGCTCCGAGCACATGGCGGAGGATCTGCGCATCCGCCGCGCCGTCGACGCGGGCGGCGCGACCGAGGTGATCGCCGGCCTCAAGGAAGGGCTCGAGTCGCCGCTGGGGCGGTGGTTCCGCGAGGGCGTGGAGCTGTCCGGCGGCCAGTGGCAGAAGATCGCCCTGTCGCGCGCGTTCATGCGCGAGGAGGCGGACATCCTCGTCCTCGACGAGCCGACCGCGGCGCTCGACGCCGAGGCGGAGCACCAGATCTTCGAGCGCTTCCGCACGCTCGCCAAGGGGCGCACCGCGATCCTCATCTCCCATCGCTTCCCGACGGTGCGCATGGCCGACCGGATCATCGTCGTCGAGAACGGACGCATCCAGGAGGAAGGGACGCACGACGAGCTCGTCGCCGCCGGCGCGCGCTACGCCCAGCTGTTCGCGCTGCAGGCGCAGGGGTATCTGTAGGCGCGTCTACTTGCGCGCCGCCCGGCGCGACCTACATTTGTCCCGTTGTCCTCCCTCACCCTGCGGATCCACGACCGCATTGCCGACGTGCCGCAGCGAGCCTGGGATGCCCTTCTGGACCCGGCCGCAGGGCCGTTCGTGTCGTTCGCGTTCCTCGACGCGCTGGAGCGATCCGGCTGCGCCGCGCCGGAGCGCGGCTGGCGGCCGCGGCATCTCGGGCTGTGGCGGGGCGGCACGCTCGTCGCCGCCGCCCCCGCGTATGCCAAGGACGACCACGGCGGCGACTTCGCGCGCGACTGGGTGTGGGCGGAGGCGGTGCGCCGCGCCGGCGTGCCGTACTACCCGCGCCTCCTCGTGACCGTGCCGATCACGCCGGTGACTGGGCGTCGCATCCTCGTCGCCCCCGGCGAGAGTCGCGCCGCCGCGCTGGCCGCGCTCGTCGACGGCGCGAAGGTCCTCGCGCGCGAGGAGCGCATGTCGTCGGTGCACGTGCTCTACGCGCTGCCCGAGGAGGCCGCCGAGCTCGCCGCCGCGGGCATGATCGCGCGCGTGGACGTGCAGGGGCACTGGCAGAACCACGACTACAAGGACTGGGACGACTACCTGTGGCGCGGTCTCAACGCCAAGCACCGCCGCCAGGTGAAGATCGAGCGCGACGCGCTGGCGGGCCAGGGGATCACGGTGCGCACCGTGCGCGGCGAGGCGATCGCGGCGGCGCGCGAGAAGTACGGGGAGGAGGCGTGGGGGTTCTATCGCGCCACGACGGCGCACTTCCGCGGACCGTGGGCGTGGCTCAACCGCGGATTCTTCCACCGCGTGTTCGCGACCATGCCGGGGCCGCTCGAGCTCGTCGAGGCCTGGCGCGACGGGCGTCTCGTCGCCGGCGCGTTCAACATGCAGCACGGCGAGCGGCTCTACGGCCGCTACTGGGGCGCGCACGAGCCGCACGAGCACCTTCACTTCAACGTGTGCTACCACCACTCGATCGAGGACTGCATCCGTCGGGGGCTCCAAGTGTTCGAGGGCGGCGCCGGCGGGGAGCACAAGCTCCATCGCGGCTTCGATCTGAGCCTGACCCACAGCGCCCACTGGTTCGCAGAATCACGGATTCACACGATAATTCGACAGTACCTCGAGCGGGAACGGACCGAGCGCGCCGTCGAGGTCGAGGCGTGGCATCATAGGAGAAAGAAGAAGCCATGACCACGCGGAACCCCAAGGGCGAGACGTCCGTCGTCACGCAAAAGAAGACCGCGCTCAAGACGAAGAAGCCTAACCTTTACAAGGTATTACTGCACAACGACGACTTCACCACCATGGAGTTCGTGGTGGCGGTGCTGCAGTCGATCTTCCACCACTCGGAGACCGACGCGACCGCGATCATGCTCCACATCCACCAGCGCGGCATCGGCGTCGCGGGGGTCTACCCGTTCCAGATCGCCGAGGCCAAGGTCGGCGAGGTGACCCACGCCGCCGAGAAGGCCGAGTTCCCGCTGCTGAGCACGCTGGAGCCAGACGAGAACAGGGAAGACGATGACGATAAGTAAGGAGCTGGAGGCGACGCTGCAGCTGGCGATCGCCGAGGCAAAGCGCAGGAGGCACGAATACCTCACGCTGGAGCACCTGCTTCTGGCCCTGTGCGCGGACCCGGTCGCGTCGCGCATCCTTCGCTCGTGCGGGACGGACTTCAACCGGGTGACGATGGATCTCGAGCGGTACTTCGAGACGCTGGCGCGCCTCGACGAGGAGACCGACCCCAAGCAGACGCCGGCGTTCTGGCGCGTCCTGCAGCGCGCGGCGATGCACGTGCACGGCGCGGGCAAGGACAGCATGGACGGCGGCAACGTGCTGGTGTCGCTGTTCCGCGAGCGCGACGCCCACGCGGTCTACCTGCTCGAGCAGCAGGGCGTGTCCCGCCTCGACGTCCTGCGCTACGTGTCGCACGGCATCTCCAAGATCGCGCCGCAGAAGCGCCATCAGGAGGAGCCGGACGACGACGAGATCGGCGAGGAGCGCGAGGGCGATCCGCTCGAGCAGTTCACCGTGAACCTCAACGAGCTGGCGCGCCGGGGCGATATCGATCCGCTCATCGGGCGGCAGCGCGAGCTCGAGCGGATGATCCAGGTCCTGTGCCGCCGGCGGAAAAACAACCCGGTGCTCGTGGGCGACCCCGGCGTCGGCAAGACCGCGATCGTCGAGGGGCTGGCGCTGGCGATCCACGACCGCCGCGTCCCGCCGATCCTCCGCGACGCGACGATCTATTCCCTCGACATGGGCGCGGTGCTGGCCGGGACCAAGTTCCGGGGCGAGTTCGAGCAGCGCCTGAAGAACGTGATCAAGGCGATCCAGAGCGACAAGCACGCCATCCTGTTCATCGACGAGATCCACACCATCGTCGGCGCGGGGGCGACGAGCGGCGGGTCGATGGACGCGTCGAACCTGCTCAAGCCGGCGCTGGCGGCGGGGCAGCTGCGCTGCATCGGATCGACGACCCACTCCGAGTACAAGTCGGCGTTCGAGCGCGACCGCGCGCTGGCGCGCCGGTTCCAGAAGATCGAGGTCTACGAGCCGAGCGTCGAGGAGGCCGTGCTCATCCTGAAAGGCCTGCGCTCGCGCTACGAGGACCACCACGAGGTGGCGTACACCGACGACGCGCTCAAGGCCGCGGTGGAGCTGTCGGCCAAGTACATCAACGATCGCTTCCTCCCCGACAAGGCCATCGACGTGATGGACGAGGCGGGCGCGGCCGTGCACCTCAAGTCGCCGCGCAAGCGCGGGGAGACGATCGAGTCGGGCCACGTCGAGACCGTCGTGGCGCGCATCGCCAAGATCCCCGAGAAGAGCGTGTCGTCGAACGACGAGGCGGCGCTGGCCAAGCTGGAGCCGGCGCTGAAGCAGGTCATCTATGGGCAGGACAAGGCGATCGAGGAGCTCGTGGCGGCGATCAAGCTGTCGCGCGCGGGCCTCGCCAGCGAGGGCAAGCCCATCGGAAACTTCCTGTTCTCCGGGCCGACCGGCGTGGGCAAGACCGAGCTCGCCAAGCAGATGGCCAAGGTGCTGGGCGTGGAGTTCCTGCGCTTCGACATGTCGGAGTACATGGAGAAGCACACGGTGTCGCGCCTCATCGGCGCGCCCCCCGGATACGTGGGCTTCGATCAGGGCGGCCTCCTGACCGACGCCATCCGCAAGACGCCCTACGCGGTGCTCCTCCTCGACGAGATCGAGAAGGCACACCCCGACGTGTACAACGTCCTGCTCCAGGTGATGGACCACGCGACGCTGACCGACAACAACGGGCGCAAAGCGGACTTCCGCCACGTGATCCTCATCATGACGACGAACGCCGGGGCGCGCGATCTGGTGCAGAAGCCCCTCGGGTTCGGGCACGCCGACCAGCCGCTGAATACGCAGGCGCGCTCCAAGGAGGCGATCGAGCGGGCATTCTCGCCCGAGTTCCGCAACCGGCTCGACGGGTGGATCGTGTTCGGCCAGCTGTCGCGCGAGAGCGTGCTGAAGATCGTCGACAAGATGGTGGGCGAGATGGTGATCCAGCTCAAGGACAAGAACGTCACCATCGAGCTCGACGACGCCGCGCGCAACTGGCTGGCCGACAAGGGCTTCGACCCGCTCTACGGCGCCCGCCCCATGGCGCGCCTGATCCAGGCGGAGCTGAAGAAGTCTCTGGCCGACCGGATCCTGTTCGGCGACCTCAAGGCCGGCGGCCGGGTGAAGGTGAGCGTGGCGGAGGGGAAGCTGGCCTTCGCGTGAGCTACTTGGGCAGGTCGGCGTCGCTGCGCGCGGCGACGGTGATGTTGCTGCCGAACGCCACGCGCGCGATTCCGGTCACGCCGGTGAACGCGTCCGTCATCTGGAACGCGTTGGTGCAGGCGTCGCAGCCGCCCGCCACGCAGTAGGTCATCGGCGGCGTGAAGAACGTCGTCGCATAGACGAGGCTCCCGCCGGCGCTGACCTCGATGCCGTTGCGGTGTTTCACCGGGTTCGTGCCGCAGGTGCTCTCCAGCGCGGTCGGATCGAGGTTCGCCACGGTGACCGGACCGGGGATCTGCACCAGGACCTGGTTGTAGGGCGCGAAGCGCGACGATCCGACCGCGGTCGTGTGGGCGACGAGGTCGGCCAGCACCGTCGTCGCCGTCGCCGTCCCCGTGCCGGTCTTAGTCACCGTGGCGACGATGGCGCCGGTCCCCGTCGTACTGGCGATCTCGGGCGTGTTGCCGCTGAACAGGGAGAACGCGCCGGTCGCGTCGACGATATCGCCGACGGCGAGCGCCGCCGCGTTGGTCTTGCACGCGTCGGCCGCGGCGCAGAACAGCTGGATGCCGCTGTAGCGGCCGCCGCCCGGATCCTGGAGGAACACGTTCACGTTGCCACTGGCGTTCACCTTCACGCCGGTCACCACCAGCCCCGTCACCGACACCGGGTTCGTCGGGGTCGCGGCCAGGAGCGCCCGTACCGACCCGGCGCGCGGCGCGTCGAGATCGTCCACCGGCGAGATCACCACGGTCGGCGCGCCCGCCTTCTTCTCCCACCGCGCCACCCCGCGCACGAACGCGAACGTGTCGGTCGCGGCGATCGGATAGGTGCACGGCACGCAGGCGGTGCCGGTCGTTCCGGGCACGCACGTCGTCAGGCTGGCGTTGAAGTAGCTGCTCAGGTACGCGGTCGTCCCGCCGAACGAGACCTGCGCCGCGTTGTAGAACTTGCACGTCGTCCCGGAATCGAAATCGGCGACGTAGGTCGTCGCCACCGTCGCGGCCGCGTTCGCCCGCACGTAGACGCCGTTGTAGGGCTTGAACTCCGCCGCGTTGGGCGCGAGGCCCAGCGTCGCGGCGGGGACGTCGGCGGCGACGACCGCGTGGGTCGTCCCCTTGGGCGTCACCGTCAGCGGCTCGCCCAGCTCGGGCGTGTTGCCGATCCCGCTGGTGTAGTTCTTGAACGTCCCCTGCACGTCGATCACGTCGCCGGGCTGCAGGCCCGCGAGCGACGGCTTGCACGTGGTCGTGTTGCAGAATATGAGCAGGCCGCTGTAGGTGCCGCCGCCCTGGTCCTGCACGTAGACCTGCGCCCCGGAGGCGCGCAGCTCGTTGCCCACGACGACCACGTCCTTCAGCGCGACGATCGAGCCGTCCGCCGGCAGGGCCATGGTGATCGACTTCACGGTGCCGTCGCCGACGACCACCACGCCCGCGTCGGCGGCGGGCGCGTCGGACGAGGACGTCGTCGGCGCATCCGCCATCGACATGGGCACGTCCGCGGCCCCGGCGTCGGCGGTGGGCGTCTGACCCTGGCGCGGCATGTCCTCGTTCGTCGGCGGATCGACCCGCACGAACCCGTCGACGACGCGCGCCACACCCTGCAGCGAATCGAACCCGTCGCCCGCCTTCACCTGATCGGTGCAGGCGAAGCCGCAGCCGGGGAGGCAGTATTTCAGCGTGTCGTAGAAGCCGAGGCCGACGTTCACGACCTTCGCGCCGATCGTCACCTCGAACCCGCGGTACTGGACGTTTCCCGGGCCCGCGTCCGAGTTCGATCCCGGGCAGGTGGCCGAGAACTGCGCCGCCGTCACGTTCGTGGCGGCGATCGGTCCGGCGAGGCGCACCAGCACCTCGTTCCACTGCACGAACGCCGGCGACGTCGAATCCGTCCCCTTGGCGACCATGTCCGGCGTGAGCGTCGTCGCCACCGGGGCCATCGTCGTCCCCTTCTTCGTGATCGTGACCCCCTTCAGCTCGGGCGACCCCTGAAACACGTCATACGTGCCGGTCACATCGAGCACCTCGCCCGCGGCGAGCGTGTCGATCGTGTCGTACGCGGCGCAGCTCGACTTGGGGCAATAGAGCTGGATGCCGCTGTAGGGTCCGCCGCCCGGATCCTGCACCCACGCGGTCGCGGTGGTCGACGATGTGACCCGCCCCACCGCGACGACCCCCGTGATGGCCGCCGGGGAGTTCGGCGCGGGCGGGTTCATGTTGAGGGCGCGGATCGTCCCGGCCTTCGCGATCGGCCCGTCGGCCTTGGGGAGCGACGGGGCATCCGGCTGGGGCCCGGTGGGAGCGTCGGCATGCTCGGTGAGCTGGGTGGTGCCGCGACACGCGCAAACGAGCATGGCGGCGGCCAACAGGCGATTCGACTTCATCTACTGCCTCCGGTACGCAAAAAATGGGGGCCGTAGTAGCATAATGTGTGTGGATCTAGGTGAAAAAATCTTGTGTCGGAAAATCAGCTGGGAAGACTCATAGATCCGCGACGTAGCGCACTGCGTCAGCGATCTCGGCCGGGACCTCTTCCTGGAGAAAGTGGCCCGCCTGGGTCCGGGTCACGCGCGCCCGGGGCAGGAGTCGCTCGATGAACCCGATGACCCGGCCGAGCACCGGATCGCGCTCCCCCCATACCACCCCGACCTTGCCCCGAAAGGCCTCGACGAGCGCCTGGGTCTTCCGGAGGGGCTCGATCGAGGGGTGCGCCATCGAATCGGGGACCATCCGGGCGAGCGCCAGCGGGGCGACATTTCTCGCCCAGCCGCGGAGGGGATAGCGATAGGCGCGCGCGACGTCGCCGGCGATCGACCGCCTGTCCCCCTGCGCGAGGAACAGCGCCGACTGCGGCAGATCGAGGCCGCGGAACAGCAGATCGGAGAGGATCGGCACGCGCGCGAGACGGTGAAACGCGGTGGGCTTGAACCCGGGCCTCGGCGGGCCGACCACCGTGTTGAGCAGCACCAGGCCGGCGAGGCGGTTCGCTCGGTCGGCGAGCGCCCGCAGGCCGATCGGCCCCCCCCAGTCTTGTCCCACCAGCACGAGCTCGTCGAGCTCGAGCCCGTCGAGCAATCCGCCGATCAGCCGGGCGTGGGTCTCGATCGTGTGGACCGACGCGTCGCGCGGCTTGTCCGAGAAGCCCAGGCCCATGAGGTCGGGCAGGATGATCCGCACCGGATCCCCGGCGAGCGCGGCCGCGACCTTGCGGTAGAGAAAGCCCCAGGTCGGGTTGCCGTGGAGCATCACGACGGGCCGCCCCGCGCCCTGCTCCATCACGTGCAGGTGAATCCCGTCGACGTTCACCAGGTACCGCTCGAACGGCAGCATGGCCGCGAGCCAGGGCGGCAGCGCCGGGGGCGCGAGCCGCTGCATCACAGGAGGCCTTCCGCGAGGCGGCCGGCGCCGCCCTGCCAGGTCGCGACCCAGTCGCTCCACGTGACCGGCGTGCGGGCATAGAGGAGGCGATCGGCGGCGGGGGCGCGCAGGTCCTCGACGATCTCGCGGCTGAAGTCGCCGCCGGGCCAGACCACCAGCCCCTCGTCGGCGACGTCGTAGGGAGAACCGGCGGGGATGACGCGCTCGATCTGCTCGCGCACCATGTCGACCGCGGCGAGCTTGTAGAACCCGGCCAGCGCGTTCTCGAGCACGCGCCGACGCTCGGGCGGAAGCGACGCCGCGAAGCCGGGCGGGGCGAGCCCGGCGAGGATCAACCCCGACTGCTCCTCGAATGCGATCCACGCCGGCGGGCCTTCGGGGGCGCGCAGCTCGATGCGGATGCGGTTCGACGCGATCTGCACCGCGCCGACGGAGACGTCCCACCCGGCTTCGTGGAGCAGCGCCGCGAGCTCGCGCTCGGCGAAGCGGCGGACGGCCTCCTCGACGTGGTGGAGCGCCTCGCGGTGCCGGGCCTGCGACGGGCTGCGGCGCCAGGCGGCGCGGCGGAGGCGCGCGAACGCCTTGGGCACGGTGCCGGAGTGGAGCCCGGGCCGGAGCAGGCGCGCCATCGTCTCCCCGTGGCTGCCGATCTGCGCCGGCCGCAGCTCGCGCGCGCGGTTGGCCGCGTAGACGCGCCAGTTCGCCACGAGCTCCCACGCCATGAAGCCCCACAGGCCGGGCAGAAACACCAGCGTGGTGCCCGCGAACGCGTCCGCGGCGGTCTTGCCGATGAGCGGCTCGACGGGCGAGCGCAGTGCGTTGAAGATCGAGTTCCACAGGGGGACCATGATCTTTCCCCCGACGGTGACCACCGGGAAGTGCTTGATCGGGTTCACCGTCGGCTCGATGAGCAGGTTCACGTAGATGCGGATGACGTAGCGGACGACCGCCCAGATCCCGCCGAGCACGGCCTTCATCGCCAGCGCGGCGCGGCCTTCGCCCTGGCGGAAGCGCAGCCACTCGTCGACGGTGTAGATGAGGCGGTCGAGGAGCTCGAGCAGGAGCTTGAACACGTCGAGGATCAGGCGGAACAGCGCCGGCAGCAGGCGGGTGCCCACGTCGCGCCCGGTGCGCAGCGCGAAGTCGGCGATGACCTCCTGCACCTCGACGCCGGCGCGCGAGCTCAAGAATCCGCCGATGATGAAGAACGCGACGCCGCCGGCGAGGAACGCGGTCTCGCGGTCCTCGTGGAGGCCGACCAGCCAGCCGAGCGCCGCCGCCGGGACGCCGGGGCGCACGACGTTGCGGAACAGGAACGCGACGCCCGGGCTGCGCGCCAGCCGCTGCACGGCGGGGAGCCGCCACACCGCGCGCGGCGTGTCCCACACGATCGCGCGCAGCCCGCGCCCGACGCCGCGCACCGCCGTCAGTGACGCCGCGCGCGCCGCCGCGCTGTGGATGAGGCCGAAGCAATAGACCGCGACGGCGGCGAGCGCCGCGTGCGAGTAGATGCGCGGGTGAACGCCGAAAACGTGGTGCGTGAGCGGCCCCACGATGTGCTGCAGCCCCTGCAGGACGAGATAGCTGAGGAGGAGCGGGAGGAGCGCGTAGAGCGTGAGCAGCCGGCCGGGGCGGGTGCCGAAGAACAGCGACGACAGCTTCTGCAGGAAGCGCAGGTACACCTCGCCGCGGCGGTAGACGCCGTCGAGGGTGCGCGCGAACCGCCGGTCGATGCGCAGGAGGGCGTCGCCGCGGACGAGCTCCCCCGCGCCCGCGAGGTCGGCGAGCTTCACGTCGTTGCGCGAGATCGCGTCGCGCACGTGGCCGAGCGACAGGAATCCCGACGCGACGATCTGATCCAGGAGCTCGGCGACGAGCTTCTTGCGCGCCACGCGCTCGGGCACGTTGCGCGGGACGAGCCCCACCTCGTCGAGCGCCTGGTCGATGGGCGGGGCGAGCAGCTCGCGCACGCAATCGTCGGCGTGCTCCGCCGCGCGGTGGAGCGTCTCCGCCAGCCGGGCGCGGTCGGCCTCGGCGAGGCGCAGCTTGGCCAGCTTGCCCGCCGCGGACTGGAGGTGCCGCGCCACGCGCACCTCGCGCGCGGCGGGGAGCGGGCGCACGAGCGGCCGCCGCCCCAGGGACGCGACCCAGGCGGCCAGGTCGACCTTCTGCGGCTCGTGCTCGTGGTCGTAGACCGCCTTCTGCAGGTCGTAGAGCAGGCGTCCGTCGACGGACATGGGCTCGGCGGCGAGGAGCGGCGACAGCGCGCTGTCCCACGTCGCGGCGTCGCCGGCGCCGAGCGCCGCGCACAGCCGGCGGCACAGCTCGGCGAGGTCGGCGCGAGCGGCCGCGGCCTCGCCCGCGCGCGCCCGCAGCAGCGCCGCCCGGATGAAGTTCCCGCGGGCGCGGGCCGCGTCGGCGTCGCCCGAGCTCCCGCCGGTCGGCTGCAGGGTCGGCTCCGGCGGCGCCTCGTGCCCTCGATCGTCGTCCGGCGCGGGCGGCGGGCCCTCGACCGGCACGTCGACGTCCTCGGCGAGGATCGCGTCGACGGCGGCCGGATCGAGGAGCGTGGGGAACGTCCGCGCCAGCGCGGCCCGGTCGAAGTGGCGCAGCTCCAGGTAGAGCGCCGCGAACTCGGTGTAGGTCTCGATGGGGTCGCGCGGCGGCAGGAGCAGCTCCTCCTGCCGCAGCACGTAGCGGATCTCGTCGAACTCGGCCTGGCCGATGCGGTGGACGCGCTCGCGCACCTGCGCCAGGGTGAGCGCCCGCCGGGCGAGCGCCTGGTGCACCCGACAGTGGTAAATACGCCGCCAGAGCGTCGTGGCCTCGACGGCCTCGTCGGGGATCGGCAGGAGGATCGGCTCCTCGGCCAGCTCGACGGCGGGCAGCTCGTCGGCGTCGACGATGTCCAGCAGATCGGCGCGGGGGAGGGTGTAGCAATGGCCGTGGACCACCTCGAGCGCGAACCCGGACAGGCGCCGGTGGCGGCGGATCACGCGGCGGAGGATGCGGGGCTCCACCAGCACGGCTCCGGCCGGGGCGACTAGGCGCTGGAGCTCGACGAGGGTGGGGGGCACGCCCGGTGAGTATATGTGCCCTGGCCGGCCGCGGGGAATCCGCTATATTCCCCGGCCATGCGGTACGCCCTCGTCCTGGCCGTCCCCCTCGCGTTCGCCGCCGCGACGCCCCCCAAGACCGAAAAGCGCCCCGTCGTCGACGCGTACCACGGGGTCAAGGTGACCGACGACTATCGCTGGCTGGAGAACGCCGGCGACCCGGCGGTCATGGACTGGGCCAAGGCCGAGAGCGCCTATGCCCGCTCGGTGCTCGACGCCCTCCCGCACGTCAAGGAGATCCGCGCGCGGGTCACCGAGGTGGCGAAGTTCCCCCAGCCGCGCTACGGCCGGCTGGTGGAGGAGGGGGGGCGGCTGTTCGCCGAGAAGATGCAGCCGCCCAAGGAACGTCCGATCGTCGTGATGTTCCCGGCGGGCGGCGACCCCGAGCAAGCCAAGGTCCTCGTCGACCCCACCGTCATCGATCCCGAGGGGAACACGTCGATGGACTTCTTCGTCCCGTCGCGCGACGGCAAGCGGCTCGCCGTGTCGCTGTCGACGAAGGGGACCGAGGCCGGCGACGTCCACGTCTACGACGTCGACGGCGGCGGCGAGATCGGCCCGCCCGTGCCGCGCGTCAACACCGGGACCGCCGGCGGGTCGCTGGCGTGGAACGGCGACGGCACCGGTTTCTTCTACACGCGCCACCCGCTCCCCGGCGAGCGGGCGCCCGCCGACATCGACTTCTACCAGCAGGTCTACTTCCACAAGGTCGGCGACGACCCGAAGAACGACGCCTACCAGCTGGGCAAGGACTTCCCGCGCATCGCCGAGAACTTCCTGTCGACGTCGCGCGACGGCAAGTACGCGGCGGACCTGGTGCAGAACGGCGACGGCGGCCAGTTCGAGCTGTACGTGAACGACGTCGCCGCGGGCAAGTGGACGAAGGCGGCCGCCTACGACGACAAGATCAAGAAGGCCGAGTTCGGCCGCGACGGAAAGCTCTATCTGCTGTCGCTGAAGGACGCGCCGCGCGGCAAGATCCTGCGCATCGATCCGGCCGCGCCGTCGCTGGCCAAGGCGGAGGTGGTCCTGCCGCAGGGGGACGGTGTGGTCGACGAGTACCTGGCGACGGAGACGCGCCTGTTCGTGACGTCGATGGTGGGCGGCCCGAACCGGCTCGAGGTGGTCCCGCTCCGCGGCGAGGACCGCAAGCCGCAGCTCGTCCCGACGCCGCCGGTGTCGTCGACTGATCTCGGCACGGCCCTGGGCGGAGACGACATCCTCTATCGCAACATGTCCTACGTGGAGCCCGCCGCGTGGTACCGCTACGACGGGAAGTCCGGCAAGACGACCAAGACTGCGATGGTGACGCGCAGCCCGATCGACGCGTCGGGCTTCGAGGTCGTGCGCGAGAACGCGATCTCCAAGGACGGGACGGCGGTCCCGATGAACGTCATCCGCAAGAAGGGCATCAAGCGGAACGGGCAGAACCCGACGCTGCTCTACGGCTATGGCGGCTACGGCATCTCGCAGACGCCGGGCTTCGCGCCGCAGTTCCTCATGCTGGTGGAGCAGGGGTGGGTGGTGGTGGAGGCGAACCTGCGCGGCGGCGGCGAGTTCGGCGAGGAGTGGCACCTCGGCGGCAACCTCACCAAGAAGCAGAACGTGTTCGACGACTTCTATGCGTGCGCCAAGACGCTGGTCGACCGCAAGTACACGAACCCGAAGAAGCTCGCGATCCTCGGCGGGTCGAACGGCGGGCTGCTCATGGGCGCGGCCCTGACGCAGCACCCCGAGGCCTACGGCGCCGTCGTCGCGCACGTGGGCGTCCACGACATGCTGCGCGTGGAGACCGACCCCAACGGCGCGTTCAACACGACCGAGTACGGCTCGACCAAGGACAAGGCACAGTTCGACGCGCTGCGGGCCTACTCGCCGTACCACAACGTGAAGGACGGCGTGCGCTACCCGCCGGCGCTGCTCACGACCGGGCTCAACGACCCGCGCGTCAAGTCGTACCACTCGTTCAAGATGGTGGCGCGCCTGCAGGCGGCGGACCCCAAGGGGCAGTTCCTCCTCAGGACCAACGCCAACACCGGCCACGGCGCGGGGAAGCTGTCCGACCTGATCGAGCTGACGGTCGACGAGTACGCGTTCCTGTTCCACGCGCTGGGGGCCCCGTACAAGGCGGTCAGAAGCAAGTGACCGACGCCATCGCGCTCCGCGACGTCACCAAGCGGTACGACGCGGTCGTCGCCGTCGACGGGCTGTCGCTGTCCGTCCCGCGCGGCTCGATCTACGGCTTCATCGGGCCGAACGGCTCGGGCAAGACGACGACGATCCGCATGATCATGAACATCCTCCTCCCCGATCGGGGGGAGATCGAGGTCCTGGGCGAGCGGAGCACGCTCGCGGCGCGCGACCGGGTGAGCTACCTGCCCGAGGAGCGGGGCCTGTACAAGAAGATGACGGTGGGGCGGCTGCTCCTCTATTACGGGGAGCTGAAGGGCATCTCGCGGGCGCGCCTCGACCGGTGCGTGCGCGACTGGCTCGAGCGGACGAAGCTCACCGAGTGGTCGGACAAGAAGATCGAGGCGCTGTCCAAGGGCATGGCGCAGAAGGTCCAGTTCATCGCCGCGGTGGTGAGCGAGCCGGAGCTGCTCATCCTCGACGAGCCGTTCTCGGGGCTCGATCCGGTGAACGCCGAGGTGCTCAAGGACTCGGTGCTGGAGCTGCGCAAGCGCGGGACGACGATCGTGTTCTCGACGCACGACATGGGCGTCGCCGAGGAGCTGTGCGATCGGATCTTCATGATCTACAAGGGGAGGAAGGTGCTCGACGGCACGCTCGACGAGATCCAGGCGCGCTACGGCACCGACACGGTGGTGGTGCGCACGGCCGCCGGCGCGGCCGCCCTCGACGGGATGGACGACGTCGAGGCGGTGAACGATCGCGGCAACGAGCAGTGGGTGCAGCTCAGGGTGGCGCCCGCGGCGTTCCTGGCCAAGCTCGTGGACAAGACCGAGGTGCGCAAGTTCGAGGTGACGCGGCCGTCGCTGCAGGACATCTTCCTGCGCATCGCCAAGCCGGGGGTGGAGGCATGAGCCGGCGGTACAATCATGAGTAAGATCTTTGCGGTCGCCCGGGCCGAGCTCGGGATGATCGTCCGCACCAAGGCGTTCCTGGTGACGCTCCTGCTCATGCCGGTGTTCCTCGTCGGCTCGGTGCTCATCCCGCAGCTACTGGCCAAGCACGGCGACACCGATACGAAGCGCTTCGCGGTGATCGACCGGAGCGGCGAGGTCGCCGCGGCCCTCGCCGCGCAGGCCGACCAGCGCAACGCGGCGATCCGCGCCGGGACGCTGCCCATGGCGCCGTTCGTCCCCGAGGCGCGGCCCGCCTCCGCCGACGTCGACGGGCAGCGTCTGGCCCTGTCCCAGGAGGTCCGCGAGGACCGCCTGTGGGCGTTCGTGGAGATCCCCGCCGACGTGCTCGACCCGGCGGCGAAGGCCAAGATCCTCTACTACTCCAACCACCCCACCTACGACGACCTCCCCAATTGGATCAAGGCTACCGTCGACAAGATCGTCAAGGAGAAGCGCCTGGCGGGGAACCACCTCGACCCACAGCTCATCGAGAAGCTGACGCAGCCCGTCGAGACCCAGTCCCTGGGCCTGTACGCGCGCGGCCCGAACGGCGAGATCAAGCCGCCGGTGGAGACGGATTGGAAGCGCGACTACATCGTGCCGTTCGGGCTGATGTACATCCTGTTCCTCACCATCTTCATCAGCGCACCGCAGCTCATGAACGTGGTCATCCAGGAGAAGATGACCAAGATCAGCGAGGTGCTCCTGGGCTCAGTGACGCCGTTCGAGCTCATGATGGGAAAGCTCCTCGGCGGGGCGGGCGCCTCGGCCGTCATGGGCCTGGTCTACGTGACGGGCGCGACGTTCGCCGCGGTCAAGTTCGGCATCGGCGACGCCATCACCCCGCAGATCATCGTCATGTTCCTGGTGTTCATGGCGTTGGCCATCCTCGTGTACGGGTCGATCTTCGTCGCCGTCGGGGCGGCGGTGTCCGACCTCAAGGACGCGCAGAGCCTGATCACGCCGGTGATGCTCATCGCCGTGCTGCCCATGTTCGCCGTCACCACGGTGATGAAGTCGCCGGCGAGCCCGCTGTCGATCGGGCTGTCGCTGATCCCGCCCGCCACGCCGTTCGTCATGCTGCTGCGCGCGGCGCTGCAGCCCCCGCCGCCGCTGTGGCACGTGCTGCTCGGCATCGTGCTGACGACGGGATTCGCGGTCGGCTGCGTCGCGGCGGCGGCGAAGATCTTCCGCGTCGGGATCCTGGCGACGGGGAAGAGCGCGTCGTTCGGCGAGATGCTGCGCTGGCTGCGGGCGCGGTAGCGCACGGCCGCGAACGCGCGGTCTCTCAACCCTGGGGACCGGGGTCGAGCGGCATCTCGTCGCGACGAATGGGGCCTCCGCCCCGCTCGCGCCAGCCGGTGGCGAGGAGCCACGTCTCCGGGGGACGTATCGGCGCTTCGCCGGGCGGCGGCGTCGGCGGAAGCGTCCAGTCCGTGAACCACGCCGCCGACGAGTACTCGTCGAGGTAGTGCGGCGACAATCTGTGCCCCAGCGCGGCCAGGTGCTTGCGAGCGCTGCAGAGGACGTAGACGAGCGCCCGTCTCACCTCCGTCGGTGTGCGAAGGGGGCGCGAGTGGTAGCGATCCGCGAAGACCGTGCCCTTGCGCCCCATGACGCGGTTGAGGCCCTTGGCCATGCGAATCGCCATGCCCTGGACCGCCCGCGCGAGCGTCCGGGCGTCGCGAGTCTCGACGATGAGGTGGATGTGGTTGTACTGGACGGAGAACTGCGCCAGACGAGTGCCGAACCGCGCGGCGGCGGCGTGGAACGCGCGCTCCAGGACCCGGAAGCAGCGGCGGCTGCGGAGCTGCCAGACTTGACGCTGCACCCGCAGCGTCACGTGGAGCGGAAAGCGCGCGCAGACGCGGCGTGGCAAGTGCGGCACGCCCGATCCCTTCTTGGGCGGACGGCCCAGGCGCCGCCGGCGCCTCCGCGCCGGCGTGCGGAACCCGAAGTCAATCTGCCCGGCCGCAGTCTTCTCCCCCGTTGAACGCATTGTGAGAAATATATGCTATAATGGCTTCGCCGCGTCAAGGGAAAACGAAGCCGCGCGGTGCGGGCTGTGGACGGGTGACGCGCCCGTGGACGGCCCCGGCGCGGTTCCGACAATGCGATCGGGAGGGCCGCCCACCGGCGCTTGACCCGACCGCGACCGCAGAGCGCCCTCGCGGCCCCGCCGGGCGCCCCGTCGCGGTCGGCTCACACCGCGCACAGCCCCTTCTGCTGCCCAGAGATTGAAAAAACGCCCCCCCAACCCCCCCGGAAAGCGGGCGCCCGGCGCCGGCAACCCATCCGTTCCTTGATTTCGGCAGATATTTGGAGTGCCTCGAGGGGAAGTCGAGCGGGTCGAGCGGTCAAGACATGAAAGGGTTGGGGTGGATTCGGGCGACCTACTTGGGGCGCTGGGCCATCGGCACGTAGTCGCGCATCGTCGGGCCGACGTAGATCTGGCGCGGCCGGCCGATCTTGGTGGACTCGTCCTCCATCTGCTCCTTCCAGTGCGCCATCCATCCGGGGAGCCGGCCGAGCGCGAACAGCACGGTGAACATGTTCGTGGGGAAGCCGAGCGCGCGGTAGATGATGCCGGAGTAAAAGTCCACGTTCGGGTAGAGCTTGCGCTCGACGAAGTAGCTGTCCCTGAGCGCGGTCTCCTCGAGCTCCTTGGCGATGTCGAGCGTGGGGTCCTTGATCCCCAGCCGCGGCAGCACGCGGTCCGCCGCCTCCTTGATGATCTTGGCCCGCGGGTCGAAGTTCTTGTACACGCGGTGGCCGAACCCCATGAGCTTGAAGTTGGACTTCTTGTCCTTGGCCATATCCACGTACTTCTTCACGTTGCCGCCGTCGCGCTGGATCATCTCCAGCATCTCGATGACTTCCTGGTTGGCGCCGCCGTGGAGCGGACCCCACAGGGCGCACACGCCGGCCGAGATCGACGCGAACAGGTTGGCCTTGGCGCTCCCCACCATGCGAACGGTCGACGTCGAGCAGTTCTGCTCGTGATCCGCGTGGAGGATGAGGAGCAGGTTCATGGTCTTCTCGACCTCGGGGTCCACCACGTAGGGCTCGGCCGGCACCGAGAACATCATGTTGAGAAAGTTGCCGACATAGCGCAGGTTGTTCTTCGGGTAGACGAACGGCTGGCCGATGGACTTCTTGTAGGCGAACGCCGCGATCGTCCGCACCTTGGACAGAAGGCGCGCCACGGTGATGTCGACCACCGCCTTGTTGTCCACGTCGAGCGCATCGGGGTAGTAGGTCCCGAGGGAGACCACCATGGACGCCAGGACGGCCATCGGGTGGGCCCCCGAGGGGAAACCCTCGAAGAAGTGCTTCATGTCCTCGTGGATGAGCGAGTGCCGCGTGAGCAGCAGGCGGAAGGCCGCCAGCTCCTTCTCGTTCGGCAGATGGCCGTAGAGGAGCAGGTAGCTCGTCTCCACGAAGTCCGAGTGCTCGGCGAGCTGCTCGATCGGGATGCCGCGGTAGCGCAGGATCCCGCGTTCGCCGTCCAGGAACGTGATCGCGCTCTTGCACGCGGCCGTGTTGACATAGGCCGGGTCGAGCGACACGTAGCCTGTCTTGTTGCGGAGCTGGCCGATGTCGACGGCTTTTTCGTTCTCCGTGCCGACGACCACGGGACAGGAGAGCTTCTCGCCGTCACCCAGGATGATCTCAGCGTTGGCGCTCATACCCATACATTAATATGGTCTGACCGGACCGGCCGCATAGAAAGATCACAAAACGCCGTCGCGGAACCATGCGCCGAACCGCTCCCCGATCATGATCGAGGGGAGGTTGGTGTTCGAGCTCGGCACGGTGGGCATGATGCTGGCGTCGGCGACGTGGAGCCCGGCCGTCCCGCGCACGCGCCCGTATTGATCCAGCGCCGCCGACCCGTCGTCCTCGACGCCCATCGGCACCGAGCCGCACGGGTGGTAGCCGGAGCCACACACCCGCCACACCCACGCCTCGCGCCCGTCGACGGTGCGCAGCGCCCGCTCGGGCGGCCAAAAAAAATAGGCGAGCTTTTTCATGGGGGTAGTCGACGCAAGGCGATAGAAGAGCTCGAGCGCATAGAGCGCCTCGGCGCGGTCGTCGGGGTGGTGCAGCATGTCCGCGTCGATGAGCGGGTGCGCGCGCGGATCGGCGCTGGGGTACACCATCCTGCCCCAGCCGCGCGGTTTGCCGAGGTGGCCCATGATGTTCACCAGGGGCGCGATCCGCTGGGGAAACTGCAGGAACCCGCCCGGCTGGCACATCATGTTGTTCGGGACCGGGCTGTCGGGCGTGCGGTAGCGCAGGCCGACCTGGATGAGCGGATGCGACCGCGGGGCGACGCGCGGCTTGGGCACCATGACGATCGCGACGCCGGGGTGGTCGAGGAGGCGCTCGCCCACGCCGTGGTTCTCGACGGCGAGGCGCACCCCCATGCGCGCGAGCTGCTCGCGCGACCCGATGCCCGAGCGGAGGAGGACGCCGGGGGTGGCGATCGCGCCGCCGCACAGGACCACGCGGCCGGCGCGCACCGTCTCGATCCGCCCGTCGGTCTCGACCTCGATCCCCGTCACGCGGCCGCGGTCGAGGTGGACCCGGTGCACGAGCGTGTTCGGCCGGATGGTGAGGTTCGGGCGCGCGCGTACCGCGGGCGTGAGGTAGCACACCGCCGCGCTCATGCGGCGCCCGTCGATCTTGTTCATCGGATGGGGCGCGTAGCCGGTCTGGCGCGGATCGTTCTGATCGCTCGAGCGCGGGAAGCCGAGCATCTCGCACGCCTCGAGGAACGCCGCCTGCCAGGGGACGAGCTCGTCCATGCGGTGGCGGCGGATGGGCACCGGCCCGTCGGCGCCGTGCCACTCGTTCCGGATGTCGAGGTCCGTCTCGAGCCGCACGAACGCCGGGAACACATTGTCCCACGTCCACTCCGGCAGGCCCCACTCGTCGTAGTCGTAGGGATGGCCGCGCAGCGCGATGCAAGTGTTCACCGCCGACGAACCCCCCACCACGCGCCCGCGCGGCATGGGGAAAAGGATCTGTCCCCGCGTCGGGCGAAAGCGATAGCCCCAGTCGTGATCGCGCAGCGAGTTGCGCGTCCCGTCGCGGATGTCCTCGGGGAGCTCGGCGGGGTAGTCGGGACCGGCCTCGATGAGGAGGACGTTCTCGCGCCCGCTCTCGCTCGCCCGCGCGGCGACGACCGCGCCGGCGGCGCCGGCCCCGACGACGACGAGGGTGGGCGGATCTGCTGTCGGCTTGGTCACGGCGCGATGGCGTAGGCGGCGTCGAACGGGGTCGCTCCCGGCGTGCGCACCAGGCGGTGGTCGGGGTTGGCCGCCGCGTGCTCGAGGATCTTCCACAGCGTCTCGGTGTCGGCGCGCGCGTCGAGGGCCGCCGCGACCTCGTCGGCGGTCATTGCGCGGCCGCGCTCGTTCAGCGCCTGCAGCGCGCGCCGCTGCAGCACCAGCACCGACGACGCGGCCTTCTTCCCCGCCTCCACGCCCGGCTGGTGGTAGGCGTTCACGTTCACGAGCGCGCCGTAGAGCCCGACCGCGCGCTCGTACACGGCGATGAGCGTGCCCAGCGCGCGCGCGTCGAGCCCGTCGAGGGTGAGCGTGATCGACTGCCGCCCGTTCTCGTGGAGCGCGCGCCGCGTCCCCATGAGGAAGCCGGACAGGAAGTCCCCCGACGTCGCGCCGTCCTCGACGTCGATCGACTTGCCGTCGCGGTCGCGCAGCACCTCGATGAACGTGACGAAAAAATTCGGCACGCCCTCGCGCAGCTGCTGCACGTAGGCGTGCTGGTCGGTCGATCCCTTGTTGCCGTAGACCGCGATGCCCTGATGGACGACGTTCCCGGCGCGGTCCCTCTCCTTGCCCAGGCTCTCCATCACCAACTGCTGGAGATAGCGCGACATGAGCTCGAGCCGGTCGCGGTAGGGGAGGACGACCATGTCCTTCTGGCCGCGCCCGCCGGTGGCGAAATGCCACATGAGCGCCAGCAGCGCCGCCGGGTTGCGCCGCGTCTCCCGCGTGCGCGTGACCTCGTCGGCCGCGGCCGCGCCGGCGAGGATCGCGCCGATGTCGAGGCCCTGCAGCGCTGCGGGCAGGAGCCCGACCGCGCTCGTCTCCGACGTGCGTCCGCCGACCCAGTCCCACATGGGGAAGCGCGCCAGCCACCCGTCGCCCTCGGCCAGCTTGTCGAGCTCCGAGCCCGCGCCGGTCACCGCCACGGCGTGACGCGCGAACGACAGCCCGGCGGCGCGGTAGGCGGCGTCGGCCTCGACCATGCCGTTGCGCGTCTCCTTCGTGCCGCCCGACTTGGAGATGACGACGACGAGCGTCTCGCCCAGGAGCCCGTCGAGCCCGTCGAGCACGCGGTCGATACCGTCGGGATCGGTGTTGTCGAAGAACGACACACGCAGGCGATCGCGCGTCCCGCCCAGCGCCGCGGCGGCGAGCTGCGGCCCGAGCGCCGAGCCGCCGATGCCAACGACGAGGAGGTGGCGGAAGTGCCCGGCGGCGCCGCCGATCGCGCCCGAGTGGACGTCGCGCGCGAACGCGGCGACCCGCGCCACGGTCCCCTCGATGGCGGCCCGGATCTCGGGGGTCGGCGCCAGCGCCGGCGCGCGCAGCCAGTAGTGCCCGACCATGCGCTTCTCGTCGGGGTTGGCGATCGCGCCCTTCTCGAGCGCCTCCATCTCGTCGAACGCGGCCTGGATCCTGGGCTCCACCGCCGCGAAGAACCCGGCGTCGAAGTCCATGCGGCTGATGTCCACGGCGAGGCCGATCGACGGGCAGGCTAGGTAGTAATCCTTGAACCGCTCCCAGGAGGAGGTCATTGTTGCCCCGCCGGCTCGCTCCGGCGCGCCGCTCCAGGTCGCTCGGCTGCACCTCGCTCCAGGGTCGCGGGCATGCGCGCCTCCGCTCGCCGGCTCATGGCTTCGCCCTGTCGAGCATGAACGCGATCCCCAGCCCGGTCGCCATCTCCTCCGGCGAGATCCGCCCGTCGTGGTTGGCGTCGAGCGCCCAGAACACCGCCGCGGTGCCTCCCCATTCTTCGCGCGTGATGTAGCCGTCGCCGTCGAGGTCGTAGACGTTGAAGAACTCCCGCGCGGCGTCGCCGATGCGCGCCTTGCCGTCGAGCGCCTTCTGCCGCTCCTCGAGGAGCTTCTCCAGCGCCACGATGGACTTGGAGAAGCCCTGGATCCCCTCGTCGAGCTTCTCGTGCGCCATCTTGTCCTCCGCGTGCATCTTGCGGAACGTCGCCTCGTCCATGACGATCTTGTCGATCGCCTTGTCGCGGCTCTTCTGCGGGTCGAGCTTGCGCGGCAGCTCGCCGCTCCGCTGCTTGAGCTCGGCGAGGAACGCGGGTGCGATGGTGAGCAGATCGCACCCGGCGAGCTCGGTGATCTCGCCCAGGTTGCGGAAGCTCGCGCCCATCACCTCGGTCTTGTAGCCGAACTTCTTGAAGTAGTCGTAGATGCGCGTCACCGACTGGACGCCGGGGTCCTCGGGAGCCGGGTAGCTCTCCCTGCCCGTCGCCTTCTTATGCCAGTCGAGGATCCGCCCCACGAACGGCGAGATCAACGTCGCGCCGGCCTCGGCCGAGGCGATCGCCTGGTGGAGGCCGAAGAGCAGGGTCATGTTGCAGTGGATGCCCTCCTTCTCCAGGATCTCGGCGGCGCGGATGCCCTCCCACGTCGACGCCAGCTTGATCAGCACGCGCTCGCGCGACGCGCCCGAGTCCTCGTAGAACTTGATCAGCTGCCGCGCCTTGTCGACGCTGCCGCGCGTGTCCCACGACAGGCGCGCGTCCACCTCGGTGGAGACGCGCCCGGGAATGATCTTCAGGATGCGCAGGCCGAACTCAACGAACAGGCGGTCGATCGCGAGATCGATCACGACCTTGAGCGGCGCGCCCGCCACCGCAGTCTTGTGCGCCCAGCGGAGCGCCTCGTCGACGAGCTCGCGGTACTCCGGCATCTGCGCGGCGGTCTGGAGGAGCGAGGGATTGGTGGTGGCATCGCGCGGGCGGAACTCGGCAATGGAGTTGAAGTCTCCCGTGTCAGACACCACGACGGTCATGGTTTCGAGCTGCTCGAGAAGCGTGGGCTGCATGCAAAAAGCATAACCTTTACACTGCGAGCGCTCATCATCTATTCTCGTCGCGTCGTCATGACGGGCGACGAGATCTTGGTCGACGCGTACGGCTGCGACGCGGAGCGGCTTCGCGATCCCGCCCTCGTGCGCGGGACGCTCGACGAGATCGTGGCGGCGCTGGCGCTGCGCGTCGTCGGCGCGCCGCAGGTCCACGCGTTCCCCGGGCCCGGCGGCGTGACCGCGCTGTACCTCCTCTCGGAATCGCACCTCGCCTGCCACACGTTTCCCGAGCGGGGTTACGCCAGCTTCAACCTCTACTGCTGCCGGCCGCGCCCCGCGTTCCCCTGGGAAGAGCGCCTCGCCGCGCGTCTCGGCGCCGCGCGCGTGCACGTCCGCCGCGTCCGCCGCGGGAGCGAAGAATGAAGGCAGCCGTCTGCCCCGGCTGCGGCGCCGAGATCGCGTTCAAGGACCCCGGGGCGATCGTGCGCGTGTGCGAGTACTGCAACTCCGTCGTCGCGCGCGGCGACCTCACCTACGAGAACCTGGGCAAGATCGGCGACGTCGCCGACAGCCGCTCGCCGCTCGCGACCGGGCTCGACGGCGCCTACCAGGGGCAGGGCTTCACGCTCACCGGCCGCGTGCTCCTCCGCCACCCGGCGGGGGGAACATGGGAGGAGTGGTACGCCCACTTCGCCGACGGCCGCTGGGGCTGGCTCGCCGAGGCGCAGGGGAAGTTCTACCTCACGTTCGAGGTGCGGTGCGCCGCGCCCGCCTGGGATCTCGTCGCCGTGGGGCGCAGCGTCCGCCTCGACATCGGCGAATTCATGGTGGCGGAGAAGGCGGAGGCGGCGTACGCCGGCGCCGAGGGGGAGATCCCGTTCCGGCTCACGCCCGGCGAGACCTATCGCTACGCCGATCTCGGCTCGCAGTCCGGCTGGTTCGCGACCATCGACTACAGCGAGGACGCGCCGCGCGTGTTCTCCGGCGTGGAGGTGACGCTCGCCGACCTCGGCCTCGCCGGCCGCGCCGCCGCCGAACGGCCGGTCGCGAAGATCGCGGCGGCGCGCGTCGCCTGCCCCAACTGCGACGGCGCGCTCGAGCTCCGCGCCCCCGACCAGACGCAGCGCGTGGGCTGCCCCTACTGCGGGACGCTCCTCGACGTCAACCAGGGAAACCTCGTCGCGCTGAAGTCGCTGGCCAACGACCGGCCCCAGCTGCGCATCCCGCTCGGCAAGACCGGGTCCGTCGGCGGCGCGACCTACACGACTATCGGCTACCTCGCTCGCTCCGTCGAGGTCGACGGCACGCGCTACCCGTGGGAGGAGTGGCTGCTCTACGAGCCCGCCGCCGGCTTCCGCTGGCTCGTCCTCAGCGACGGGCACTGGAGCTTCGTCGAGCCGGTCGCGCCCGGCGACGTCGAGGTGTCCGGGAGGTTCGCCCGGCTCAAAGGCCGCCGCTTCAAGCTGTTCTCCTCGGCGACGGCGCGGGTGGACCAGGTCCTCGGCGAGCTCTACTGGAAGGTCGAGGCGGGGCAGGAGTCCGACGTCGCCGACTACGTGGCCCCGCCGGCGATGCTGTCGTGGGAGCACAGCGGCTCCGAGGCGAGCGAGGAGGTGACCTGGTCGCTCGCCACCTACCTGCCGCCGGCGGACGTGGACAAGGCGTTCGGCCTCGAGCCCGGTCCGCCGCCCGTGGGGATCGCCCCCAACCAGCCGTGGCCCCACGGCGCGTGGTCGGTGGCCGCGGCGCTCCTCGGTGCGGCCGCGATCGTCGTCGTCCTCGCGTTCGCGTTCGTCGTCCCGCGCTCGGTGGCGTTCCATCAGACGGCGGACTTCCCGGCGCTCGCCAACGCGTCGGCGACCGCGGTATGGTTCTCCGAGCCGTTCGCGGTCGCCGGCGGGCGCAACGTCGTCGTCGAGCTCGCCGACCCGCGCCTCGGCGAGGCGTGGTTCTACGCCCAGGGGGATCTCGTCGCCACCGAGACCGGCCTCGTCGTCGATTTCGGCATCGAGCTCGAGTACTACGAAGGCGAGGGCGACCGCAGCGACTCGCGGTTCCTGTCGTCGGTGCCCGCCGGCAGCTACGCGCTGCGGCTCGAGGGCCAGTGGTCCCGCTGGACCTCGCCCGCGCAGATCGAGGTGACCGTGAGCCAGGGCATCCTGCGCGTCCGCGACATCGCCATCGTGCTCGGCGCGATCGTCGCCGGCGGGCTCCTCTTCGCGGTCCTCCGCGCGTCGTTCGAGTCGCGGCGCTGGTCCAATTCGTCTCTCGAGGGGCGAACGCCATGAAACGTTTCTCGGGCGCAGTGATCGTGTATCTCGTCCTCGGCGGTACCCTGCTCGCCGGATGGGCCGCCAAGACGGCGCTCGGCATGGAGATCGGCGGGACGGGCGAGCGCCTGACCATCCCCCCCGATCAGCGCGGCTCGCCCGGCGGCTACCGCACGTTCCATTTCTGGTATTCCGGCTTCCACGGAGGCAAGTGACATGCCCGATTCCCTCATCAAAGCCCTCGTGCAGTCGCTGGCCTTCGCCGGCGTCGGCATCGTGCTCTTCCTCCTGGCGTTCTGGCTGATCACGCTCATCAGCCCGTTCTCGATCCGCAAGGAGATCGAGGACGACCAGAACACCTCGCTCGCGATCCTGATCGGCAGCGTGATCATCGGGATCGCGATTATCGTGTCCGCGGCGATACATGGCTGAGCCCCCGCGCTCGCCGACCATCTCCGTCTTCTACCTGAACGTCCTCATCGTGGCGGCGTGCGGGCTCATCTACGAGCTCCTCGCCGCCACGCTCGCGAGCTACCTCCTCGGCGATTCCATCACCCAGTTCAGCCTGATCATCGGCCTGTTCATCTCCGCGCTCGGCGCCGGGGCGTTCGTGTCGCGCTACGTCGACCGCGGGATCGCGCGCGTCTTCCTCGAGGTCGAGCTCGGCGTGGCCCTCCTCGGCGGCGTCTCGGCGCCCCTCCTGTTCTTCGCGTTCGCCCGCTCGGCGGCGTTCTACGTCGTCCTCTACTCGCTGGTGTTCCTCATCGGCACCCTCGTCGGGCTGGAGCTGCCGCTGCTCATGCGCATCCTGCGCGAGCACCTGTCGTTCAAGGACCTGGTGTCGCGCGTCCTGTCGTTCGACTACCTCGGGGCGCTCCTGGCGTCGATCCTCTTCCCGCTGGTGTTCGTGCCGCGCCTGGGACTGGTGCGGACGTCGCTCGCGGTGGGCGTCCTGAACGCCCTCGTCGGGCTGTGGGGGACCTACACCATGCGCGGCCTCCTTCACGGCGGCGTCGCCGGCTTGCGCGCGCGCGCCGCGCTGGTGATCGGCCTCCTCACCGTCGGGATCGCGTTCGCCGACCGGCTCACCACCCTCGCCGAGGCGCAGATGTTCCCCGACGAGGTCGTCTACGCCAAGCAGAGCCCGTACCAGCGCATCGTCGTCACGCGCGGCGGCGCGGGCTTCCAGCTCTACCTCAACGGCAACCTGCAGTTCTCGTCGGTCGACGAGCGCCGCTACCACGAGGCGCTCGTCCACCCGGCGCTGCTCGTCCGCGGCGGGGCCAAGCGCGTCCTCGTCCTCGGCGGCGGCGACGGCCTTGCGCTGCGCGAGATCGAGCGCTGGCCCGTCGAGCGCGTGACGCTCGTGGACCTCGACCCGGACATGACGGCGCTGTCCGACAAGTTCCCGCCCCTCGGCGAGCTCAACCGCCACGCGTTCCGCGACCCGCGCCTCACCGTGGTCCATGCCGACGCGATGATCTGGTTGGAGGAGGGGACGGACCGGTGGGACGCGGCGATCGTCGACTTCCCCGACCCGAACAACTTCGCGCTGGGCAAGCTCTACACCACGCGCTTCTACCGCCTGCTGGCGCGGCGGCTCGCGCCGGGCGCGACGGTGGCGGTGCAGTCGACGTCGCCGCTGTTCGCGCGCGAGAGCTTCTGGTGCATCGTGCGCACGCTCGAGGCGGCAGGGTTCAAGGTCGCGCCGTACCAGGCGACGGTGCCGTCGTTCGGCGTGTGGGGCTTCGCGCTCGCGCGGCTCGACCCGTTCGAACCGCCGCGCAGCGTCGCCGCGGCGCCCTCCGGCCTGGCGTTCCTCAACGACGACGCGCTCGCCGCGATGTTCCGTTTCTCCGCCGACATGACGCCCGTCCCCGTCGAGGTGAACCGCCTCGACAACCAGGTGCTCGTCCGCACGTACGAGCGCGAATGGCGCCGCTGGGACTAGATTGGCCGTCATGACGGCCAATCTCACTCGGCGCGACTTCTTGGCCGCGTTCCTCGGGGCGCCGATCGCGGCCGCCTGCGCGCGCCGGCCGCCGCCGCGTCCGCCCGGCGAGCTCGTCGGCGCCTCCGACGCGTTCGGCCACCTCCTGCGCGACGAGCCGCCGCCGCGGCCGGCGGCGTGGACGCGCGAGCGCGTGGCGATCGTCGGCGGGGGCGTCGCCGGCCTGGCCGCGGCCTGGCGCCTCCACCACGCCGGCTTCACCGATTTCCGCCTGTTCGAGCTCGAGGGCGCCCCCGGCGGCACCGCCCGCGCCGGCGACGCCTACCCCTGGGGCGCGCACTACGTCCCCGCGCCCACGCGCGACAATCCCGCGCTCCTCCTCCTGCTGGGCGAGATGGGCATCCTCGACGGCACCGACGCCGACGGCGAGCCGGTCATCGCCGAGCAGGATCTCGTGCGCGACCCCGAGGAGCGCGTCTACTACCGCGGGCGCTGGTACGAGGGGCTCTACCTCCATGCCGGGGCCTCCCCCGACGACGAGCGGCAGCTCGCCACGTTCCTCGCCGAGATCCAGCGATGGGTGGACTTCCGCGACGGCAGGGGCCGCCGCGCGTTCACGCTCCCCACCGCGCGCGCCTCCGATGACGCCGAGGTGACGGCGCTCGACCGCGAGAGCTTCCGCGACTGGGCAGGCCGGCGCGGCTTCACCTCGCCGCGCCTGCTGTGGCTCCTCGACTACGCCTGCCGCGACGACTACTGCACGACGCTCGACGGGACGAGCGCCTGGGCGGGCGTCTTCTACTTCGCGTCGCGCGCGACGCGCAGCGCGGCGGAGTCGCGCCCGCTCATGACCTGGCCGCAGGGAAACGGCCGCCTGGTGGCGCACCTGTGGCGGCGCGTCGCCGATCGGGCGCGGCTCGACGCGGCGGCGTGCGACGTGGCTCCCGGCGACGCCGGCGTCGACGTCACGTTCCGCGCTCGCCGCGGCGATCCGTTCGGCGTGCGCGCCGAGCGGGTCATCTTCGCCGCGCCGCAGTTCGTCGCGCGGCGGACGATTCGCGGCCTCCCCGACGACCGCGCGGGATTCGAGTACGGCGCGTGGATGGTGGCCAACCTGCACCTCGGCGGGCGACCGCTCGGCCGCGGCTTTCCGCTCGCGTGGGACAACGTCCTCTACGACAGCCCGTCGCTCGGCTACGTCGTGGCCACGCACCAGCGCGGGCCCGAGCAGGGGCCGACGGTGCTCACCTACTACTATCCGCTCGTCGGCGACGGCGCCGCCGCCCGGCGGGCGCTCCTCGCCGCCGGCCAGCCCGAATGGGCCGACGTGGCGCTGGCCGACCTCGGCCGCGCCCACCCCGAGATCGCCGATCTCGTCGAGCGCGTGGACGTCATGCGCTGGGGCCACGCGATGATCCGGCCCCGTCCGGGCTTCGTGTGGGGGGCGCGTGCGCGCGGCGCGCCCTTCCGCGGGGTGCACTTCGCCTGTTCGGATCTATCCGGCGTGGCGCTCTTCGAGGAGGCGTTCGATCACGGCGTGCGCGCCGCCGAGGAGGTGCTGGCCTCGCTCGGGCGGCCGGCGGAGAGCATCCGGTGAAGCGAGCGAGCGGAGGCGCCGAGCAGGCGACCCTGGAGCGAGGCGCAGCCGAGCGAGCTGGAGCCCGGCGCCGGAGCGAGCGAGCGATGCAACAATGACCTGGCTCTTCTCCCGCCGCGTCGATCTCGCCGTGTTCCTCGCGCCGGCGCTCGTCGCGCTCGCCCTGTGCGCGCTCCCCGTCGCCGACACGCCGGAGTGGACGTGGATCACGGCCGTCCTCCTCGTCGATGTCGCCCATGTGTGGGCGACCGGCTTCCGCGTGTACCTCGATTCCGACGAGCTCCGCCGCCGCCCCGCGCTCTACGCCCTCGTCCCTATCGGTGGTTTCGTCGCCGGCGTCCTGCTGTTCACCCAGGGCGAAGCGGTCTTCTGGCGCGTCCTCGCGTACGTCGCGGTGTTCCACTTCGTCCGCCAGCAGGCGGGCTGGGTGCTCCTGTATCGCGCGCGCGCCGGCGAGCGCGATCGCCTCGGCCGCGCGCTCGACCTCGGCGCCGTCTACGCCGCCACCGTCTATCCGCTCCTCTGGTGGCACGCGCACCTGCCGCGGCGGTTCAACTGGTTCCTCCCCGGCGACTTCGCCGCCCTCCCCGCGGCGCTCGCGTCGGCGGCGCTCCCCGCCTACGTCGCGCTCCTCGCCGCCTACGCCGGCCGCGCCGCGTGGCGCTACGCGCGCCGCCGCGGCACCCCGGGCAAGGACATCCTCGTCGCGACGACCGCCGCCTGCTGGTACGCCGGCATCGTCGCGCAGAACAGCGACTACGCGTTCACCGTCACGAACGTGCTCATCCACGGCATCCCCTACATGGCGCTCGTCTACTGGTACGGGCGGCGGCGCGCGGCCCAGGAGGACGGACGCGGCGTGTGGCGCCTGTTCCGGCGCGGACCGGCGGCGATGCTCTCGCTCCTGTGGGCCGCGGCGTTCGTCGAGGAGCTCCTCTGGGACAGGACGATCTGGCACGAGCGCCCGTGGCTGTTCGGCGGCCCCATCGACCTCGGCGCCCTGCGCGCGCTCCTGGTCCCGCTGCTTGCGCTCCCGCAGGTCACCCACTACATTCTCGACGGTTTCGTATGGCGGCGCCGCCAGAACCCCCGATTCGACTTGATCTGAAGCATTTCCGCATCCTCAGCTACAACGTCCGCTACTTCGGGCACGCGCTCCGGGGCCTGGCGTCGACCGAGCGCGCCAAGAAGCGCATCGCCGCCGCGGTGGCGGGGATGCGCCCGCTCCCCGACGTCATCTGCCTCCAGGAGGTGGAGCACATCTCGGTGCGCTCGCGCATCGCGGCGGCCCGACGGCCCGACCAGACGGAGACGCAGCTCGAAACGTTCATGCGCGCCCTCGGCACCGCGCTCCAGCTGTCGGGCAAGCATGATCCCTACGAGGCGTTCTACTTCCCGGCGCACCGCTACGGCCCGGCGAGCCTGCCCATCTACACCACGGGGCTCGCGATCATCGTCAATATCGAGCGCCTCGCCGTCGTCGGGCACAACCGCGACGCGCCCCACCGCATCACGCACCACCACGTCGCGGCGCTGCGCAACCGCAAGCAGACGCGGATCTGCGCGCACATGCGCCTCCTCGTCGACGGCAAATCGGGCAAGCACCTCGATCTCGTCAACACGCACCTGTCGCTTCCGTCGCCGTTCGCGCGCCAGTTCTGGGCGAGCCCGAACAAGATGGGATTCGGCCCGAATCAGCTCAAGGAGGCGGAAACGTTGTCCCGCTTCGTGCAGGCGAACGCCGGCGAGCCGTTCATCGTCTGCGGCGACTTCAACTCGCCGCCGGGATCGCCGGTCTATCGTTTTCTCACGGCAGAAGCCGGCATGCGCGGGGTGCAGGAGACGCTGGGCCTGATCGAGGCCAACCACCTGCGCGGATTTCCGACCGCGGGGATCGCCCGCCTCCGCATGCACCTCGATCACATGTTTTCGTCTTCCAACGGGATTACCTGGCTCGACATGGACGGCACCCACCGCTTCGCCGACGACAGCTCTCCTTTCCACGGCTGCTCCGATCACGTGCCCCTCATCGGCAGCTTCGTCTTGTAGGATAACGTAGTCAAATGTAGAAAGAAGCCGTACTTTTCGCATCTTATGATGTCGTTTTTGGCCCACCATACACCGACGTCATGCGACAAAAGGGCACTTCGTAAGCCTAGGTCGGAGGTGCGGAATGATGCGGACGTCGCTGCTCGGCACAACCCTGTGTGTGTTTGTCGGATGCGCGGGTGTCTCGGGAGGCCCGCCGTCCCCGACGGGGAGCAAGCAACGCAAGTGCGCGGTCCCGGATCTCGACGTGGCGAACGCGACGCGCGTCGAGAACAAGCTGGATCGCCAGTTCCCGGTCGAGCCGGATCGCCAGCCGGGCTCGATCCAGATCGACGTGCACGTCCACGTCATCACCGACGGCACCGGCGGCATCGTCTCGCAGGCGCAGGCGCAGGCCCAGCTCGACGAGATGAGCGACGCCTACGCCGGCGGGCAGGCGACCGACGCGGCGAACACCGCCTACCGCTTCCGCCTGGCCAGCTACGAGGTCATCACCAACGCCGCCTGGTACGGCGTCACCTTCGGGTCGCCCGAGGAGAGCGCCATGAAGACGGCGCTTCACCGCGGCGGCCCGTCGGCGCTGAACCTCTACACGGCGAACCTGGGCGATGGGGTGCTCGGCTGGGCCACGTTCCCGTGGGATCTGGCCGCCGAGCCGTTGATGGACGGCGTCGTCGTCCTCTACTCGTCGCTGCCCGGCGGCGACGCGTCGCCCTACAACCTCGGCGACACGGCGGTGCACGAGGTCGGCCACTGGCTCGGCCTCTACCACACGTTCCAGAACGGCTGCAACGCCCCCGGGGACGCCGTGCGCGACACGCCGCGCGTGCGCGATCCCAACTACGAGTGCGTGCCGCGCAACTCGTGCCCCGGATCGAACCCGCCGTTCGACCCGCCCGACGACATCACGAACTTCATGGACTACCCCGACGACGCCTGCATGAACCATTTCACGCGCGGGCAGGCGATGCGCATGAACAGAATGTGGAAGCTCCGCGCCACCGACACCTGCGGCAACGGCACGATCGATCCCGGCGAGCTGTGCGACACGGGCATCCCGTCGGGCGACGGCTCGTGCCCGACGAGCTGCGACGACGGCCAGGCCTGCACGACCGACGTGCTCGTCGCCGGTGGCACCTGCCAGGCGCAGTGCAAGCACACCGACATCACCGATCCGCACGACGGCGACGGCTGCTGCCCGGCGGGACAGAACCACGGAACGGACAGCGACTGCCCCGCCACGTGCGGCGACGGCGTGGTGACGCCGCCCGAGACGTGCGACACGGCCATCCCCGCCGGCCAGCCGGGCGCGTGCCCGACGAGCTGCGACGACGGCAACGCGTGCACCACCGACACGCTCCACTCCGCGGGGACGTGCAACGCGAGCTGCAGCCACGACCCGGTCACGCTGCCCGTCGACGGCGACGGCTGCTGCCCCCCGGGCCAGAACCACAGCACCGACAGCGACTGCCCCGCGACGTGCGGCGATGGCGTGGTGACGCCGCCCGAGACCTGCGACACCGGCATCCCGGCCGGCCAGCCCGGCGCGTGCCCGACGAGCTGCGACGACGGCAACGCCTGCACCACCGACACGCTCCACGCCGGCGGGACGTGCAACGCGAGCTGCAGCCACGACCCGGTGACGTCGCCCCGAAACGGCGACGGCTGCTGCCCGCCGGGCCAGAACAACAACACCGACAGCGACTGCGCCCCGGTGTGCGGCAACGGCGTGGTCGAGGCGGGCGAGGCGTGCGACGACGGCAACACCACCGACGGCGACGGCTGCTCGCATACCTGCCAGATCGAGGCGGTGCCGCCGACCGGCTTCCGCATCGATCAGATGTGGCTGCGCGACCCGCACGTGACGCTCGCGCTCGGCTCGTGCCAGGACCTCACCGACACCGCCGTCGCGGGCATCTCGGTCAACGGCAAGCTCCACGACGAGCTCAGCGGCGACGCCGACGCGAACGGCCTCATCGACCTCAGCCCGGTGCTGGCGTTCGAGCCGCTGCGCCAGACGGGCGACGCCTCCATCGAGCTCGTGTTCGCCAGCTGCACCGCGCCGGCCGGCCCGGCCACGACCTGCACCGCCGGCACCGGGGCGCGCTACCCGGCGCACGCGACCAACCGGTCGACGGGGACCTGCCTCGGCGTGCTCGCCGGCTCGACGGCGCACGTGTACTCGCCGGCGATCGCCACGGTCGACGGCCCCTGCTTCGTGAGCGACCCGCGCGACCTCGTCGTCACGCTCGCCGGCGTCAACATCACCCTCAAGAACGCGCAGGTGGCGGGGACCTACAACGGCGACCCGGCGACGGGCATGACCGTCGGCCTCCTCCGCGGCTTCATCTCCGAGGCGGACGCCGACGCGACGATCATCCCGCTGCCGTTCCTCGGCAACACGCCGCTGAGCCGCCTCCTCCCCGGCGGCTCGAGCAACTGCTCCACCTACAGCGACAAGGACACCGGGCCCGGCGGCGTCGTCGGCTGGTACTTCTATCTGAACTTCACCGCGGTGAAGAATCCGTGGACCGACTGAGCCCACCCCTTGCAGTCCCGCCCCGGGACGACTAGCTTCGTCCCATGGACCTCCTGGTGCGGGACATCATGACGCGAGACGTGGTGGCCGTGGCGCCGGACACCAGCCTGTCCGTCGTCGCCAAGCTGTTCAGAGAGCGTCACATCTCCGGGGCGCCGGTCATCGACGGCG